>CP007628.2:340190-680380 GCA_000688775.2 Streptococcus sp. VT 162
ACTGATAATCCAGATACATCAGACCGGGTTATGATGGCGACCTTCCAAGGTGCAGATGGATACAACTACTACTACAATAACGATTTTACAGGCCGTAAAGATGTTTATGGTAGTTGGGGACCTGACTATGATTACAAATACAAGGCAAGTAACTTGTCTTCTGACCAAAATGATATCCATCAATTCATTAATAATATTAAAGTAGCGGGAGGAACACCAACTGTTCCAGCTATTGACGATGTCATTGCTCAATATAATGAAAGAAAAGGGAATATGGCTAATGGTCGTAAAACTATCTTTCTTTTGATTACGGATGGTGTTGCCAATGGGAAACGTGACCCTGATGGTAAGGTTCGTCTAGAGTACAGTGACTATCGGAACAATATTCTTACACGTGCATGGAATTTTAATGAACTAACAGAGGCGTCTCAAAACGTTTTAGGGCGTGTGAAAGAGGTTAAGGAAGCATCTACAAGACTTAAAAATGTTGTTGGTTCTGAAGGAACAGTAGTAGTTGGTTTCTGGGAAGACGTAACAATCTTTGCGAATTCCAAAGCTCAGTACTATGACACATATAAAGAAGGTTATTCAAAATATTTTGATATAGGGGATAACCGAAGTGTCCAAGAGATTTTCCATGAAGCATTAGAGGGGATGGCTTCTCCAGCTAAAAATATCAATGGAAAAGATGTTTCCTTCTATGTTAATGAACAAAGCGATATCAATAAATTCTCAAGTCGAGTTCTAGAATCTGTTGGTGCTGCTCTGGTTAAAGAAGATATCAAAGGTGAGTTTGAAGTTACTCCAGGATATAAGGTAGATGCAGTTCGAATTAATGGTAAGAAGATTGTATCAAAGGTTACCGATTCGAAGAAAGAAATTCGTGGTAAGATTGTTCAAGAAGGAGACAAGGTTACAATCTCTGTTCCAGAGAGTGTCTTTAATCCAGGAAACAACAAGTTTGACTATGATTTGAGTAAGGAAGCACATGCTGAACAAGTTGATGAGGATGATGAGCAAGACCCTCCTGCAGACTACAAACCAGTTAAGGAGACAGTTCCAGTTCCTGAGTTGACTGGTAAATTTAAAGTTGGTGATTTTGCGACTGAAACAATCGGTGGTTCGAAAGAAACTGTAGAAGTTCAAAAACTTGAATACTGTTACCCAAGTGCCACCAAGAAAATTGCAGACCAAGATCAAAGCAATGATACTGGTACTATTGAAGATCCGCTTCAATTAAGCAAAAAACCATCCTATGCAGCGAACTTGTCTGCCAAAGATGAAACATTTACTTATACAGTAGATTACAACTTCAACAACGCTCCATATGAGTTCAAGAAAAATGTTATGCTGACTGACCCTCTTGACTATCGTTTAGAAGTTGTAGGTCATCATGCTTCTGGACCACAAGGTCAAATCTTGACTCGTGTAGTGAAACAAAATGACGATCTCGGAAACGAACGTGATGTTGTTGTTGCTGATGTACCAAGTGTGAATGGTTATGAATACTTAGTGCTTCAAAAAGCTAAAATGACCATTACCGTTCGCTTGAAGGAGCAATATCGCAATAATCAAGCGAGCAAAGAATTTATGGCCCTTCTTCAGGATAATGATGGCTTCGGTTTGCTGAATCAGGGTAATATCATGTGGAATGGTGAGGATAATAATCCTGATCCAAGTAAACATGCTAAAACAGCTGACAAACCAAGTACAATTCGTCGCTCAAACCCAGTCTATGTGAAACCACCAGTTGATACCGAAATTACGAAGAAGGTTAATGACAAAGAACATGAGGATTTGAAGGCAGAAGAGGAACTCTTTGAGTACAAGGTGACTGCTCCATGGCCAGGTATTGCGGACAACTTTACGCTGACAGATACAGTTGTTTCAGAGTTGGAAGTTCAGGCAGATAGCTTGAATATAAAACTTGGTGAAAAAGATAATACTGAGTTGAAAACTGCTACAAAAGTTGAAGGTCAGACTGTTTCACTGACTCTTGATAAAACTCAACTTGAAAAAATCTCACGTAAGGTAACGCGTCGTAAAACTAAAGATGTTCAATACCTTGAATTGACCTTCAAGGCTAAGATTCGTCCGGGTGCTGACCTTTCTAAATATAAGGAAGATGGTCAAATTAAAGTACCTAACACGGCAGATGTTGCCTTGAATGATATCAAGAAAACATCGAATAAAGTAACGGTTACACCACCAAAACCACAAGAACCTTCTATTGATAAGAAGATTAATGAGAACTTGGATAGCTTCCAAACGTTTGATGGGCAACCATACAACTACAACATTACAACAGCAGTACCAAGTGATGTTGCTAATTACAAGAAATTTGTGATTCGTGATACACTGGATGCTAATTTGGAACTTGCAGGAGACGTAAGTATTAAAGGTTCCGCAGCGGCCCTCTTTGATATCCACACCAATGGCCAAGAGATTACGGCAACGGTGAAGGATGGTCAGTTTGGTGAACTTGCAAAATACTCAACTGTTGAATTAGTCATTCCTGCAAAAGTTAAAAATGGTGTGACAGGTACAACCATTGAAAACAAGGCTTCTATTTCCTTTACAAATGAGAATAATGTAGAGAAAGAAGTTGAATCGAAACCTGTAACCGTAACGCCACCTCCTGTAACGAAGAAGATCAATGAAACTCTTGATCACTTAGATATCGCGACAGGTCAAGCGTATAACTACAACATTAAGACAAAACTTCCAACCGATATTACAGATTACAAGAAATTTGTGATTACAGATACACTTGAAGGAGATTTGTCAGTTATCAATGAAACTTCAAGCAAACCGGTTATCAAAGGAGCGGCTGCCGCCTTCTTCGATGTAACAGTTGAGGGTCAAACCGTGACTGCAACGATGAAGGACTTTGCGAAGGCTACAGACCTTGCTGGTCAAGAAGTGGAATTGATTATTCCGGCTAAGATCAATGATGGAGTGACTCGTATCAACATTCCAAATACTGCGAAGTTTAGTTTCACAGATAAGAATGATCACAGCGGAGAAAAAGAAACCAAACCGGTAACGGTAACGCCTCCATCAGAACCAGGCGTTGATAAGAAAATCAACGAAACATTGACAGAGGCAACCATCGGTGCAGAAACGGACTTCACGTATAATATCAAAGCAAAATTGCCAAATGATATTACAACATACAAGTCCTTCGTTGTAACGGATACCTTGGATGAGAACTTGACTCCAGGTCAAGCTGAAATCAAGGGAGCTGCAGCGAAATTCTTCGATGTAACAGTTCAAGGTCAAACCGTGACTGCAACGATGAAAGATTTTGCGAATGCGGGTGACTACGGTAACCAAGAAGTAGAGCTCGTGATTCATGCCAAAGTGAAGAAAGACTCAAAAGTTCCATCTATTGAGAACAAAGCTAAGATTACTTATACCAACAAGAATGACCAACAAGGTGAGAAAGAAACCAAACCGGTTACTGTCACTCCACCGCCAATCACTAAGAAGGTGAATGGTCAGGAACATGCAGATCTTGGTAAGTTATCAGAAGTCTTCACGTATACGATTGACTCAACGGTTCCACATGTGGCAGATAGCTTCACCATTTCAGATGATATCGTCAAAGAATTGGCATTTGAAGGGGAAGCAACGGTCACTGTTGACGGTCAAGCTGTTCAAGATTTGACTGTGAAAACAGAAGGTCAAACCTTGACAGTCACATTTGGAAAAGATCAAGTGAAACAATATGCTGGTAAAGCAGTCCAAGTTTCATTCAATGCCAAGATTAAAGACGGCATCACTTTCGATGCTCTCTTGACTGCTTATCCAAATGAAGCAAAAGACAAGCCAGTAGTACCAAATACTGCTAGCTACATCATTAATGACAATCCTGATTCTAAGAAAGAATCAAAACCAGTCACTGTCACTCCACCGCCAACAACAACTCCAGAGCTTAAGAAGGAAGTAAACGGAGCAGAACGTTACGATCTTGCAAAACGTAATGAAGAATTTACTTATACTTTGAAGACAACAATGCCTGCCAATGCAACTGTGTTTGAGATGACAGACGAGTTGAAAGAAGTTCTAGAATTTGTTGGTGAGAATGCTTCAGCTACTGTTAAACTTGATGGTGAGGATGCAGGATCTAAGGCGACAGTGACACTTTCTGGTCAAGTCATCAAAGTTGCCTTTACAGAAGCTTCTGTCAAAGCAGATGCCGGTAAGTCAATTGAAGTGAATTTCAAGGCTAAGATTAGAGATAATGCCAACTTGTCAGCTTATGTGAATAAAGATGGTAAGACAGAGATTCCGAATAAGGCTTCTTATGATATTGATCATAATCCAAAATATCACAAGGACTCTAACGAAGTCCCAGTAACGCCACCAACACCAGAAGAGCCAGAGATCAAGAAAGATGTGAATGGCAAAGAATCAGCAACACTTGCTAGCCAAATCAAGGTAGAAGGTCAAACCATTACCTTGACTCTTACAGAAGAACAAGTGAAAGCCAATGGCGGTCAAGCTGTGGAATTGAGCTTCACTGCGAAGATTAAAGCGGGAGCTGATTTGACTCCATATCTAACAGATCGTGGATTCACTGTTCCAAATACAGCTTCTTATGATGCGAAGTTCCCACACAAACCAGGGCTACACAAAGATTCGAATAAAGTTCCGGTTATCGTTCCAAAAGAACCAGAACCAGAAATTACGAAGAAAATCAATCGTACCTTGGACCACTTGGATGTGGAATACGATGCACCTTACATGTACAATGTCAATACAGCTTTACCAAAAGATATTGATAAGTATAAAGAGTTCACCGTAACTGATACTCTGGAATCTGTTTTAGCAATCGCTGATACGCCAGTAGCCTATGTGGATGGTCGTGATGCAAATGGAGCTCTTGAAACAAGTGTTAAGGGAAATACTGTCACTGTAAAAGTGAAAGATTTCGCTCGACTAAAAGGCTTCAAAGAGATTCAATTGTACATCCCAGCTAAACTCAAAGCGAATAGCGATTTGAAAGCTTATAAGGACCAATTGGTACCAAACAAAGCAACTGTCAACTTCAAGGATGCCAATGGTCAATCTGGCAGCAAGGAATCAAAACCGGTAACGGTGAAACCACGCGACCCAGAAAAACCAACAGATCCGACACCAGGTGAACCTGCTAAGACAGTTGGACCAGAAAATGGATCAACACCAGGGACTTCATACAACTTGCCAAATGCAACAGATACTTTCCGCTTCGATATCACTACTCCGGTTCCAACGGATCCAGTGGATGAAAATGGAAATGCCAAGAAAGATCAATATGGTCGTCTTGTCAAGACAGATTTGACGAAATTCACGATCAGTGATGAAATCCATTCAGTTTTGAAAGTCAATAAAGACCGAATCGCTCTTAAAGTTGAAAACGCTCAGTTTGACAAGCTCAAAGCAGCTCTTCAAGCCCAAGTTGAACAGGCAGAGAAGGAACTGAAAGCTTTGACAGGTAAGTCAACTGATGAGACCTCAACAGAGAATAACAAGAAGGAAGACCTAAAAGCGGCGGAAGCGAAAGTGGCTGAATTGAAAGCGAAGTTGGAAGCAGCTAAGGCAGCGCAACCAGCTAAACCAGCTGAAACTACAACACCAGCTACTCCAGCAACAGCTGCTGAAGAAACAACACCAGCTACATCTGATTCTTCTGCAACAGAAGATAAGAAACCTGCAACTAGCGAGCCAAGTCAAGGTCTTGCAAGCCTAGAGGCAGAGTTGAAAGCAGCTGAAGAAACCTTGGCTAAGCTTCAAGCACCAGCGGAGAAAGAAGCAGAATTAGCACCAGCTGATAAGAAACAACAACAAGAGAAACTTGAAAATGAAATCAAGAACCTGAAAGAAGCTCAAACTAAGCTTCAAGTGGCTATTGATAAATTGAGTAAGGTTTCAAATGATCGTAGTGAATTAGTAGGTAAAGAGTTGGAAGCAATTGCCACTGTTACTTACGATGAATCTCAAAACATTGTAACTCTTGAAATCAGCGATAAGGATGTTCTCGAAGCCTTGAAGGGAAGTAAAGTAACTCTCGTTCTTTATACCAACTTCAGAGAAGGAACAGATTTTGCACAATTCGCGACAGGTGTACCAAATACGGCAAAAGTAAGCTTTAACGATAAATCAAAAACTACCAACAAGGTTGTGGTGACACCACCGGTTCCGGTAACGCCACCAGCTCCAAATATCCCACCAGCAGAGGGGGATATTCCGAAAAAACCAACAGAACCAGGTAAAACATTGCCAAATACAGGTTCTGAAGTTTCTACAGTTCTTGAAGTAGTTGCAGCTCTTGCTGCAGGACTTGCAGGGCTTCTAGTTTGGAAGCGTAAAGCTGAACGTTAGTACCATATAGTAAGAGGAGAGTAGAAAAATTTACTCTTCTCCTTACTGTATATTGAAAGTGTTAAGGGAAAAAATAATGAGTAGAAAAAAATTATTAAAGTTAGGGATTTCTATACTTGCTTTAAATGCTCTTGGAGTAGCAACTTATCATGTAGCTCCTGACTTGTATCAAATTCCAACAGTGCATGCAGAAGAGACTCCGGCAGAAGATGAAGAAATTCCAGACGGACAAGAGCGAAACATTGCAAATACGTTCAAAAGAATGCTCAATAATATAGAATCTTCGATTAAGGATTATACAGATAGTCCAGATGAGGAGAATAAAGAACTCCTAGAGGGTGATGTAGAAGAAGCAAAGAATTTTTTTGAGACTGCAAAGAAGGCAATGAAGAGTCCAGAAGGTCAAAAAAGTTTTGCGGCACTTGAAGCTCGTTACAATGAGCTGAAAGCCAAGGCTGAGGCGCTTCTCACTGGGGGAGATTTAAAAGAAGAACATCAAGAAGTCACAACTACTGAGGAGATTCCTTACCCATCTCGGACAGAAAACAATGCGGACCTCGCTGAAGGTACTCGAAAGGTAAAACAAGCGGGAGAAAAAGGTCAGAAGAAAGTTGTTTGGGATGTTACTTTGGTAAATGGCGTTGAGAAAAAACGTGATAGAAAAAACCAAACGGTAATTAAAGAACCAGTAGAAGAAATCATCGAAGTTGGAACTAAGAAAACAGGTGTAGAAACTAAAGAAACAGTGACTGTAGAGGAAAAAGTTGCTTTCAAAGAAGAAACGAAAGTAGACCCAGCGCTGGATAAAGGTCAAACACGTGTTGAAGAAGGTGAAGAAGGTATCGATGAAGTCACTTATGAAGTGACAAAAGTGGATGGTGTTGAAAAATCTCGTAAAGAAGTTTCACGCAAGACCAAGAAAGCTGCAAAAAACAAGATTACCTATACCGGTGGGAAAGCTGTTGTAACGACTAAGGAAGTAACCAAAACTGAAGAAGTTGCCTTCCAGACTCGTGAGGTTGAAAATGCACTCTTAGCTGAGGGTGTTCGCCGAGTGAAAACAGCTGGTAAGAAGGGTGTTCGCACCATTGTTTATACTGTCACTTACACAGATGGCGTTGAAACAGGTCGCGAGGTGAAATCAAACACAATCACTACTCCAGCAGTAGACGAAGTTGTCGAAATTGGAACTAAGAAAGTAGTAGCCCCAGTTGTAACGACTAAGGAAGAAACGAAGACAGAAGAAGTTGCTTTCCAAGTCAAAGAAGTGCAGAACGCAGACCTTCCAGAAGGAAGTCGTCAAGTGAAAGCTGTTGGTAAGAAGGGTGTTCGTACGATTGTTGAAACTGTCACTTACACAGACGGCGTTGAAACAGGTCGTGTTGAGAAATCAAACACAATCACAACCCCAGCAGTAGACGAAGTTGTCGAAGTTGGAACTAAGAAAGCAGTAGCCCCAGTTGTAACAACTAAGGAAGAAACGAAAACAGAAGAAGTCGCTTTCCAAACAAAGGAAGTACCAAATGCAGATCTTCCAGAAGGAAGTCGTCAAGTGAAGACAGCTGGTAAGAAGGGTGTTCGCACCAATGTTTATACAGTGACATACACAGACGGCGTTGAAACAGGACGCGAGGTGAAATCAAGCACAATCACCACTCCAGCAGTAGATGAGATTGTCGAAGTTGGAACTAAGAAGGTAACTTCTATGACAACCAACGGTGATAAGAATGATACTGCAACAACAGGGAACCAAGCTGAAAGCACTAAGAAAGAAGAAACTGCAAGCCAAGATCAGAAAGTTCTACCAAGCACAGGTACAGCTTCTACCAGTCTTCTTTCAATGATTGGTTTATTTATCGCCGGTCTAGTAGGCTTTGTCGTTCGTAAGAAGGACTAAGGCTCTCTAATTGTACAAAAGCATCTTTTGTACGAGAAATACTAAAAAGAACCCAGAATTTATTCTTGGGTTCTTTTTTATAAAAAATTAAATATATTAATGTTTGCGTGTGGCTTGAGTACGTTACGAAACTCATGGAGTGATAATAGTTTCAACTATAAAACAGCTATTTACATAGTGTAAATGCCTGTTCTGAAATTTTGATATTTTAATTATTCTCACCGAAAATTGACAATCTGAAAATACAAAATAATAAATTTTCATCTATAATCTACTTTTAATTGCCCCCTTTTTGTGTTAGAATGAGGTGAACATTTCTTTTTAAAATGATTGTATATAAATCATTTTTAGTTTGGAGGTTAATTATGAAATGGAAAAATCGCATGAGAATACCTTTTTCTACTATTTTCAGTAGAAAAAAACAGGCTTTTCTCGGACTAGTCGTTTTACTTTTTTCTATTTTTCTTATTCCGCTTCAATCTTATGCGGCTTTAGAAGAAATAAAAAACGGAACGGATATCTCAACCTTGGATATTCGTAAGTTTAATTTGAACATCAACAATTTTAGTGTTTTATCTAAATCACAGGCTGTTGATCAGTTTCATTTATCGAATCCCCACTATGAATATCTCTGGGGTGGTGCCTATCCAGGCGAGATGGAGAACTTTACTCTTAAAGTAGATAAAAGTAAAAAACAGGATCAAGTTTTCGAAAATCCTCTTTCTCTAAAATTCACAAATATTGGGACAGTCAATGGTAAGCAAGTAGATGCTTATCTAAATTTCAATAAAGTAACCCTACACTATCTTAATACTGCTCAGGCAGAATCTGAGATGAATAGTGCTCAAAAATCTACTGTTGAATTTTTCTCAATTTCTGAATTATGGGAAAGTAGTGCTTTTGAAATTGGGAATGTTCCCTATGTAGATGCGGCTCATGACTACATTATGAATAAGGCTTTTTGGCTTGATGCGGATGTAACAGCAGAGTTGCGTTATGCAGATGGTTCCGAGACAGATTTGAAGTTGGTTATGAAGCCAACAGACATCGATGCAATGGATGCCAACAACTTGAAGGAAACCTTCTATGTTAAGGATTATCAAAATGATGTTAATCTTCGTTTGATGAATAATGCCAATGTCTTAAGACAGGAAGATCAAGGAGATCGAACTGCTTGGGTAGCAACTCAGATTACAAGCGGTAGCTATTCTGAGAACAATATCTCTGGTTTTGCCCTTCGATCAAATAGTAATAGTATGAATTTTGGTTACTCATCAACAGAGGTTGCTTCGGCCGTCTTTGGTCTTTATATTGAAAAAATTGATCCGAGCCCTGTTCTAGCAGTGGATCCTACAGAGATTCCAGCTAAGGAAGGACAAGATGTAACCTATAAAGCTACGTTTAAAGTTCCGGTTCCAGGTAAGGACATTTTAGCAACGCCTTCATCTATCGAAATGGTTCAGAAATTTGATGAGCGCCTTAATTATCAAGGACTTAAAGTGGAATCAGGTGGAGTGACTTTACAGGAAGGGCGTGATTATACTATTGAAAAGAATGGTCAAACTGTTACTGTTAAAATGACACCTGAATACATAAAAGCAAATTCTTCTGCTGAAATTATTGTAACTTATAATACTACTACAAACAAAAAAGTAGAAGAAAAAGGTTCTGGAAAGATTGACAATACTGTAACATTGCATGTTGATAATTTATCAGCTCCTTCTAATCAGGTAAGCACGGCCCTCCTTTATGAAAAACATCATGAGTTTGTGAGTGGAACCCCAGGCAAAGAACTTCCACAAGAAGTGAAAGACCTGCTTCCAGCAACAGAAAAGAACTTGTCTAATGGTAGTCAAGTAACTCCAACACAACCAAGCCAAACAGAAGTGAAGACGGCAGAGGGTACATGGAGCTTTAAGTCTTATGACAAGGCATCAGAAACCACAACTCAGCCAAGTAAAACGGAAGTGAAGACAGCAGAAGGCACATGGAGCTTCAAGTCCTATGACAAGACATCTGAAACTATTAATGGAGCAGATGCCCACTTTATCGGTACTTGGGAATTCACTCCAGCGCCAACAGTGACTCATAAGGCAACTCACGAGTTTGTCAGCGGAACTCCAGGAAAAGAACTTCCACAAGAAGTAAAAACTCTGCTTCCAGCAGACCAAACAGACTTGAAAGATGGCAACCAAGTAACTCCAACACAACCAAGTAAAACGGAAGTTAAGACAGCAGAAGGCACATGGAGCTTCAAGTCATACGACAAGACTTCAGAGACTGTCAACGGTTCAGATGTTAAGTTTGTAGGAACATGGGAATTTACAGCGAGCCCAGCATCAACAGTGACTCATAAAGCAGTTCACGAGTTTGTCAGCGGAACGCCAGGAAAAGAACTTCCACAAGAAGTGAAAACCTTGCTTCCAGCAGACCAAACAGACTTGAAAGATGGCAACAAAGTAACTCCAACGCAACCAAGTAAAACAGAAGTGAAGACAGCAGAAGGTACCTGGAGCTTCAAGTTCTACGATAAGACATCGGAAACAATTAATGGATCAGATGTTAAGTTTGTAGGTACATGGGAATTCACCCCATCCCCAACCTATAAGGCAACTCACGAGTTTGTCAGCGGAACTCCAGGTAAAGAACTTCCACAAGAAGTGAAATCCCTGCTTCCATCAGACCAAACAGACTTGAAAGATGGCAGTCAAGCAACGCCAACGCAACCAAGTCAAACAGAAGTTAAGACAGCAGAAGGTACCTGGAGCTTCAAGTCCTATGATAAGACATCCGAAACCATCAATGGAGTAGACGCACACTTCGTAGGCACCTGGGAATTCACTCCGGCCCCAATTAAAGATTCTGGAAATACTAGTCAACCAGAAGAAAGAAGTAGTCAAAATCAGAACTTGTTACCAAACACAGGCTCAGCAGTATCTGGTCTTCTTTCAATCATTGGCCTTGCCTTTGCAAGCCTAGCAGTTTTTGTCCTTCGCAAGAAAGACTAAGCAACTCTTAGGAAATAACAAAATGACTTCTTAATTCCTGAGTCTAAGAAGAGAGAACGAGAAATCGTTCTCTCTTTTTCTTGCATTTTATATCGAGATGTGATATAGTTTATATAACGAGGTGCGATATATCGAACTAAATAGGAGGTGGGGTTAAATGGAATTGACGGATAAGATTCGTCGGGTTTATCTTCCGATGACGGAAACAGGATTTTATATCTTGTTCTGTCTACAAAAGGAACGTCATGGTTATAGTATTACACAAAAGGTCAAGGAGATGACAGATTCACAAGTTTTGATTAGTCCTGGAACTATGTATGGAACCTTGTCAAAAATGGAAAAGGATGGCTTGATCTCCTTTGTCCGAGAGGAGGAAAAACGGAAAATCTATCAGATAACAGATTTGGGACGAAAGGTTTTGGAGATTGAATTGAAACGTATTGAACGGCTCTATAGAAACAGTCAGGAGGAAGTATGATGGAAAAGAAGGTTGTATATCGGATATCTACAATTGCGGATTATGATAGAGAGGCCTTATACCTTGGGGAAATGCATGCTAAGGGCTGGAAACTTAAGGAAGTAAGCTACTCTAACTTAGTAGTTGCGGTTAAGTATACTTTTGAAAAGTGCCAACCGGAGCAGGTGTCTTATCAGTTGGACTTTTATCCCATGAAAAAATCAGAGAGAGCCTCCTATTTACAACTATTTAAAGACTGTGGCTGGGAGCATATTACAGACTTTAATAGTTTTTCCTATTTTAGAAAACCACATTCTGAAATTGAATCGGATACTGAGTTTGAAATCTATAATGACGCTACAGGGAAGTTAGCTATGATCAAACGGATTTTAATAATGCGGATGCTTCCTATTTTGATTCTATTTTTAGCTCTACTACCGGTTTTCTCTAAGTTTGTCAGTGGAGCTAGTTCTTTCAGTTGGGGAATGTTTTTGATTGTCATAATAGATTGTGTTTTATTGATAGTTTTTGCGGTTCAGATTTCTTATATTTTTTGGAGCTTGTTTCAAAAGTGGAAAGAATTATCTGAAAAATAAAACCATGTATGTTTTCTGATTTGGAGGTAAGACAATGAATAGCAAAGTACAATTTCGGATTTTTAGCATTGTTGATTTGGACAAGGAAGAAGAATATTTACATGAGATGCACTTGAAAGGTTGGAGATATAGAACGAGTCGTTTTGGTTTTTTCTATTTTTGCCAATGCCAACCTGACGATGTCATCTACCGTATCTATGATTCTAGATTTCTTAAAAAGTATAAGCATGAACTACAAGATTTTAGAAATAGCGGTTGGGAATTGATAGAAACAGGTTTTTGTTCAATTCTTCGTAAACCAACTTCTGATATACTTTCAGAGGAGAAAGTCTATATGAGTAAGGGTCTCAGATGGGAAGTTATGCGGTCTAGACTTCGTTCCTGTATAGCCACTTTTTCAGGTGGTCTTGTTGTTTGCATGAGTTTGTATCGAGAAAACTTGTCTCAGTCTTTCTTTATTATTTTCGTTTTATACGCTTGCTTGATTTCTTATCTAATCTACGGTTTTTTCAGACTTAAAAGGAAATACCAAGTAGATGAGAAGTAAGATTCTAGGTCTGTAGACTGATTTTTAGCACTCTTGATAAAAGAGTGCTAATTTTTTTAAGTTTTTGTCTTGACATTCTCTTCTAAGGGTGTATAATAGAATCATGAGTTAGCACTTGAGTGCATAGAGTGCTAATCAATCGGACAGAGAGGAGTGATGAGATGGTTACAGAGCGTCAGCAGGATATTTTAAATCTGATCATTGACATCTTTACCAAAACGCACGAACCTGTCGGATCCAAGGCGCTACAAGAGTCTATCAATTCTAGTAGTGCTACCATTCGTAATGACATGGCAGCTCTAGAGAAGCAGGGTTTGCTTGAGAAGGCTCATACCTCAAGCGGTCGGATGCCAAGTGTCGCGGGATTTCAGTACTATGTGAAACACTCGCTTGCTTTTGACAGACTGGCTGAAAATGAGGTATACGAGATTGTCAAAGCCTTTGATCAGGAATTCTTCAAATTGGAGGATATCCTGCAAGAGGCTGCTAATCTACTGACAGACCTGAGCGGCTGTACGGTAGTAGCACTGGATGTTGAGCCGAGCAGGCAACGGTTGACAGCCTTTGATATCGTTGTTTTGGGGCAACATACAGCCTTGGCAGTATTTACCCTAGACGAGTCCCGAACGGTTACCAGTCAATTTCTGATTCCAAGGAACTTCTTGCAGGAAGATTTAAATCGCCTCAAGACCTTGATTCAAGAACGTTTCCTCGGTCACACGGTTCTAGATATTCACTACAAGATTCGGACGGAGATTCCGCAGATTATCCAGCGTTACTTCACAACAACGGACAATGTCATGGATCTCTTTGAACACATTTTTAAAGAAATGTTCAACGAAAACATTGTGGTATCGGGCAAGGTCAATCTCTTGAATTTTGCCAATCTAGCGGCCTATCAGTTCTTTGACCAACCGCAAAAGGTGGCTTTGGAGATTCGTGAGGGTCTGCATGAAGATCAGATGCAAAATGTTCGTGTTGCGGACAGTCAGGAATCCTGTCTAGCTAACCTAGCAGTGATTAGCAGTAAATTCCTCATTCCTTATCGAGGTTTTGGAATTCTAGCGATTATCGGTCCAGTCAACCTGGATTACCAGCAATTGGTCAACCAAGTCAATGTGGTCAATCGTGTTTTGACCATGAAGTTGACAGATTTTTATCGCTACCTCAGCAGCAATCATTACGAAGTAAATTAATTTTGAAATCAATAAAGGAGGCGAAAATGGCCCAAGATAAAAAAAACGAAGAAATGAAAGAAGAGGAAGTTGTGGAAACAACTGAAGAAACAACTCCTGAAAAGTCAGAGTTGGACTTGGCAAATGAACGTGCAGATGAGTTTGAAAATAAATACCTTCGCGCTCATGCAGAAATGCAAAATATTCAACGCCGTGCCAATGAAGAACGTCAAAACTTGCAACGTTATCGTAGCCAAGACCTGGCAAAAGCAATCTTACCATCGCTCGACAACTTAGAACGTGCACTAGCCGTTGAAGGTTTGACAGACGATGTTAAAAAAGGATTGGAGATGGTGCAAGAAAGCTTGGTTTACGCTTTGAAAGAAGAAGGAATCGAAGAAATCGCAGCTGACGGCGAATTTGACCATAACTATCATATGGCCATCCAAACTCTCCCAGCAGATGATGAACATCCAGCAGATACCATCGCCCAAGTCTTTCAAAAAGGCTACAAACTCCATGACCGCATCCTACGCCCAGCCATGGTAGTAGTATATAACTAGGCAATTCTGATGGTTGCTGAAGCAACTCGTCAGAAAACGGCAATCGCTATGGCGTTTGCCTAGCCTCCTTACTAACTCGTCGTCGAAATAATATCGATTTCGACTCCTCGTGTCGTAACATATATACATTGAAAACTTGTCCGAAACGACAATAAACTATGAAGAAGGATAAAAAGCAAGCCGGAGGCTTGCAAGGAAGATATTTCCCGCCGTGGTGAAAGTTTCAGTAGCTTTTGCTACTGAAACAGGGGATTTTTGAGACAATAGGCTCAAAAATAAGTGATGAAATCCCGTAGGGAGTTGCTCACGTCCCCACCACTTAAGGGGAATATCAAAAAATCAAAATTCGAATTAAACTTTAAGGAGAAAAACACATGTCTAAAATTATCGGTATTGACTTAGGTACAACAAACTCAGCAGTTGCAGTTCTTGAAGGAACTGAAAGCAAAATCATCGCAAACCCAGAAGGAAATCGCACAACTCCATCTGTAGTGTCATTCAAAAATGGTGAAATCATCGTTGGTGATGCCGCAAAACGTCAAGCAGTTACAAACCCAGATACAGTAATCTCTATCAAATCTAAGATGGGAACTTCTGAAAAAGTTTCTGCAAATGGAAAAGAATACACTCCACAAGAAATCTCAGCTATGATTCTTCAATATTTGAAAGGTTACGCTGAAGATTACCTTGGTGAAAAAGTAACTAAAGCAGTTATCACAGTTCCAGCCTACTTCAACGATGCGCAACGTCAAGCAACAAAAGACGCTGGTAAAATCGCTGGTCTTGAAGTAGAACGTATCGTCAACGAACCAACTGCAGCAGCCCTTGCTTACGGTTTGGATAAGACTGACAAAGAAGAAAAAATCTTGGTATTCGACCTTGGTGGTGGTACATTTGACGTATCTATCCTTGAATTGGGTGACGGTGTCTTCGACGTATTGTCAACTGCAGGGGACAACAAACTTGGTGGTGATGACTTTGACCAAAAGATTATCGACCACTTGGTAGCAGAATTCAAGAAAGAAAACGGTATTGACTTGTCTACTGACAAGATGGCAATGCAACGTTTGAAAGATGCGGCTGAAAAAGCTAAGAAAGACCTTTCTGGTGTAACTTCAACACAAATCAGCTTGCCATTTATCACTGCAGGTGAAGCTGGACCTCTTCACTTGGAAATGACTTTGACTCGTGCGAAATTTGACGATTTGACTCGTGATCTTGTTGAACGTACAAAAGTTCCAGTTCGTCAAGCCCTTTCAGATGCAGGTTTGAGCTTGTCAGAAATCGACGAAGTTATCCTTGTTGGTGGTTCAACTCGTATCCCAGCCGTTGTGGAAGCTGTGAAAGCTGAAACTGGTAAAGAACCAAACAAATCAGTAAACCCTGACGAAGTAGTTGCTATGGGTGCTGCGATCCAAGGTGGTGTCATCACTGGTGATGTGAAAGACGTTGTCCTTCTTGACGTAACACCATTGTCACTAGGTATCGAAACAATGGGTGGAGTCTTCACAAAACTCATCGACCGCAATACTACGATTCCAACATCTAAATCACAAGTCTTCTCAACAGCAGCAGACAACCAACCAGCCGTTGATATCCACGTTCTTCAAGGTGAACGCCCAATGGCAGCAGACAACAAGACTCTTGGACGTTTCCAATTGACAGATATCCCAGCTGCACCTCGTGGAATTCCTCAAATTGAAGTAACATTTGATATCGACAAGAATGGTATCGTATCTGTTAAGGCTAAAGATCTTGGAACTCAAAAAGAACAAACAATTGTTATCCAATCAAACTCAGGTTTGACTGATGAAGAAATCGACCGCATGATGAAAGATGCAGAAGCTAACGCTGAAGCAGATAAGAAACGTAAAGAAGAAGTGGACCTTCGTAACGAAGTAGACCAAGCTATCTTTGCGACTGAAAAGACAATCAAGGAAACTGAAGGCAAAGGCTTCGATGCAGAACGTGACGCTGCTCAAGTTGCTCTTGATGAGCTTAAGAAAGCCCAAGAAGACAACAACTTGGACGACATGAAAGCTAAACTTGAAGCATTGAACGAAAAAGCTCAAGGACTTGCTGTTAAACTCTACGAACAAGCCGCAGCAGCTCAACAAGCTCAAGCAGGAGCAGAAGGCGCACAAACAACAGGAAACGCAGGCGATGACGTCGTAGACGGAGAGTTTACGGAAAAATAAAATAGTCCAGTGGACTATTTTATCCCGAGCTTGAAAATCAGGAGAGCGAGGTCGTTAAGAATGACTAATCACTAAAGTGATTGCCAATCTACTACAATCGCTATGATGACTTTTGCGTTGTAAGTATAAGAAGAAATCCAGAGGTTGCAACCCAGCCTCTGTTTTTCGGTAAAAAGGGGCTAAACCCAATTTATTTGAGTTTTTATCATCAATATGAAAGAAAGGAATTGAACCCGACCTAGATTGAGGTTTTGTTCCGCAATATTAACAGAAAGGAATAAGGGTGTTCGAGTAACTGAACTCGAGCGGAAAGCTTGGAAATTAGATAAACCTCCTAAGAAATCAGGATTTCTTGTCGGTTTCCTAAATTTCAGTCGTTTTCTGTTCGCTCTTAGTATCTTGTATGAACAATACTGAATTTTATGATCGTCTGGGGGTGTCAAAAAACGCTTCGGCAGACGAGATCAAAAAGGCTTATCGTAAGCTTTCAAAAAAATACCACCCAGATATCAACAAGGAGCCTGGTGCTGAGGAAAAATACAAGGAAGTTCAAGAAGCCTATGAGACTTTGAGTGACGACCAAAAACGTGCAGCCTACGACCAATATGGTGCTGCAGGTGCCAACGGTGGCTTTGGTGGTGCTGGCGGTTTTGGTGGCTTTGACGGAGCAGGTGGCTTCGGTGGTTTTGAAGATATCTTTTCAAGTTTTTTCGGGGGAGGCGGAGCTTCACGCAATCCAAACGCTCCTCGTCAAGGGGATGATCTCCAGTACCGTGTGAACTTGACCTTTGAAGAAGCCATCTTCGGAGCTGAAAAAGAAGTTAAGTACAACCGTGAAGCAAGCTGTCGTACCTGTAATGGATCTGGTGCTAAGCCAGGGACAAGTCCAGTCACTTGTGGACGCTGTCATGGCGCTGGTGTCATTAATGTCGATACGCAGACTCCGCTTGGTATGATGCGACGTCAAGTAACTTGTGATGTCTGTCATGGTCGCGGAAAAGAAATCAAGGATCCATGTACAACTTGTCATGGAACAGGTCATGAAAAACAAGCTCATAGCGTACATGTGAAAATTCCTGCTGGTGTGGAAACTGGTCAACAAATTCGCCTAGCTGGTCAAGGTGAAGCAGGCTTTAACGGTGGGCCTTACGGAGACTTGTATGTAGTGGTTTCAGTAGAAGCCAGCGATAAGTTTGAACGTGAAGGAACAACTATTTTCTACAAGTTAAATCTTAATATTGTCCAAGCTACTCTTGGAGATACTGTGGAAATTCCAACCGTGCATGGAGATGTTGAATTGGTTATCCCAGAAGGAACACAGACTGGCAAGAAATTCCGTCTACGTGGTAAGGGAGCACCTAGCCTTCGTGGCGGTGCCGTTGGTGACCAATATGTTACTGTCAATGTCGTGACTCCGACAGGTTTGAACGACCGCCAAAAAGCAGCGCTTAAAGAATTCGCAGCTGCAGGTGACTTGAAAGTCAATCCAAAGAAAAAAGGCTTCTTTGATCATATAAAAGATGCCTTTGAAGGAGAATAAACTAAAAAGAGCCGAGTGGCTCTTTTTAAAGCGTAAACCAGCTATATCCCATCAACTATACACCACAATTGAGACAACTCATTCACCGTTTCATAACTAATACTCTTCGAAAATCTCTTCAAACCGCGTCAACGTCGCCTTGCGTATATATGTAACTGACTTCGTCAGTCTTATCTACAACCTCAAAACAGTGTTTTGAGCAACCTGCGGCTAGTTTCTTAGTTTGCTCTTTGATTTTCATTGAGTATAAATCAAATACTTTCCCAGACTTTTCGCTGTAATGAAAACACCTGAAACCGATTGATTTCAGGTGTCCGGACACTTTGAGGCCTAGGCTCAAAGTTTAGGTATGGAGCTTCGAAGAAGGTCGCTACCGTCCGTCATTACTTAAGGAAAGTCTTAAGAAATCTATAAACTAAAAAGAGCCATCGGGCTCTTTTTACTTATCCTCAAGCTCCTGTGTTTCTTTTACCACAGTTAGTCTAGTTTGGAAATCTTTTTCCAAGACTTTGAACTTGTAGGTCAAATCTTTTTGGTATTCCTTGATAAGGGCTTTTTGTTGGTCGATGATTTGTAGGCTGTTTTGGATGATATCCAAATCATCCTTGATAGCTTCGACGCGGTCAGTTGTATCTAGCACTTCATCCTGAATGGCTTGGCGATTTTTCACGACAAAATAACTTCCGGCTGCAGCTCCTGCAAATAGCAATAGATTGGATAGTTTCATGGCAACTCCTTAAGCGTTTTTAATGGTTTCAGCGACTTGGGCAAGTTTGTCAAAGTCAGGTTCGTGGGCGATAAAGTCAATCTTGAGGTCATCTTCTGCACCGTAGCGGGGTACGAGATGCACGTGAGTATGAAAGACTGTTTGACCAGCAACTTCCTCACAGTTGGCGATGATATTCATGCCGACAGCCTTGGTAGCCTTCATGACTTTTTGAGCCACTGTTGGCACTTGGGCAAAGAGTTGGCTGGCACTTGCAGCATCCATCTCCAAAAGATTGCGATAGTGCTCTTTTGGTACAATGAGGGTGTGTCCAGGCGTTACTTGAGAGATATCAAGAAAGGCAAGAACATGCTCATCTTCGTATACTTTTGAAGCAGGAATCTCCCCTGCGATGATCTTACAAAAAATGCAATCTGACATAAAATCCACCTCTACTGTATTGAATTTTGATATAATATAGCTACATTATACCAGATTCGGAGAAAATATGTTAGAAATTAAAAACCTGACAGGTGGCTATGTTCACGTCCCTGTCTTGAAAGATGTGTCCTTTACCGTTGAAAGTGGGCAGTTGGTCGGTTTAATTGGTCTCAATGGTGCTGGGAAATCAACGACAATTAATGAGATCATTGGTCTGTTGACACCTTACAGTGGGGAAATCAAGATTAACGGTCTCACCCTGCGAGAAGATGCGACCAGCTATCGCAAGCAGATTGGCTATATCCCAGAAACGCCTAGTCTGTATGAGGAATTGACCCTCAGGGAGCATATCGAGACGGTTGCCATGGCCTATGGTATTGAGCAAAAAGTGGCTTTTGATCGTGTGGAACCTTTGTTAAAAATGTTTCGTTTGGATCAAAAATTAGACTGGTTTCCAGTACATTTCTCAAAAGGGATGAAGCAGAAGGTCATGATTATCTGTGCTTTTGTGGTGGATCCGAGTCTTTTCATCGTTGATGAGCCTTTTCTTGGGCTCGATCCGCTGGCCATTTCTGACTTGATTCAGCTTCTAGAAGTGGAAAAGCAAAAAGGCAAGTCCATTCTCATGAGTACCCACGTGCTAGACTCAGCAGAAAAGATGTGTGATGCCTTTGTCATTCTCCACAAGGGAGAGGTTCGGGCTCAGGGGAATCTCCAGCAACTGCGCGAGACCTTTAGCATGCCTGAAGCGAGTTTGAATGATATTTACTTGGCTCTGACCAAAGAGGAGGAGCTATGAAAGACTTGTTTTTAAAGCGAAAGCAGGCTTTTCGTAAGGAGTGTGTCAGTTATCTGCGCTATGTTCTCAATGACCACTTTGTCTTGTTCCTGCTAGTTCTCATCGGTTTTCTAGCTTACCAGTACAGTCAACTCCTGCAACATTTTCCTGAAAACCACTGGCCTATTCTCTTGTTTTTAGTAATAGTATCTATCTTGCTTTTGGCTTGGGGAGGAATCGCGACCTACATGGAAGGACCTGACAAGCTCTTTCTCTTAGTCAGTGAAGAGGAGGTTAAGTCTCACCTCAAAGGGCAGACAGTGCGCTCACTAGTCTTTTGGCTCTTTGTCCAAACCCTTTTCTTGCTTTTATTTGCGCCCTTATTTTTAGCCATGGGTTATGGCTTGCCAGTTTTTCTGGTCTATGTGCTTTTATTGGGAGTAGTAAAATATCTCCTCTTTCGTCAAAAGGCCAGCAAATTTTGTACTGAAACTGGCCTCGACTGGGACTATGTCATTGCCCAAGAAAGCAAGCGCAAGCAAGTCTTGCTTCGTTTCTTTGCTCTCTTTACTCAGGTCAAGGGGGTTTCAAATAGTGTCAAACGTCGCGCTTATCTGGATTTTATCCTTAAAGCAGTTCAGAAAGTGCCGAGCAAGATTTGGCAAAACCTCTATCTTCGTTCTTATCTGCGAAATGGAGATCTCTTTGCCCTCAGTCTCCGTCTCTTACTCCTATCCTTGTTAGCTGTGATCTTCATCGAGCAATCCTGGATCGCGACAGCAGTAGTAGTTTTATTTAACTATCTCCTGCTCTTTCAGTTACTGGCCCTCTATCATGCCTTTGACTACCAGTACTTGACTCAGCTCTTTCCACTAGAAAAAGGGGAGAAAGAGAAGGGATTGAAACAGATTGTGCTTGGTGTGGGAAGTGCAGTTCTTTTGCTGGAATTGCTAGTCGGAGCAGTGGTTTTTCAAGAAAAAATAGCCTTGTTGGCTCTTGTAGGGGCTAGTCTCTTCCTACAATTGTTTTATTTGCCTTACCAACTAAAAAGATTGGTTGACGAATAGACCAAAAACTAGTAGAATAGTAAGGAAACTTTATACGGAGGAAAGAAATGGACTTGGGTGATAATGAGCTAACGCTGACCCCTATCCCTGGGAAGAGTGGCAAAGCTTATATGGGAAGCTACCCTGATGGGAAGCGCGTCTTTGTAAAAATGAACACCTCTCCAATCCTACCTGGGCTAGCCAGAGAACAAATCGCTCCTCAATTACTATGGACTCGTCGTTTGCCAGATGGCCGTGATATGTGTGCTCAGGAATGGCTGACGGGTAAAATCTTGACCCCTTACGATATGAATCGCAAGCAGATTATCAATATCTTGAACCGCCTTCACCGCTCGCGTCCTTTGATGAAGCAGTTGAGCCGTTTGGGATACACCATGGAAACACCAGTTGATTTGCTACGTTCTTGGCAGCAAGGGGTTCCAGAAATCTTGAAGCAGAATCACTATTTGAACAGTGTGATTGCGGAGCTAGGTAAGACGGTTCCAGGTTTTAGGGAAGACCATGCAACGATTGTGCACGGGGATCTTCGTCATAGTAATTGGATTGAAACAGAGAGTGGACTCGTTTATCTAGTGGATTGGGATTCGGTTCGTCTGACGGATCGTATGTTTGATGTGGCGCATTTGCTATGCCACTACATTCCGGATCATCAGTGGCGCCAATGGTTGAGAGACTACGGCTATAAGTACAATCAGACAGTGTTAGATAAATTGTATTGGTATGGTCAGTATTCTTATTTGAACCAGATTGCCAAATACTGTGAAAATCAAGATTTAGACAATGTAAACCGGGAGATTTATGCCTTGCGCGTCTTCCGTGACAAGTATGGAAAGAAGAGATGAGAGTTAGAAATCGTAAAGGGGCGACAGAATTACTAGAGGCCAATCCTCAGTATGTGGTCCTCAATCCCTTGGAAGCTAAAGGGAAATGGCGAGACTTGTTTGGAAATGATCATCCTATTCATGTAGAGGTTGGAAGTGGGAAAGGGGCCTTCGTATCAGGAATGGCCAAGCAAAATCCTGACATCAACTACATTGGGATTGATATCCAAAAGTCGGTATTGAGTTATGCCTTGGATAAGGTATTAGAAGTTGGAGTGCCCAACATCAAGTTGCTGTGGGTAGATGGTTCAGATCTGACCGACTACTTTGAAGACGGTGAGATTGATCGTCTCTACCTAAACTTTTCAGATCCCTGGCCTAAAAAACGCCATGAAAAACGTCGTTTGACTTACAAGAGTTTCTTGGATACCTTCAAGCGCATCTTGCCTGAGAATGGGGAAATCCATTTCAAGACAGACAATCGTGGCTTGTTTGAGTACAGTCTAGTGAGCTTTTCTCAGTATGGGATGAAACTTAATGGGGTTTGGCTAGACTTGCATGCCAGTGATTTTGAAGGCAATGTCATGACAGAGTATGAGCAAAAATTCTCCAGCAAGGGTCAAGTGATCTACCGAGTTGAGGCAGAATTTTAAGAAATAGCTTGAAAACCAGCCGTTTGAGTGCTAATGCTTTACATAAATTGACAAACGTGCTATACTGATAGTAAGAATATGAGAAAGAGAGGCGGGGAAATATCTTCGCCTCTTGCTTATGAGGAGGTGGACACAATCGCAACAATCGTAGAATTAGTCAGAGAAGTTGTAGAACCTGTCATCCAAGCACCTTTCGAGCTCGTGGATATCGAGTATGGAAAGATTGGCAGTGACATGATTCTCAGTATTTTTGTAGATAAACCCGAAGGAATTACCTTGAACGACACGGCAGACTTGACAGAAATCATCAGTCCTGTTCTAGACACCATCAAGCCCGATCCCTTCCCAGAACAATATTTCCTAGAAATCACCAGTCCAGGCTTGGAACGTCCTTTGAAAACCAAGGATGCTGTCGCTGGAGCGGTTGGGAAATACATCCATGTCGGGCTCTACCAAGCCATCGATAAGCAAAAAGTCTTTGAAGGAACCTTGGTATCCTTTGAAGAGGACGAGTTGACCATGGAATATATGGACAAGACACGTAAGAAAACCGTCCAAATTCCATACAGTTTAGTATCAAAAGCACGTTTAGCAGTAAAACTATAGAAAAGAAAGGATAGCTTTTGAGGATTCAAAAGTAAAAAGAACATGAGTAAAGAAATGCTAGAGGCCTTCCGCATTTTGGAAGAAGACAAGGGTATCAAAAAAGAAGACATCATCGACGCAGTAGTAGAGTCGCTTCGTTCCGCTTATCGCAGACGCTATGGTCAATCTGACAGCGTAGCTATCGACTTCAATGAAAAGACAGGTGACTTTACTGTCTATACTGTTCGTGAAGTTGTAGATGAAGTATTTGATAGCCGTTTGGAAATCAGCTTGAAAGATGCCCTTGCCATTAATTCAGCCTATGAGCTTGGTGACAAAATCAAGTTTGAAGAAGCACCAGCTGAGTTTGGTCGTGTAGCAGCCCAATCTGCTAAACAAACCATCATGGAAAAAATGCGCAAGCAAACACGTGCCATCACCTACAATACTTATAAGGAACATGAACAAGAAATCATGTCTGGTACAGTAGAACGATTTGACAACCGCTTTATCTATGTCAACCTTGGCAGCATTGAAGCCCAATTGTCAAAACAAGACCAAATCCCTGGAGAAGTGTTTGCTTCCCACGACCGTATCGAAGTTTATGTCTACAAGGTTGAAGACAACCCTCGTGGTGTCAACGTCTTTGTTAGCCGTAGCCATCCAGAAATGATCAAACGCTTGATGGAACAAGAAATTCCAGAAGTTTACGATGGAACTGTTGAAATTATGAGCGTAGCCCGTGAAGCTGGTGACCGTACGAAAGTTGCTGTTCGTAGCCACAATCCAAACGTGGACGCTATCGGGACAATCGTTGGACGTGGTGGTGCTAATATCAAGAAAATCACCAGCAAATTCCACCCAGCTCGTTACGATGCTAAGAGCGACCGCATGATTCCTGTCGAAGAAAACATCGACGTTATCGAGTGGGTAGCAGATCCAGCTGAGTTTATCTACAATGCCATCGCACCGGCAGAGGTTGACCAAGTTATCTTTGATGAAAATGACAGCAAACGTGCCTTGGTCGTTGTACCTGATAACAAGCTATCTCTTGCCATCGGTCGTCGTGGACAAAACGTTCGCTTGGCAGCTCATTTGACAGGTTACCGTATCGATATCAAGTCTGCAAGTGAATTTGAAGCTATGGAAGAAGCAGGTCAAGTTGATTACGCAGCTGCGGATGAATTGACAGAAGAATAAAAGCTGCTAGAGGAGGGAAAGATGAAAACAAGAAAAATCCCTTTGCGCAAGTCTGTTGTATCCAATGAAGTGATTGATAAGCGTGATTTGCTCCGCATTGTCAAGAACAAAGAAGGACAGGTCTTTATCGATCCGACAGGCAAGGCCAATGGCCGTGGCGCTTATATCAAGCTAGACAATGCAGAAGCCCTAGAGGCAAAAAAGAAGAAAGTCTTTAACCGCAGCTTTAACATGGAAGTGGAAGAAAGCTTTTATGACGAGTTGATCGCTTATGTAGATCACAAAGTGAAAAGAAGAGAGTTAGGACTTGAATAAGCAAAAGATAAGCAATCTCTTGGGACTTGCTCAGCGAGCAGGCCGGATCATATCAGGTGAGGAATTGGTGGTCAAGGCCATCCAAGACCAGAAAGCCAAGCTAGTCTTTCTAGCCCATGATGCTGGTCCCAATCTGACCAAGAAGATTCAAGACAAAAGTGACTATTATCAAGTAGAAGTTATAACCGTGTTTTCAACACTGGAATTAAGCATAGCAGTCGGAAAATCGAGAAAGGTTTTGGCTGTGACAGATGCTGGATTTACAAAGAAAATGAGGTCTCTTATGGAATAGAAGAGGAGGACATGATTTGTCTAAGAAAAGATTGTACGAAATCGCAAAAGAACTTGGAAAAGAAAGTAAAGAAGTTGTAGCGCGTGCAAAAGAGTTGGGCTTGGATGTGAAAAGCCACTCATCGAGCGTAGAAGCAGTTGCTGCTGAACAAATCGCAGCTAGCTTTAAACCTGCACCTGCTCCTAAGGCAGAAGCAAAACCTGCAGCACCAAAAGTAAGTGTAGAAAAGAAAGTTGAAAAGCCTGTATCAGCTAAACCAGTTGTCGCTAAGGAAGAAAGTAAACCAGCTACACCTGCAGCTCCTAAGGAAGAAAAAGTAGTGGCCGCAAGACCACAGAGTCGAAACTTCAAGGCGGAGCGTGAGGCGCGTGCCAAAGAGCAGGCAGAACGACGCAAACAAAACAAGGGCAACAACCGTGACCAACAACAAAACGGCAACCGTCAGAAAAACGACGGCCGTAATGGTGGCAAACCTGGTCAAGGTAACCGCGACAATCGCCGATTTAACGACCAAGGGAAAAAACCACAAGGTCAAGGAAATCGTGGCAATGATCGCCGTCAGCAACAAGACTTCCAGCCCAAGCAAGTTGGCCCACGTGTTGACTTTAAAGCCCGTGCAGCAGCCCTAAAAGCAGAGCAAAATGCAGAGTACGCACGCTCAAGCGAGGAGCGCTTCAAACAATCGCAAGCTGCCAAAGAAGCCTTGGCTCAAGCTAACAAACGCAAGGAACCAGAGGAAATCTTTGAAGAAGCTGCTAAGCTAGCTGAACAAACGCAGCCAGCCGTAACAGTAGCTCCTGTAGCGAAAGAAGCGCCAGTGGATACACGTCGTAAAAAACAAGCTCGACCAGACAAAGAACGTGACGATTATGATCACGAAGAAGATGGTCCTAGAAAACAACAAAAGAATCGAAGTAGTCAGAATCAAGTGAGAAATCAAAGAAATAGTAACTGGAATAACAATAAGAAAAATAAAAAAGGGAACAAGCAAAACAACCGTAACCAGACTCCAAAACCTGTTACAGAGCGTAAGTTCCACGAATTGCCAACAGAATTTGAGTATACAGATGGTATGACTGTTGCGGAAATCGCAAAACGTATCAAACGTGAACCAGCTGAAATCGTTAAGAAACTCTTTATGATGGGTGTCATGGCCACACAAAACCAATCCTTGGATGGAGAAACAATTGAACTCCTCATGGTGGATTACGGTATCGAAGCCAAACAAAAGGTTGAAGTGGATAATGCCGACATCGAACGTTTCTTTGTCGAAGATGGCTATCTTAATGAAGATGAATTGGTTGAGCGTCCACCAGTTGTAACCATCATGGGACACGTTGACCATGGTAAGACAACCCTCTTGGATACCCTTCGTAACTCTCGTGTAGCGACAGGTGAAGCAGGTGGTATCACGCAGCATATCGGTGCCTACCAAATCGTTGAAAATGGCAAGAAGATCACCTTCCTTGATACACCGGGACACGCGGCCTTCACCTCTATGCGTGCGCGTGGTGCTTCTGTTACCGATATTACCATCTTGGTCGTTGCAGCCGACGACGGGGTTATGCCTCAGACTATCGAAGCCATCAACCACTCAAAAGCGGCAAACGTTCCAATTATCGTGGCTATCAACAAGATTGATAAACCAGGTGCCAACCCAGAACGCGTTATCGGTGAATTGGCAGAGCATGGGGTCATGTCAACAGCTTGGGGTGGAGATTCTGAATTTGTTGAAATCTCAGCTAAGTTCAACCAAAACATTGAAGAATTGTTGGAAACAGTCCTTCTTGTGGCTGAAATCCAAGAACTCAAAGCAGACCCAACAGTGCGTGCGATCGGTACGGTTATCGAAGCGCGTTTGGATAAAGGAAAAGGTGCGGTCGCAACCCTTCTTGTGCAACAAGGTACCTTGAATGTCCAAGACCCAATCGTTGTCGGAAATACCTTCGGTCGTGTCCGTGCTATGACAAATGACCTTGGTCGTCGTGTCAAGGTTGCTGGTCCATCAACACCAGTTTCTATTACAGGTTTGAACGAAGCGCCAATGGCTGGTGACCACTTTGCCGTTTACGAAGATGAAAAATCTGCGCGTGCAGCCGGTGAGGAACGTGCGAAACGTGCCCTTATGAAACAACGTCAAGCTACCCAACGTGTCAGCCTTGAAAACCTCTTTGATACACTTAAAGCTGGTGAGCTTAAGTCAGTTAACGTTATCATCAAGGCCGACGTACAAGGTTCTGTTGAAGCCCTTTCTGCCTCACTTCAAAAGATCGATGTAGAAGGTGTCAAAGTTACCATTGTCCACTCGGCAGTCGGTGCTATCAACGAATCTGACGTGACTCTTGCGGAAGCTTCAAATGCCTTTATCGTTGGTTTCAACGTACGCCCTACACCACAAGCGCGTCAACAAGCGGAAGCTGACGATGTAGAAATCCGTCTCCACAGCATTATCTATAAGGTTATCGAAGAGATGGAAGAAGCCATGAAAGGGATGCTTGACCCAGAATTCGAAGAAAAAGTTATCGGTGAAGCAGTTATCCGTGAAACCTTCAAGGTATCTAAAGTGGGAACCATCGGTGGATTTATGGTTACTAGCGGTAAAGTTACCCGTGACTCGAAAGTTCGTGTTATTCGTGACGGTGTCGTTATTTACGATGGTGAACTTGCAAGCTTGAAACACTACAAAGACGACGTCAAAGAAGTTACAAACGGTCGTGAAGGTGGATTGATGATTGATGGCTACAATGATATCAAGACTGATGATGTGATTGAGGCGTATGTCATGGAAGAAATCAAACGATAATAGAGAAACGATAGCCAATTTGACTCGTCGTCAACAGCGCCTTGATGAACCTCAGTTCTATCTAAGGCTTGTTTCCTAGATTCAAATGGCTCTAGTTCCTCTATCTAACAGAAATAGCTAGGTCTGCTGGCCTAGCTTTTGGTTCAAAGTAGAGAAAGGAATATCATGGCAAATCATTTCCGTACGGATCGTGTGGGCATGGAAATCAAGCGTGAAGTCAACGAGATTTTGCAAAAGAAGGTCCGTGATCCGCGTGTCCAAGGTGTGACCATTACAGATGTTCAGATGCTGGGTGACTTGTCTGTTGCCAAGGTTTACTACACCATTTTGAGTAACCTTGCTTCGGATAACCAAAAAGCTCAAATCGGGCTTGAGAAAGCAACTGGTACCATCAAACGTGAACTTGGTCGCAATTTGAAATTGTACAAAATCCCAGATTTAACCTTCGTCAAAGACGAATCCATCGAATATGGAAACAAGATTGACGAGATGCTACGCAATCTGGATAAGAACTAATACTCTTCGAAAATCAAATTCAAACCATGTCAGCGTCGCCTTGCCGTACTCAAGTACAGCCTGCGGCTAGCTTCCTATAGCTTCCTAGTTTGCTCTTTGATTTTCATTGAGTATAAGAAAGAGGGGGTACCCCTCTTTTTTCTTGTCAGAGTAGTCCATCTGCTAATCATCAATATGTTGCTCTTGTAAAAGGCAGTTTAAAAAATTTGTAAATTTCAAATAGTATGATATGATAAAGCTTGATATAAATGAAAAACGGAGAGACATATGGCTAAACAAGATATAGCTATGCAAGTGCTGCAACAAGTGGTAAAATTACCCGTAGTCAAAGTTGATCGAGAGAAATTTTTAGTAGAAAAGTTTTCAAAGGAATTAGACCGTAAGGATATTCCAACTTTGATTGAACAAGGACCTACTTCTTTGTTGCCTCAGGAAAGCTTGGATCGAGTGGCCAAGGCCTGTATTAAGGATAATGTCTTGCTGGCTAGTGGAACATCGGTGCTGGCAGGTCTACCTGGAGGCCTTGCCATGGCGATCACTATCCCGACAGATGTAGCTCAGTTTTATGCTTTTTCATTGAAATTAGCTCAAGAACTAGGGTATATTTACGGATTTGATGATCTTTGGGCATCGCGCAATGAGTTAAGCGAGGAAGCTAAAAACACACTCCTACTGTATCTCGGTGTGATGCTGGGAGTAAATGGCGCAGGTGCCCTGCTTCGATCAGGCGGTGTGACAGTAGCCAAGCAAGTCATAAAAGTAGTGAACAAGAAAGCCTTGACAAAAACTCTTTGGTATCCAATTTTAGAAAAAGTTTTGAAAATTTTTGGTGTCAATCTGACAAAAGGAGGCCTAGCCAAAGGGATGGGGAAAGTGATTCCTATCCTAGGTGGAGTCATTTCTGGTGGTCTAACCTTTGCGACCATGAAACCGATGGGAGAAAGATTGCAACAGGAATTGTCCAAGCTAGTCAACTACAATGAAGTGCAATATCAAAGAGACGTTGATACTATCCGAAAAGAGGTCGAAATCATCGAAGGAGAGTAATATGGGATTCATTAAAATTCTAGCCAAGACTTACGGGAATTACTTTTTCGTGATGCAAAGCATCAAAGTCCTGAAGAACATGAAAAAAGACGACAATGCTCTAGTAGGTTTCGGGAAAGTACTGCTTGCTGACAAGCTGATGGATGTAGCCCAGTGGCTCGCAAAACCAGATGATAAGGAATAACTTGAAATGAAAGAAACTAGCAGGAACTCTTCTGCTAGTTTTTTAATCTCTTCCCATATGGTATAATATAAGCAGTAAAATCATTTTATACTCTTCGAAAATCTCTTCAAACCACGTCAGCTTCACCTTGCCTAGCTTCCTAGTTTGCTCTTTGATTTTCATTGAGTATTAGAACATACAATGGAGGTCGTCATGGACAATATCATCGATGTGTCAATTCCCGTTGCAGAAGTGGTGGACAAGCATCCAGAAGTTTTGGAAATCCTAGTGGAGCTGGGTTTTAAACCACTTGCTAATCCCTTGATGCGCAATACAGTCGGTCGCAAAGTATCGCTGAAGCAGGGTTCTAAACTTGAAGGAACTCCTATGGACAAGATTGTCCGCACGCTAGAAGCGAACGGCTATGAAGTGATTGGATTAGACTAATGGCAGATGAACGGATTCATATCCTACGGGATATTTTGTTAGAATTGCACAATGGTGCCTCTCCTGAGTCAGTTCAGGAGCGTTTTGATGCGACCTTTACGGGTGTTTCAGCCATCGAGATTTCCCTCATGGAGCACGAGCTGATGAACTCAGACTCAGGTGTCACCTTTGAAGATGTCATGGAGCTCTGTGATGTCCATGCCAATCTTTTTAAAAACGCTGTTAAGGGCGTCGAAGTAGAGGACACCGAACACCCTGGCCATCCAGTTCGGGTCTTCAAGGATGAAAATCTGGCCCTCCGTGCTGCCTTGATTCGCATTCGGAGACTGTTAGATACCTATGAGTCTATGGAAGACGAGGAAATGCTTGCGGAGATGCGCAAGGGTTTGGTCCGTCAAATGGGGCTTTTGGGGCAATTTGACATCCACTACCAACGCAAGGAAGAGCTCTTTTTCCCCATCATGGAGCGCTATGGTCACGATTCACCTCCAAAAGTTATGTGGGGAGTGGATGATCAGATCAGAGAACTCTTTCAGACAGCTCTAGCGACGGCTAAGGCACTACCAGAAGTGCCGATTAGCAGTGTAAAGGAAAACTTCGAAGCTTTTGCGACAGAGTTTGAAAGTATGATTTTCAAGGAAGAGTCCATCCTCCTCATGATTCTTCTTGAGTCCTTCACCCAGGATGACTGGATTCAGATTGCGGAGGAGAGCGATGCCTACGGCTATGCCATTATCCGTCCGTCTGAAAAATGGGTGCCAGAGCGCCAGAGTTTCGTTGAGGAAAAGAGCTCAGAGGAGCCCGTACAACTAGACACGGCAGAAGGTCAAGTGCAGCAAGTTATCGATACACCAGAAGGACAGTTCACCATTACCTTTACCCCTAAGGAAAAGGAAGCAGTACTGGATCGTCATAGTCAACAGGCTTTTGGCAATGGCTATCTCTCCGTCGAGCAGGCCAACCTCATCCTCAATCATCTCCCTATGGAGATTACCTTTGTCAATAAAGACGATATTTTCCAGTACTACAATGACAATGCGCCAGCTGATGAGATGATTTTCAAACGGACGCCGTCCCAAGTCGGACGCAATGTAGAACTCTGCCATCCGCCCAAGTACATAGACAAGGTGAAGGCCGTTATGAAAGGTCTTCGTGAAGGGGTCAAGGACAAGTATGAAATGTGGTTCAAGTCAGAGTCGCGAGGCAAGTTTGTCCACATCACCTATGCTGCGGTACACGATGAAAACGGGGAATTCCAAGGCGTGCTGGAGTATGTTCAGGATATCCAGCCCTACCGAGAGATTGATACGGACTACTTCCGTGGATTAGAATAAGGAGAATCAATGAGTTACGAACAGGAATTTATGAAGGAATTTGAGGCCTGGGTCAATACCCAGATCATGATCAACGACATGGCGCACAAGGAAAGTCAAAAAGTCTACGAAGAAGACCAAGACGAGCGTGCCAAAGATGCCATGATTCGCTACGAAAGCCGCTTGGATGCTTATCAGTTCTTGCTTGGTAAGTTCGAAAATTTCAAAGCAGGCAAGGGATTCCATGATTTACCAGAAGGCTTGTTTGGTGAGCGAAACTATTAAAATACAGATACTTTCTTGATTTTTTCCCAAAATCTTGATAGAATATCTTTATTAAATCCTTGTCAGAGCAGGGATTTTTTATTGAAAGGATTTTATCATGTCAAAGAAACTCCAACGTAAAAAACAATTGCGAAATAGCCTTCGTCGTTCAGGTGCCTTTTCAAGTACGGTGACCAAGGTTGTAGAAGAGACCAAGAAAGTCGTGAAACACGCAGAAAAGTCTGCCAGCGAAGCAGGAAAAGTTGTCTCTAAAAAAGTGGAACAAGCAGTAGAAGCGACTAAGGAACAAGCTCAAAAAGTAGCCAATTCAGTAGAAGATTTCGCAGCGACTTTGGGTGGCCTCTCAGTAGATCGTGCTAAGACTTTCTATGATGAAGGCATCAAATCAGCTGCTGACTTTAAAAACTGGACTGAAAAAGAACTCCTTGCCTTGAAGGGAATTGGTCCAGCTACCATCAAGAAATTAAAAGAGCACGGAATCAGCTTCAAGTAATCTTTCTTGAGCCTTGCATTTCCGAGAAAAACTTGCTACAATAAAGCCATCAGAGGTGTTTTGAATCCCACATTTTACAGAAAGTGGCGGTGCTGAGAAGTCCACAAATGTATCAAAACTGGTTGCTGATGGATGAAAAATGAAATAATATTGTCTTTTTATTATAAAGACGAGAGTTGCGGGCTCTGCCCGAAATTGGGTGGTACCGCGGATAAACACATTCGTCCCTGTCATGTAGATGGCAGGGGCGATTTTTTGTAGAAAGCGAGGTAGAAGGATGACAAGAGCAGAGTTGCCAGAACGTTTAGAAACCGAACGGCTAGTCTTACGAGTCCGTACCGTGGCTGATGTTGTGGATATCTTTGACTATGCCAGTAGGTCAGAAGTTTCCTATCCAGCAGGCTTTCCGCCCGTCCAGAGCTTGGAAGATGAGATTTATTATCTAGAGCATATTCTGCCCGAGCGTAATGAAAAAAACAATCTCCCAGCGGGCTATGGAATTGTCGTTAAAGGAACCGATAAGGTCATCGGCTCTGTTGATTTCCCTCGTCGTCACGAGGATGATGTCTTGGAGATTGGCTATATCTTACATCCAGATTATTGGGGTTTAGGTTATGTTCCAGAAGCGGCGAGTGCCTTGATTGATCTAGGTTTTAAAGATTTAGGCCTTCACAAGATTGAACTGGTCTGCTTTGGCTACAATGTCCAAAGTCAACGAGTCGCAGAAAAACTTGGCTTTACCCTCGAAGCTCGCATCCGAGACCGCAAAGATGCCCAAGGCAATCGCTGTGACGATTTGAGATATGGCTTGCTGAGGAGTGAGTGGGAGGTGATTTGATGCATCTTTTCATCATTGGGGCTCCAGCTTCTGGGAAAATGACGATTGGTCAAGAGTTATCTCGACTGACGAATGCTACCCTCTTTTATAACCATCAAGCCATCGATTTTGCACTAGAAATCTATCAGGACTATACAGAGGAAATGTGGGAATTTGTTCGTGGAATTACCTTTTCTTTCCTTGGAGCAAGTGCTAGGAATCAGCGATCTGTGATTTTAACAGACGTAATTGATTTTTCAAATCAGTACCAGCTGCTGTATTTGAAGCAAATTCAGGATTTGTTGGATGATTATCATCAAGAGATTCTGTTTGTTGAGTTGGAAACGACACTTGAAGAGCGCTTACGTCGAAATCGAACGGAGAATCGATTAAAGCATAAACCCTTAAAACGGTATATTGAGATATCTGAAAGAGAAATTTTGGAGACTGCTGAAACACTTCAATTAAATTCCCAACATCAACCGAATGAGTTGCACCACTACTTTAAAATAAATAATACAAATCTGTCTGCAGAAGAAGTTGCCAAGCAGATTCAAAATAAAATGAATACAATAGAGAAAGGACAAACACATGTCTAAAGAACTTTCACCTAAATACAATCCAGCCGAGGTTGAGGCTGGTCGTTACCAAAAATGGCTTGATGCTGATGTTTTCAAGCCTTCAGGCGATCAAAAGGCTAAGCCTTATTCAATCGTGATTCCACCACCAAACGTTACTGGTAAACTCCACCTTGGTCACGCTTGGGACACAACTCTTCAAGATATCATTATCCGTCAGAAGCGCATGCAAGGCTTTGATACGCTTTGGCTTCCAGGGATGGACCACGCTGGGATTGCGACTCAGGCTAAGGTTGAGGAGCGCTTGCGTGGTGAGGGCATTAGCCGTTATGACCTCGGTCGTGAAAAATTCCTCGAAAAAGTCTGGGAATGGAAAGACGAATATGCCACTACTATCAAGGAACAATGGGGCAAGATGGGCCTCTCTGTAGACTACTCTCGTGAGCGTTTCACCCTTGACGAAGGTTTGTCAAAAGCGGTTCGTAAGGTCTTTGTGGACCTTTACAAAAAAGGCTGGATCTACCGTGGTGAGTTTATTATCAACTGGGACCCAGCAGCTCGCACAGCTCTTTCTGATATCGAGGTGATTCACAAGGATGTCGAAGGTGCCTTCTACCACATGAACTACATGCTGGAAGATGGCTCACGCGCCCTTGAAGTTGCGACCACTCGTCCTGAGACCATGTTTGGGGACGTTGCGGTTGCGGTCAATCCAGAAGATCCTCGCTACAAGGACTTGATCGGTAAAAACGTTATCCTTCCAATCGCTAATAAACTGATCCCAATCGTTGGGGATGAACACGCTGATCCTGAGTTTGGTACTGGTGTCGTGAAAATTACGCCTGCCCACGATCCAAACGATTTCTTGGTTGGTCAACGCCACAACTTGCCACAAGTTAACGTGATGAACGATGACGGAACGATGAATGACTTAGCCTTCGAACTTGCAGGTATGGATCGCTTTGAAGCTCGTAAGGCAGTTGTTGCCAAGTTGGAAGAAATTGGTGCTCTTGTTAAAATTGAAAAACGTGTCCACAGCGTTGGTCACTCAGAGCGTACAGGTGTTGTGGTTGAGCCACGCTTGTCTACTCAGTGGTTCGTCAAGATGGACCAATTGGCTAAGAATGCCATTGCCAACCAAGATACAGAGGACAAGGTAGAATTCTACCCACCTCGTTTCAACGATACCTTCCTCCAATGGATGGAAAATGTCCATGACTGGGTAATCTCTCGTCAGCTCTGGTGGGGTCACCAAATCCCTGCTTGGTACAATGCTGAGGGTGAAATATATGTCGGTGAAGAAGCTCCAGAAGGTGACGGATGGACTCAGGATGAGGACGTATTGGATACGTGGTTCAGTTCTGCCCTTTGGCCATTCTCTACCATGGGCTGGCCGGATGTCGACTCAGAAGACTTTAAACGTTATTATCCAACATCAACTTTGGTGACTGGTTATGATATTATTCCGTTCTGGGTGTCTCGGATGATTTTCCAAGGTTTGGAATTTACTGGCAAGTCGCCATTCAAAAATGCCTTGATTCATGGTCTCATTCGTGATGAGCAAGGACGCAAGATGTCTAAATCCCTCGGTAACGGGATTGATCCAATGGATGTTATTGATAAGTACGGAACAGATAGCCTTCGTTGGTTCCTTTCAAACGGTTCTGCGCCAGGGCAAGACGTGCGCTTCTCTTATGAGAAAATGGATGCTTCATGGAACTTCATTAACAAAATCTGGAACATCTCTCGCTACATCCTCATGAACAATGAAGGCTTGACCCTCGAGCAAGCAACTGCCAATGTCGAAAAAGTTGTTAACAAGGAAGCTGGAAATGTCACAGACCGCTGGATTCTCCACAACCTCAATGAAACAATCGGAAAAGTCACTGAAAACTTTGATAAGTTTGAGTTTGGTGTAGCTGGCCATATCCTCTACAACTTCATCTGGGACGAGTTTGCGGATTGGTACGTTGAATTGACCAAGGAAGTCCTTTATAGCGACAACGAAGAAGAGAAAGTCATCACACGTTCTGTTCTCCTTTACACTTTGGACAAGATCCTTCGTCTCCTTCATCCAATCATGCCATTCGTGACTGAAGAAATCTTTGGACAAATCTCAGAAGGTTCTATCGTTACAGCAGCATACCCAACTGTCAACCCAGCCTTTGAAGACCTTGCGGCCCACACAGGTGTCGAAAGCCTCAAAGACTTGATCCGTGCCGTTCGGAATGCGCGTGCCGAAGTAAACGTTGCACCAAGCAAGCCAATCACCATTCTTGTTAAGACAAGCGATAGCGGCTTGGAAGCATTCTTTAACAGCAATGTCAACTACATCAAACGCTTCACAAATCCAGAACACTTGGAGATTGCATCCAACATCCCTGCACCTGAACTGGCTATGTCAAGCGTCATCACAGGAGCAGAAATCTATTTGCCGCTCGCTGACCTCCTCAATGTCGAAGAAGAACTGGCTCGTCTCGACAAGGAACTAGCTAAATGGCAAAAAGAACTGGATATGGTTGGTAAGAAGCTCTCTAACGAACGCTTCGTAGCCAACGCCAAACCAGAAGTCGTCCAAAAAGAACGCAACAAACAAGCCGACTACCAAGCGAAATATGATGCGACCGTCGCACGTATTGATGAGATGAAGAAGTTGGTGAAATAAACACAGAAACACGGTGTAATGCCGTGTTTTTTTGGTATAATGGTTTTACATTTTTTGATAGAGGTCACTGTAATGATAGAAAATTATACTTATGATTTCCATGAATTTGACTCACTAATTAAATTACCTAATAATATAAAAAAAATAGATGAGAGAATAAATTCAATATTGCTTCAATTGAATGACAAATCAGTGGATGAAATCATACATATAACTAAAGTTAGCAATATCGTTGGAGATTTAAGTTTAGGTAAAAGCAGAGATTATAAAAATCTATTATTTGAAAAAATTAGTTCATTTGTAGAAAATAAATTTGACCTAGAGAATAAATTGGTATGGAAAAAGTTCAAGAATCAAGCTTTAATTTTAGATAAATTATATTCAGATTTCATTATCTCAAGAGAAAATTATTTTCGTAAAAATCCTACAAAAGTAGAAATTGATTTATCGCTCATTTTAATATGCTTAGAAAAAGTCTTAAGAAGTTACAATAGAAATCATATTTCTGAAACTTCTAAGCAAAATGAGTCAGAATTTGAAGCTAATATACATATACGAGATACGTTAAAAGGATATGCAGCTGAGATACTTAAATATTTTATGTTTAAGGACATTTCTTCTAAAAAAACAAATAAAATATATTGTATAAAAGATGTTGAAATTATATGCAAGCATTTTGAATTTTATGATGAGTATGAAAGTATTAAAGATATTATGGAATATTTTAGATTTTCACAGCTTGAAATAAAAAAAGATTCTCATTTAAGTATTGATGTTATTGGGGAAGAATTTAATAGAAGTGTATTAATTTCAAATTTTCGAGAGAAGGGAGCCAGACATAATAGATACTCTCGTCTAATTAGCAACTATAGGAAATCTAATATAGAGAAAAAAATGGATTATGATATAAATGATTATTATAGTATGATTGAGCTAGAAAGAATATTGGGAGAAGAATGGAAGTCATATGAAATAGACGGAATTTCTGTAGATTATTGGAATAGAGCATATTTATTTGTTAGAAAAATATCCAATAAGAAGTTAAATAAAGAAAACGATATTAACCAACTTGATAAATTATGTATTGTAAAGAGTAGAACACAATGGGCATTAGAATTAAAAAAATTTCTTAAAGTATCTAAAGAAATCGCAGAAAAAATATTAGATAATTTAATATTCAGTAAGGAATCTTATGACTTAATTGATGCACCTTTTATTCAATTAGGAGACTATTTAGCAATTATTCCATCGATTTCTCAAGATACTATCAGTGCATTTGCTATCATTTCAAATTTTTCTAAACGCTTAAATAAATTGAATGATCTATCTAAGAAAGGTTATTTCTTGGAAAAAGCAATAACATCGGTGTTGAATGATGGAAATATGCGTGTAATTTCTAACCTAAAAGATAGTTATCTAGGAGAAAATTACGAAATTGATCAAATATTCGCTATCGGAGATATTGTATATTTAGTTGAGTGTAAGACTTTACCATATCCATATACAGTAAAAGAGCATGCTGAACAGTTATGTATGATTTACGGATATCTTAAAAAATTTGAAAGAAATATAGATTATTTTATAAGGAATAGTCAATTATTTATTAGCAAGTTAGGAATAGAGAGAGTCCGTGATTTTAAAAAAATTTTTATTACTTCTACAATGTTAGGAGCACCTGATAGTTATAATGATATATACATTGTTGATGAGTCTTCTTTTAGTGCTTTTTTGCGTAGGTATCCGCCAGTTATCTGGGATTTTTGTAGTGGCAGAAATATATTTACAAAAGATATTTCTTATTATACCGGAGAAATAACAAATTCTAAGATGTATCAGTTTTTAAAACAGCCTGCTCCGATAGATGCTATGAAAGAGAAGATCAAAAAAGTAACAATTAATTATAGCTCATTCACAATCAGTCAATATTCTTTAGAAAATCAATCAGAATTCATAAGCGTAGAAGATTTAGATTTAATAAATAGAGATAGCAATTTTCCTTGGATTAATCTTGTAGACTAGTTTGTAGTAATTATATGGAATAGGACATGTGATGTAAGTTTATGAGCTTTAAAAAGAATTTTTAAGTTTTCTAAAATTTATATATTTATTTTTAATATTAAATAAAGGTCAATGTTTCGCTCTACATTTTTATAGTGAAATTGTTATACTGGTATAGTAAATAGATATAGAAAGCAGATTACTACACGACAAATTCTGTAAGTTCGCACCGACCTGAGAAGTACAACATTGTTACTTAATTTCATATACCATTGCATCGAGTTCATCTGGATTGATATCGAAAATCTACCTCATGATGCCATCGGTTGGATAGCAAAGAAATAAAAAGTCCTGTCACTTTCTCCCATTTAACCTTTGACTATTCCGCAAAATTATCGTACAATAAAGAGTACATGATAAAATGAGGTCAGAGTCTGTTTGCTCTGGCGATAGTAGTAAAAATGAGGAGAAACGCTTTGGAATTAGAAGTATTTGCTGGGCAAGAAAAAAGTGAACTATCTATGATTGAGGTAGCGCGTGCTATCTTGGAACTTCGTGGTCGCGATCATGAGATGCATTTTAGCGATCTTGTAAACGAAATTCAAAACTACCTTGGAACATCAAACAGCGATATCCGTGAAGCTTTGCCTTTGTTCTACACAGAGTTGAACTTTGACGGTAGCTTCATCTCTCTTGGAGACAACAAATGGGGTCTTCGTTCATGGTATGGTGTAGACGAAATTGACGAAGAAATCATCGCTCTTGAAGAAAGTGATGACGATGAAGTAGCACCAAAAGCTAAGAAAAAACGTGTCAATGCCTTTATGGATGGTGATTCAGATGCCATTGACTACAATGCGGATGATCCAGAAGACGAAGATGCATACGAAGCAGACCCAGCTCTTTCATATGATGATGAAAATCCAGATGATGAGAAAAATGAAGTGGAAGCTTACGATGCAGAAATCAACGAAATTGCTCCTGATGACTTGGGAGAAGACGTGGATCTCAACGAAGAAGACGACGAGTTTTCTGACGATGATGCTGAAACGAGTGAAGAAGAGTAAAAGACTTCAAGGAGGAGATCACTCGGTCTCCTTTTTTTGTTCCTTGAGTAGTGTCATCCGTTTGGATGAGGATCTTTAGTTGGTTTTCTAAAGGCAATCTTCTTATTTTCAGGTTTTACTGATTCGGGTTGACAAATGTTCTGCTTTAAGGTATCATATTGTTCGGGCACCTCTTTTAGAGGTCGGGGCTCCCTAGTTACTAGGGAGCTATTTTTGTTTTTCAGGAAGTTTTCTTGAAAAGTCGTTATTCATAAGGGTCTTGTTTTCTATGTCCCCTCGTAGTTAACAAGGCCTTGAGCATTTTAGAAAGAGGAATTTATGTCTACGAAATATATTTTTGTAACTGGTGGTGTGGTATCGTCTATTGGGAAAGGGATTGTGGCAGCAAGTCTGGGCCGTCTCTTGAAAAATCGTGGTCTCAAAGTAACCATTCAAAAATTTGATCCTTATATCAATATTGATCCGGGGACCATGAGTCCTTACCAGCACGGAGAAGTCTTTGTGACAGATGATGGGGCTGAGACAGATTTGGACTTGGGTCACTATGAACGTTTCATCGATATCAATCTCAACAAATATTCCAACGTGACAACTGGTAAAATCTACAGTGAAGTTCTTCGTAAGGAACGCCGTGGCGAATACCTTGGGGCAACTGTCCAAGTCATTCCTCATATCACAGATGCTTTGAAAGAGAAAATCAAGCGTGCTGCTGTAACGACTGACTCTGATGTCATTATCACAGAGGTTGGTGGAACCGTTGGGGATATAGAGTCCTTGCCATTCCTAGAGGCCCTTCGTCAGATGAAGGCAGATGTGGGTGCAGATAATGTCATGTATATCCATACAACCTTGCTTCCTTATCTTAAGGCTGCTGGTGAGATGAAGACCAAGCCAACTCAACATTCTGTAAAAGAATTGCGCGGTTTGGGAATCCAGCCAAATATGTTGGTCATTCGTACAGAAAAACCAGCTGGTCAGGGCATTAAAAATAAACTAGCACAGTTCTGTGATGTGGCACCAGAAGCTGTTATTGAATCTTTGGATGTTGAACACCTTTACCAAATTCCATTGAACTTGCAGGCACAAGGTATGGACCAAATTGTTTGTGACCATTTGAAACTAGATGCAGCAGCAGCGGATATGACAGAGTGGTCAGCCATGGTGGACAAGGTCATGAACCTCAAGAAACAAGTCAAGATTTCCCTCGTTGGTAAGTATGTGGAGTTGCAAGATGCCTACATCTCAGTGGTCGAAGCCTTAAAACACTCTGGTTATGCCAACGACGCAGAAGTGAAGATTAATTGGATTAATGCCAATGATGTGACAGCAGAGAATGTGGCAGAACTCTTGTCTGATGCGGACGGAATCATCGTTCCAGGTGGTTTCGGCCAACGTGGTACGGAAGGGAAAATCCAAGCCATCCGTTATGCGCGTGAAAATGATGTTCCAATGTTGGGTGTCTGCTTGGGAATGCAGTTGACTTGTATCGAGTTTGCTCGTCACGTTTTGGGTCTTGAAGGTGCAAATTCTGCAGAACTTGCACCAGATACAAAATACCCTATCATTGATATTATGCGTGACCAGGTTGATGTTGAAGATATGGGTGGAACCCTTCGTTTGGGACTTTATCCATCTAAGTTGAAACGTGGTTCTAAGGCAGCAGCTGCTTACCATAATCAAGAAGTGGTGCAACGCCGTCACCGTCACCGTTATGAGTTTAACAACACCTTTCGTGAACAGTTTGAGGCGGCAGGTTTTGTCTTCTCAGGAGTCTCTCCAGACAATCGTTTGGTAGAAATTGTGGAAATTCCTGAAAATAAATTCTTTGTAGCTTGTCAGTATCACCCTGAACTGTCAAGCCGTCCAAACCGTCCCGAAGAACTCTACACTGCCTTTGTCACTGCAGCGGTTGAGAACAGCAATTAGCAAAATTCGAACCTTTGAGAATAATCTCAGAGGTTTTTTAATTCATTCAGGAACTCAGGCGCTTGGCAATAAGGATAAGTTGTCCTCTTTCCTCATTGAGGGAAGGGGATTTTCCTTACCTATATGCTACTTCCCTATTTGTCCTAGAGCCCTTTTTGTGTTACAATGAATGGTATGAAAGCTAAGAAATTATGGATGACTGGCTTGACTGTGGCTGGTCTAAGTGCCCTCGCTTTGGGTGCCAAAAAAGCAGCAGATAACCACAAACTCATGAAGACTCAAGAAGAGTTGACCGCTATCGTGCGCGAACTTTTCTCAGATATGGGTGAGATTGCGACTCTCTATGTTCAAGTCTACGAAAGTAGCCTAGAGCGACTGGTCGGAGGAGTCATTTTTGAGGATGGTCGTCACTATACCTTTGTCTATGAAAATGAAGATCTAGTCTATGAGGAGGAAGCCTTATGATTATTCCCAGTAATATAGAAGAGCTAGCAGGTTTTGTCGAGCAAGATGGCAAGAAGGTCTTCCTTTTTGTGGCGGACTGGTGTGGCGATTGTCGTTATATCTATCCTGCCTTGCCAGAGATTGAGGAGACAAATCCAGAGTTCACCTTTATTCGAGTGGACCGTGACCAGTACATGGATCTAGCCAAACTCTGGGATGTGTACGGGATTCCTAGCCTTGTTGTGCTAGAAAAGGACAAGGAAATCGGCCGATTTGTCAATCGCGACCGTAAAAGCAAGCAACAAATTAACGACTTTTTAGCAGAACTGAAATAGGAGAAAAGGAAAGAATGATTTTTACATATAATAAAGAGCATGTTGGCGATGTCCTTATGGTCATCGTGAAAAACAGCGGAGATGCCAAACTGGACGTGGAGCGTAAAGGCAAGGTAGCCCGTGTTTTCCTCAAAGATAATGGGGAAACAGTAGCTTGGAATATTTTCGAAGTTTCAAGTTTGTTTGAAATTGCAGAGCGCGGCCAAGTTTTTTTGACAGATGAGAAAGTAGCACGTTTGAACCAAGAGTTGCAGGCGGAAGGCTTTACAGAAGAAATTATCAACGATAAGGAACCTAAGTTTGTCGTCGGTGAGATTGTTGAGATGGTAGCTCACCCAGATAGTGACCACCTCAACATCTGCCAAGTGGCCGTTGCAAGTGACAAGACAGTGCAAATCGTTGCAGGGGCTCCCAATGCGCGTGTCGGTCTGAAAACTATTGTAGCTCTTCCTGGAGCTATGATGCCAAAAGGAAATCTCATTTTTCCAGGCGAACTTCGTGGTGAAAAGAGTTTTGGTATGATGTGCAGCCCTCGTGAATTGCATCTACCAAATGCTCCGCAAAAACGTGGGGTTATTGAATTATCAGAAGACCAAGTTGTCGGAACTCCATTTGACCCAGCCAAACATTGGATTGCCTAGGAAATTGTCAATATTTGATAGACCAGATAGAAGGAAATAAGATGGCAAAAAATGTGGTGATTACAGGGGCGACCTCAGGAATCGGTGAAGCGATTGCACGTGCTTATCTGGAGCAGGGGGAGAATGTCGTTCTAACAGGGCGACGGACAGATAGACTAGAAGCCCTCAAGTCAGAGTTTGCAGAAACTTTTCCAAATCAAACAGTTTGGACCTTTCCACTGGATGTGACGGATATGACCATGGTCAAGACTGTCTGCTCCGATATTTTGGAAACGATAGGGCAGATTGATATCTTGGTCAATAATGCTGGACTAGCTCTTGGCTTGGCTCCCTATAAGACTATGAAGAGTTGGATATGCTGACCATGTTGGATACCAATGTCAAAGGTTTGCTGGCAGTCACTCGCTGTTTCTTGCCAGCAATGGTAAAAGCCAATCGGGGGCATATTATCAATATGGGATCGACCGCAGGAATCTACGCCTATGCTGGTGCTGCTGTTTACTCAGCCACCAAGGCAGCAGTTAAGACTTTTTCAGATGGTTTGCGAATTGATACTATCGCAACGGATATCAAGGTGACCACCATTCAGCCAGGGATTGTCGAAACAGATTTTTCTGCGGTACGTTTCCACGGTGACAAAGAGCGTGCTGCCACCGTCTATCAGGGAATCGAAGCCTTGCAAGCTCAGGATATTGCAGATACAGTGGTCTATGTGACCAGTCAGCCTCGTCGTGTGCAAATTACAGATATGACCATTATGGCCAATCAACAGGCGACAGGTTTCATGGTGCATAAAAAATAAAAAATTTCTTCGAAAAGTTACAAATTTTTGTAACTTTTTTTGATTCCTTACGAATAGATAAGTAGGAGGAAGAAAATATGTATAATAAAGTTATCATGATTGGGCGCTTGACGTCTACACCAGAATTGCACAAAACCAACAATGACAAGTCAGTAGCGCGTGCAACTATCGCTGTGAACCGTCGTTACAAAGACCAAAATGGAGAACGTGAAGCTGACTTTGTTAATCTTGTTCTTTGGGGGAAATTGGCTGAAACCTTGGCAAGCTACGCAACTAAAGGTAGTCTTATCTCTGTGGATGGCGAACTTCGTACCCGTCGCTTTGAGAAAAATGGCCAGATGAACTATGTGACTGAAGTCCTTGCCACAGGATTCCAACTTTTGGAAAGCCGCGCCCAACGTGCTATGCGTGAAAATAACGCTGGACAGGATTTGGCAGACTTGGTCTTGGAAGAGGAAGAATTGCCATTTTAATACTCTTCGAAAATCTCTTCAAACCACGTCAGTTTCACCTTGCCGTAGGTATAGGTAACTGACTTGGTCAATCTTATCTACAACCTCAAAACACTGTTTTGAGCAACCTGAGGCTAGCTTCCTAGTTTGATCTTTGAGCATAAACATTGAAAAGTCTGAGTTGGTCTCAGACTTTTTATCTTGCCAAAGTCAGACTTTTTTCTTGACTATTTCTGACCAAGTGATACAATAGAACTATAAATTAGCACTCATATATAAAGAGTGCTAATAATATGTAGTTTATCATGGAGGAAAACAGATGTTGAAACCATTAGGAGACCGTGTGGTCTTGAAAATCGAAGAAAAAGAACAAACTGCTGGAGGCTTTGTCCTTGCGGGCTCAGCCCAAGAAAAAACAAAAACAGCCCAAGTTGTAGCTACTGGACAAGGGGTTCGTACCTTGAACGGTGACTTGGTTGCTCCAAGCGTTAAGGCTGGAGACCGTGTCTTAGTTGAAGCCCACGCTGGTATTGATGTCAAAGATGGCGATGAAAAGTACATCATCGTTGGCGAAGCTAACATCTTGGCTATCATTGAAGAATAGAAGGAGAAAGTAAGTATGTCAAAAGAAATTAAATTTTCATCTGATGCTCGTTCAGCGATGGTCCGTGGTGTAGATATCCTTGCAGACACTGTTAAAGTAACCTTAGGACCAAAAGGTCGTAATGTTGTGTTGGAAAAATCATTTGGCTCACCTTTGATTACCAATGACGGTGTGACCATTGCCAAAGAAATCGAGTTGGAAGACCATTTTGAAAATATGGGTGCCAAATTGGTATCAGAAGTAGCTTCAAAAACAAATGATATCGCAGGTGACGGGACTACGACTGCAACTGTCTTGACCCAAGCTATCGTCCGCGAAGGAATCAAAAACGTTACTGCGGGTGCCAACCCAATCGGTATTCGTCGTGGGATTGAAGCTGCAGTTGCCGCAGCTGTAGAAGCCTTGAAAAACAATGCCATTCCAGTTGCTAATAAAGAAGCCATCGCTCAGGTTGCTGCCGTATCTTCTCGTTCTGAGAAAGTCGGTGAATACATTTCTGAAGCCATGGAAAAAGTTGGCAAAGATGGAGTCATCACTATTGAAGAATCACGTGGTATGGAAACAGAGCTTGAAGTCGTTGAAGGAATGCAGTTTGACCGCGGTTATCTATCACAGTACATGGTGACGGATAGCGAAAAAATGGTGGCTGATCTTGAAAATCCATACATTTTGATTACTGACAAGAAGATTTCCAATATCCAAGAAATCTTGCCGCTTCTAGAAAGTATTCTTCAAAGCAATCGTCCACTCTTGATTATTGCAGATGATGTGGATGGTGAAGCTCTTCCTACTCTTGTATTGAACAAGATTCGTGGAACCTTCAACGTAGTAGCAGTTAAGGCCCCTGGCTTTGGGGACCGTCGTAAGGCTATGTTGGAAGACATCGCCATCTTGACAGGTGGAACTGTTATCACAGAAGATCTTGGCCTTGAGTTGAAGGACGCTACTATTGAGGCGCTTGGTCAAGCAGCGAGAGTAACTGTGGACAAAGATAGCACGGTTATCGTAGAAGGTGCTGGAAATCCTGAAGCTATTTCTCACCGTGTTGCAGTTATCAAGTCTCAAATCGAAACTACAACTTCTGAATTTGATCGTGAAAAATTGCAAGAACGCTTGGCAAAATTGTCAGGTGGTGTCGCAGTCATCAAGGTCGGAGCTGCAACTGAAACTGAGTTGAAAGAAATGAAACTCCGCATTGAAGATGCTCTCAACGCTACTCGTGCAGCCGTTGAAGAAGGAATCGTTGCAGGTGGTGGAACAGCTCTTGTAAATGTCATCCCAGCCGTATCTGATTTGGAATTGACAGGAGATGAAGCAACAGGACGCAATATTGTTCTTCGTGCCTTGGAAGAGCCTGTTCGTCAAATCGCCCACAATGCGGGATTCGAAGGTTCTATTGTTATTGACCGTTTGAAAAATGCTGAAGTTGGTACAGGCTTCAACGCAGCAACAGGCGAGTGGGTCAACATGATTGAAGAAGGAATCATCGACCCAGTGAAAGTGAGCCGTTCAGCCCTTCAAAATGCAGCATCTGTAGCCAGCTTGATTTTAACAACAGAAGCAGTCGTAGCCAATAAACCGGAACCAGCAGCCCCAGCTCCAGCAATGGATCCAAGCATGATGGGCGGCATGATGTAAAAGTAACTTATAAAAAACACAAAAGGAGGGAACATGCATCCCTCCTTTTATGGTTTTCTCTTCTAAAATTGATTTGAGCTCTCCTAACTTATATGATAAAATAAGACTAGAAGAAGGAGAAGAACATGATCGATGTAGAAGAAATTCTGAGCAAGATGAACCCCAATCAGAAGATTAATTATGACCGTGTCATGCAGAAGATGGTACAAGTTTGGGAGAAAAATGAGCAACGTCCAACTATTCTCATGCATGTTTGCTGTGCTCCTTGTAGTACCTACACCCTAGAGTATCTGACCAAGTACGCGGATGTGACCATCTATTTTGCTAATTCCAATATCCACCCTAAGGCAGAATACCACAAGCGAGCTTACGTCACCAAGAAATTTGTCAGTGATTTCAATGAGCGAACAGGCAATACGGTTCAGTACCTTGAAGCTCCCTACGAACCCAATGAATACCGGAAGTTAGTCAGAGGACTGGAAGAAGAACCAGAAGGCGGTGACCGTTGTAAGGTTTGTTTTGACTACCGTCTGGATAAAACAGCGCAAGTGGCTATGGATTTAGGCTTTGACTACTTTGGTTCAGCTTTGACCATCAGTCCCCATAAGAATTCTCAAACCATCAACAGCATCGGAATCGATGTGCAAAAGATTTATACCACCCACTATCTCCCAAGTGATTTCAAGAAAAATCAAGGCTACAAGCGCTCGGTGGAGATGTGCGAGGAGTATGATATCTATCGTCAATGTTATTGTGGATGCGTCTATGCAGCTCAAGCCCAGAACATTGACCTTGTTCAGATTAAGAAGGATGCCACGGCTTTCTTGTTGGATAAGGATGTTGAAAAAGATTATTCCCACATCAAGTTTACTGTCACTAAATTAGATATATAGCAATTAACCCAGCTTCCAGGCTGGATTTTTCAAATAAAAAAACCAGGGCTCTCACCCCGGTTTGACAACTTTACCGATTCTTTAGTTCTATGTAGCGTTTGTACCAAATGTTGACATAGGCCTCTGAGAAAGGACCGCGTCCATTGTTGATCCAATCAACAAGGATTTTAACATGCTCTTTCAAAATATAGTCTAAATCATCAGAATACTTCATTTTGCGTTTATGGCGCTCATACTCTTCAACGTCCAAGAGACGCTTTTCACCATCAGTGAAGACCTTGACATCCAAATCATAATCAATGTATTTCAGGGCTTCCTCATCTAGATAGTAGGGGCTGGCCATATTGCAATAGTAGGAAATCCCATTATCACGAATCATGGCAATGATATTAAACCAATATTTTTTGTGAAAGTAAACAATAGCCGGTTCTCGAGTCACCCAACGACGACCGTCACTTTCGGTAACAAGTGTGTGGTCGTTGACGCCGATAATGGCGTTCTCTGTTGTTTTTAGTACCATGGTGTCTCGCCAAGTACGGTGAAGACTCCCATCATGCTTATAACTTTGAATTGTAATAAAGTCGCCTTCTTTTGGAAGTTTCATAACTAACCAACTTTCTACAATTTATAAGTTTATCGTTTACTATTATATCATAAATCGGTCTAATTTTTTTGAATTTTACCTGAAAATGTTAAAGATATTCTCTGAGAGCGCTTGCTATATCCGAAAAATCATAGCCTTTTCTAGCCAAAACTTGAGTCAATCGTTGCTTTAGTTCGTAACCTTCATACTTTCGAGCATACTTAGCATATTGTTTGTCTAGCTCTTTAAAAATAAGTTCTTGAGTCTTTTCTTGGTCGACTTGACTGTCCAAGTCGTCAAAGGCATACTTAGCATCAGAATAGGAGAAGCCTTTGTTCGTTAAGTTTTGAATAATTTTATCCTGCAAGGCACGAGCGGGAAGCTTTCCCGTGTATTTTTTTAGAAGTTTCTCCGCCACACGTTGAGTAACCTCCGAAAAATCAAAATCCTTTAAAACATCTTCAATAGTCGCTTTGGCAATCCCTTTTTGAGACAGTTTTTGAGCTAGCACATAGGGTCCCTTATCTCCAGAAAGTTGATTTGCATTGATGATAGAATAGGCATACTGACGATCATTAATCCAGTTATCTTCTTTAAGATTGGCGATAACTTGACTTGTGATTTTTTTATCAAGATCATACTTTTTCAGATACTCACGAACTTCCTTTTCGGTTCGAGCTTTAAATGATAGATGGTAGAGGGCGAGATTCTTACCATAAGAAAACTGAGCAAAGCCCTGAATCTCGGTCAATTCTTCAGTGCTAACCACCTTATCTTTAGACAACATAAAACGGACAATGGTATCTTCCGTGATATAAGAGGTTTGTTGTCCATCTAGTTCCATCAAGTAGAGACGTTTTTTCTTTTCAAGTTTTGTGATTTTCATAGTTCTATTATACCCTAAAATGTGATAAGATAGGGGTATGAATCTGAAAGTCAAACAAAAAATACCTTTAAAAATCAAGCGGATGGGTATCAATGGTGAGGGAATCGGTTTCTACCAGAAAACCCTCGTTTTTGTACCAGGCGCCCTCAAAGGAGAAGATATCTATTGTCAGATTACTTCTATTAAACGTAACTTTGTTGAAGCCAAATTACTAAAGGTTAATAAGAAGTCGAAATTTCGAGTCGTACCAGCTTGTACCATTTATAATGAATGTGGTGGTTGCCAAATCATGCACCTCCACTATGATAAACAGTTAGAGTTCAAAACAGATTTGCTCCACCAAGCCCTGAAAAAATTTGCTCCTGCAGGATATGAAAACTATGAAATCCGTCCAACTATCGGAATGCAGGAACCAAAGTACTACCGTGCTAAGCTTCAATTCCAGACTCGAAAATTTAAAAATCAGGTCAAGGCAGGTTTGTATGCGCAAAACTCTCATTATCTCGTAGAGTTGAAAGACTGCTTGGTGCAAGATAAGGAAACCCAAGTAATAGCAAATCGCCTAGCTGAACTTCTTACTTACCACCAAATTCCAATTACAGATGAGAGAAAAACGTTAGGCGTTCGTACTATCATGGTACGTCGAGCAAGAAAAACGGGGCAAGTTCAGATAATCATTGTCACAAATCGCCAGCTTAATTTAACCCAGCTAGTAAAAGACTTAGTTAAAGATTTTCCAGAAGTCGTCACAGTTGCAGTCAATACAAATACAGCAAAAACAAGTGAAATCTATGGTGAAAAGACGGAAATTATCTGGGGCCAAGAGAGTATTCAAGAAGGAGTACTCGACTATGAGTTTTCTCTCTCCCCTCGAGCTTTTTATCAGCTTAATCCTGAGCAGACAGAAATTCTCTATAGTGAAGCAGTTAAAGCACTGGAGGTTAGCGAAGAAGATCATCTGATCGATGCCTATTGCGGTGTTGGGACGATTGGATTTGCCTTCGCAAATAAGGTCAAGAGTCTCAGAGGAATGGATATTATTCCAGAAGCCATAGAAGATGCCAAGCGAAATGCTCAGAGAATGGGGTTTGACAATACCCATTACGAAGCGGGAACAGCTGAAGAGATTATTCCACGCTGGTATAAAGAAGGCTACCGAGCGGATGCCTTGATAGTCGACCCTCCTCGTACAGGCTTAGATGATAAGCTGCTGGATACCATTCTGACCTATGTTCCAGAAAAAATGGTCTATGTATCCTGCAATGTTTCGACCTTGGCGCGAGATTTGGTTAAGCTGGTAAAAGTCTATGACCTCCAGTATATCCAGTCGGTCGATATGTTTCCCCACACTGCACGAACAGAAGCAGTGGTTAAGCTAGTGAAGAAAAGAAAAAATCAATTTCACTGAAAAAAGTCCTTGACAAAGGTAAAAAAGTAGGTGGACCAAGGTGTCGCAGGTTCGAATCCTGTCTTCCCGATTCATGGCGGTGTAGCTCAGCTGGCTAGAGCGTCCGGTTCATACCCGGGAGGTCGGGGGTTCGATCCCCTTCGCCGCTATATTGATCTTGTTGGACCTTTAGCTCAGCTGGTTAGAGCTCTCGGCTCATAACCGAGTGGTCGTAGGTTCAAGTCCTACAAGGTCCATTGTAAATAATGGAGGATTACCCAAGTCCGGCTGAAGGGAACGGTCTTGAGCTGAAGAGGACGGTTTGCTAAATCGTTAGGTCGGGTAACCGGCGCGGGGGTTCGAATCCCCCATTCTCCGTGAGTTAAGAGAGCTGTTAGGCTCTTTTTTTTGTAAGCAAATCCCCCTTCTAAATCATTAAAAGGGGATTTGTTTATTACCAATTTGTTAGTGATATTTCTCCGCTATTTAGCCAGATAGTATGTTTATCTTCAAGTTCGAGTTGAAGTTGACCTGATTCTGAGATTTCTTTTGCAAGTCCTTTTTTAAATTTTCCATCTAGCTGGAAGGTAACTTCTTTTCCAAGAACGATTGATCTTTCTTTATAGATATAAAGTAGCTCATCTGAATCCGTATTGTAGAAACAATTCCATATTTCGCTGATGAGATCATTACGACTAATTGGTGCTGGTGGCATAAATAGGCTGCCTGCTTTTTCTTTTAGGTCTTCTGGGAAGTCTCTTATAGAAAAATTTATACCCAGTCCGATAATGACGTCTGTAACCAAGCCTGTCTCAACTGATGTCATTGCTTCGGTGAGGATACCTGCTATCTTTTTATTTTTAAAGTAGATGTCATTTACCCATTTGATATCTACTTCTATCATAGTTAGATTTTTAATTGCTTTGTAGACTGCAGCAGCTACAAGGAGAGTATAGGATGGGAGTTTTTCATAGGGAAGATTGGGTTGTATATGCAGGGACATATAGATCCCACCCTGAGATGGAGAATAGTAGGGGCGCTGAAATCGGCCACGACCTGCCGTCTGACAGGTTGAAAGATAGAGTGTATTTCCTTTGTTTCCAGCTTCAATCCCTTCTTTTGCATCTGTTTGTGTTGATTTGGTCTCAGGTTTGTAGCGAATGGTTAAGTTGGTTTTCTCTTGAATCAAATCAGGCAATATCAGATCTCCTTGAATAAGCTTGTAGCCTCTATTTTTGATACTATCAATTTCTAGGCCTTCTTGTTGAAGACGTTGGATCGCTTTCCATATAGATGTACGGCTTAAATTCAGTTCTTCTCCGATTTTTTCTCCGCTAACATAATCGTTTTCTCTAGCTAATATTTGGTAGACTAGTTGGTGTGATTTCATTGATTTTCCTTTCTAGCTAAGAGGGAGTGAGAGTATTCCTTTCGAGTTTGACTAGGTGTTTTATGAAAAAACTGTTTGTAGGCTTTTGAGAAATGTAGTGGGTCTGAAAAACCTACAGAATATGCAATGACTTTGATCGTTTCATTTGTGTGTTCTAGTAACTGTTGCGCACGGTTCATTCGAACGAAAAGTAAATATTCTTTTGGAGAGAGTTGGTGAAATTCTTTAAACACACTAGTCAAGTAACTTCTATGAACCGATAGCTCTTTTGCTAAATCTTGAATGGTGAGCGATTGTGGATAGTGACTATCAATTAATCGTTTGCAGTCAAGATAGAGTTGGTGGGTTGATGAAATATTCTCTTTTTTCTGATTGGGAGCAATCGTTCCTAGATGAAACATTAGTTCATGGAGTTGTCCCATGATGTGGAGTTGAGCCAATTCATTAGTTTTTGTAATCTGAGCAAAGCGGACAATATCTGAGATGAGTTTTGCAGTTGTCTGTGTATGACAGTTATTTGACTGGATGAGGTAGGATTGGTCAGAAATTTGAGATAGAGCAAAGTAGTCGGGTGTCCTCCCTCCAGTGATCCCCAACCAGTAGTAAGCCCAAGGATCCTGGTTATCTGCTTGATAGAATGTTAATTCATCTGGTTTTAGTAAAAAGAAATCTCCTGCCTTTAAATCAACAATTTTCCCCTTATAATGGAATTGACCTTTTCCTTTAGTAATGTAATGTAGTACATAGGTATCTCGAATAGCTGGGCCAAAAGAATAGTTAGGCGTGCATTCTTCATAACCGTAGAAGCTAAGAGAAAGATCAATTGTTCCAGTCTGGTATTCTGAAAAAACGAGCATGGGTCACCTCCTACCTAACATTTTACCATACTTTAGAGACATTTTTCTATTTTAGAAAGCGCTTTTATTTGCTAAAATTTTATCAAGAAATGGATGAGGTACAATTTATGGGAGTTCGAATAGAGAATAATCTATTTTACGTTGAGAGTAAAGGTTTAAGTTTAATTATTGAAAATAGGGATGGGTTCTTATTATTAAAACATTTAGGAAAGACTATTAAGAACTATAGAGGGGCTAATAGTGTTTACGAACGCGATCATGCTTTTTCTGGTAATCCCATAGCTACTAATCGAGCCTTTAGTTTGGATACTCAACGTCAGATTTTTGGACAACATGGCTTAGGTGACTTTAGAAAACCAACTTTACAGGTTCAGCATGATGCAACTGAAGTAACAGACTTTCGATTTGTAGAAGCAAAGATTTTAAAAGGTCAGAATGGTCCACAGGGCTTACCTTCTCCTCACAGCATGGATGCTACAGAGACGCTTGTCTTGATTTTAAAAGATCCTCAAGCTAAACTTAGTCTGACTTTGTATTATACTGCTTTTGATAATGATGCGACAATTGCTAGTTACAGCAAATTGAAAAATAATAGTAATCAGGAAGTTGTCATTCATAAGGACTTTTCTTTTATGGCTGATTTTCCTGCTGCAGCTTACGAAATAGTAACTTTGCAGGGAGCTTATGCTCGTGAAAAGACTGTCCGACGTCAACAGGTAGAGCAAGGAATCTTTTCGATTAGTTCGAACCGTGGAGCTTCTGGGCATGCTCAAACACCAGCCCTTCTATTATGTGATCAAGGAGTAACTGAGGATGCTGGGAATGTGTTTGCTATTCAACTGATGTATAGTGGAAACTTTGAAGCTTTTGTCCAAAAGAATCAACTGAATGAAGTTCGGGTGGCTATTGGCATTAATCCAGAAAACTTTTCTTGGAAGTTAAATCCTGAGGAAAATTTTGAAACACCGGTAGCTTTAGTGACCTATTCAGATAAGGGATTAACTGGTATCAGTCATGAAAGTCAGAATTTTGTACTTAAGCACATTATGCCAAGTAAATTTTCTAAAAAAGAGCGTCCAATTCTAATCAATAACTGGGAAGCTACCTACTTTGACTTTCAGAAAGAAAAACTGTTAGAACTAGCTGATGAAGCTAAGAAAGTTGGAATTGAACTTTTTGTATTAGATGATGGGTGGTTTGGTAATCGCTTTGATGATAATCGTGCTTTAGGTGATTGGGTTGTGAATGAGAAAAAGCTGGGTGGAAGTCTAGAAAGTCTGATTTCAGCGATCCATGAAAGAGGTTTGCAGTTTGGGCTTTGGTTAGAACCTGAGATGATTTCTGTTGATAGCGACTTGTATCGTAAACATCCTGACTGGGCTATTCAGGTTCCAGGTTATGAGCATACCTATTCTCGAAATCAATTAGTACTTAATCTTGCCAATCCTCAGGTAGTAGAATATTTGAAAAATGTTTTAGATGAACTCCTCTCTCATCATGATATTGACTACATCAAATGGGATATGAACCGCAATATCACTAATCTGGGGAATGGTTCAGCCTACTTGGAAACCCAGATGCAGTCTCATCAGTATATGTTGGGGCTTTACGAACTCGTTTCTTATCTGACAGAGAAACACAGTCATATTCTCTTTGAGTCCTGCTCTGGTGGCGGTGGACGAAATGATCTCGGTATGATGCGTTATTTCCCACAAGTCTGGGCTAGTGATAATACTGATGCTATTGCACGTTTACCAATTCAATACGGTTCATCCTATCTCTATCCAACCATTTCTATGGGAGCTCATGTGTCAGCAGTACCAAATCATCAGATGGGACGAATGACACCATTGGAAACTCGTGGTCATGTAGCCATGATGGGAAATCTGGGTTATGAGCTTGATTTGACAAGTTTATCAGATGAAGAGAAGGATGAGATTGCTAATCAGGTGAACTTGTATAAAGAATTGCGACCAGTAGTCCAGTTGGGAAACCAGTATAGGTTAATCAATCCCGATGCTGAATCCAATGAAGCAGCAGTTCAATTTAACTATGAGGATCAAACGATTGTAACCTATGTCCGAGTCCTGTCAGTTGTGGAAACAATGGAAACCACCTTGAAACTGAAAGACTTAGAGGTGGAAGGGCTTTATGAGCTGGAAGGGACAAACATTGTTTACTCGGGTGCAGAGCTCATGTATGCAGGTTTAACTGTTACCCTATCACCAGGAGATTTTTTGAGTAGACAGTATAAATTCAAGAGACTATAATAAAAGCGTATAAATTTATCAAGGAGGCATTCCAATGAAATGGTATAAGAAAGCAGGTTTTCTTTTAGTAGCTGGGGCAAGTTTACTAGGCCTAGTGGCTTGTGGTCAGAACAATCAATCAGCTGATGGAAAGGTAACGATTGAGTTTTTTAACCAGAAGACCGAGATGGCAGATACCTTGCAAAGGATAGTGGATGATTTTGAGAAGGAACACCCTAATATTGATGTGAAGCTGACTACAGTACCTTCAGCTGGAATTGTGCTAAAGACTCGTATTTTATCAGGAGATGTTCCAGATATTATTAATATCTATCCTCAAAATATGGATTTTCAGGAGTGGGCGAAGGCAGGCTATTTTGCAGATATGACAGGAAAACCCTATCTTGAGAACATCAAGAATGACTATGCCGAAAAGTATGCGATTAATAATAAAGTTTATAGTGTGCCTTTAACGGCCAACCTTTATGGAATCTATTACAATAAAACGAAGTTTAAAGAATTAGGACTTGAGGAACCGAAGACTTTTAAAGAGTTTCAAGAGATTGTTAAAAAGATAAAAGATAGTGGAAATTCTCCGTTTGCGGTTGCAGGCAATGAAGGCTGGACATTAAATGGTTACCACCAACTTTCTCTCATTACTCTTACGGGTAGTGGAGACACGGCTAATAATTACCTTCGCTTTTCAAAACCAAACGCCATCTCATCAGATGATGCTATTTTAAAAGCAGATGCAGAACGACTCGATTTATTAGCAGATAATGCTCAAGATGGTTGGCGTGGTGCCTCTTATAATGATTCGGTGGTAGCATTTTCGAGTGAAAAAGCTTTGATGATGCCACAAGGATCATGGGCATTAGCCGCAATTAATCAACAGGATCCAAAATTTGAGGTGGGGATGTTTGCCTTCCCAGGCGAAGAAGTAGGAAAAGAAGTCACTGTTGGTGCAGGGGATATGGCATTATCAACTTCAGCTACTACCAAACACCCTAAGGAAACCGAAGAATTTATCAGCTATATGACTAGTCCAAAAGCTATGCAGTCATACTATGATGTAGATGGATCACCTGTTGCGGTAAAAGGCATACAGGAAAAAGAAGATTCAGCGCTTGCAGCTATTTCTAAACTGGCTTTTACGGACAAACATTATGTTTGGTTGGGCCAACGCTGGAACTCTGAAGAAGACTTTTTTAATCTAAGTGCAGGTTACCTGATGGATAAAAATCTGAAAAATATGGCAAACAATCTCAATGCTTTCTTTAATCCAATGAAGGCAGATTTGGACTAGAATAGGAGTTAAGATGATATGGCTATTCGAAAATTTTTAAATAAATACTGGGGTTGGACATTTTTGCTCATCCCGCTTGCTTTACAAGCTATCTTCTTTTACTTTCCAATGGTACAAGGTGCTTTCTATAGTTTGACTAACTGGACTGGATTGACCTATAATTATAAATTTGTTGGTTTGAATAACTACAAATTGTTGATGATTGATGGGAAATTCTTCACAGCCATAGCCTTTACTTTGATTTTAACTCTGGCATTGATTATTGGAGAGATTACGATTGGGATGGTTGTGGCACGAGCCTTAAATTCTAAGATGAAGGGGCAGACCTTCTTTAGAGCTTGGTTCTTTTTCCCGGCTGTTTTGTCTGGTTTGACAGTTTCCTTGATTTTTAAACAATTTTTCAACTATGGGCTTCCAACGATTGGAAGAATTTTAGGGCTTGGTTTTTTACAAGAGAGCCTATTAGGAACACCTGTCGGAGCGGTAGTGGCAACTATTTTTGTTCTTCTATGGCAAGGAGTAGCTATGCCAATCATTCTCTTTCTTGCTGGTCTTCAGAGTATTCCAAATGATATTTTAGAGGCAGCATCAATTGATGGTGCAACAAGTAAACAAACTTTTTGGAAGATTGAATTGCCCTATTTACTGCCAACGATCTCTATGGTTTTTATTCTGGCTCTTAAGTCCGGTTTGACAGCCTTTGACCAGATTTTTGCGTTGACGAGTGGTGGTCCAAATAATGCTACAACGTCTCTTGGACTTTTAGTCTACAACTATGCTTTCAAGAGTAATCAATATGGATATGCGAATGCAATTGCCTTGATTTTATTCTTAATTATTGGAATTGTTTCTCTGATCCAAATTAAACTATCAAAGAAATTTGAAATCTAATAGAGGAGTCCTACACATGAAAAAAGAAGAAAAATTGAATCAGTTTTGGAAATACGTCCTCTTGATAGTCGGTGGTATTCTTATACTTGTTCCTTTGTTGGTAACGGTATTTAGTTCTTTCAAGACAACTAAGGATATCATGAATCATTTCTTTAGTTTGCCCAATCCTTTTACCTTAAGTAATTATGAACGATTAATTTCGGATGGAATTGGAGGCTATTTCTGGAATTCAGCAGTTATTACGGTGTTATCATTGATTGTAGTAGCTTTCTTTATACCAGCTGCAGCTTATTCCATTGCTCGAAATATGTCCAAGAAAAAAGCCTTTGCAATTATGTATTCGCTCTTGATCTTAGGGATATTTGTTCCATTTCAGGTGATTATGATTCCCATCACAGTTATGATGAGTAAACTAGGTTTAGCAAATATGTGGGGGCTAGTAATACTCTACCTAACTTATGCTATTCCACAGACTCTCTTCTTGTATGTTGGTTATATAAAAATCAGTGTACCGGATAGTTTGGATGAAGCTGCGGAAATCGATGGGGCTGATCGTTTTACAACTTATCGTCGAATCATTTTTCCAATGTTGAAGCCCATGCATGCGACAACTTTGATCATCAATGCTCTCTGGTTCTGGAATGACTTTATGTTGCCACTCTTGATTCTGAATAAGGATTCCAAGATGTGGACTTTGCCTCTCTTCCAATACAACTACCAAGGTCAGTACTTCAATGACTATGGTCCAAGTTTTGCATCTTATATTGTGGGAATTGTAACGATAACCATTGTCTACCTCATCTTCCAAAAACATATCATTTCAGGAATGAGTAACGGGGCAGTGAAGTAACAAGATACAAAGCCCGTTAAAAGCTCACAGTGAAAATAGGGAATCTGAATAAGAAGCCTTGGCTTCTTGGAAGATTCATCTTTTTCACACAGAGCTTAGGGCGTGTTCAATTAAGATACAAAGGAACGGTTCAGCTTACTGACAATTCTATGTAGAAAACAAGAAAATAGTACTTAATTGCTTGCAGTCTATAGTAGTACGAGTTCAATATGAACAAAAACCTAAAAATATCTTTCATTTACGAAGCCAGGTCATATAAGACTTGGCTTTCATCAGAAAAAGGAGACCATCTATGACCATTCAAAATAAAACCATGTTGATTACTTACTCAGATAGTCTTGGAAATAACCTTAAAGACTTGTATGAGAATTTGGAAGAACATTTTGGCGATGCTATTGGAGGAGTTCACCTTCTACCATTTTTCCCGTCAACAGGAGATCGTGGATTTGCACCAGTTGACTATGATGAAGTGGATCCAGCGTTTGGTGATTGGGAGGATGTTAAGCGTTTAGGTGAGAAATATTATCTTATGTTTGACTTTATGATTAACCATCTTTCTCGTCAATCGAAATATTATAAGGACTATCAAGAAAAACATGAAGCTAGTGAATTTAAAGATCTCTTTTTAAACTGGGATAAGTTTTGGCCGGAAAATCGTCCGACACAGGCTGATGTAGATTTAATTTACAAGCGAAAGGACCGTGCACCAAAGCAAGAGATTGTTTTTGCAGATGGTTCAGTAGAACATTTGTGGAATACCTTTGGTGAGGAGCAGATTGATCTTGATGTGACCAAAGAAGTAACGATGGCATTTATCCGTAAGACGATTCAACATCTAGCAAGTAACGGGTGTGATTTGATTCGTCTAGATGCTTTTGCTTACGCAGTGAAGAAATTGGATACCAATGATTTCTTTGTGGAACCAGATATTTGGAATTTATTGGACAAAGTTCGAGATATCGCTGCTGAGTATGGGACAGAGCTCTTACCTGAGATTCATGAACACTATTCGATTCAGTTTAAAATAGCGGACCATGATTACTATGTTTACGATTTTGCCCTTCCAATGGTGACCCTTTATACTCTTTACAGTTCCAGAACAGAGCGTTTGGCTAAGTGGTTAAAGATGAGCCCGATGAAGCAATTTACGACACTAGATACCCATGATGGGATTGGAGTGGTGGATGTCAAGGATATCCTGACTGATGAGGAAATTGACTATGCTTCAAATGAGCTCTATAAGGTTGGAGCGAATGTCAAACGTAAGTACTCTAGTGCAGAGTATAACAACCTAGATATCTACCAAATCAATTCAACCTACTATTCTGCGCTTGGAGATGATGATGTCAAGTATTTCCTCGCTCGTTTGATTCAAGCTTTTGCTCCAGGCATTCCTCAGGTTTACTATGTGGGTCTATTAGCAGGAAAAAATGACTTGAAATTATTAGAAGAAACTAAAGAAGGTCGAAATATTAATCGTCATTACTATAGCAACGAGGAAATAGCAGAAGAAGTTCAACGTCCTGTGGTGAAGTCCCTTCTCAATCTATTTTCTTTCCGTAATCAATCAGAGGCCTTTGACCTAGAAGGGACTATTGACGTTGAAACACCAACAGCTCATAGCATTGTAATCAAACGTCAAAATAAAGACAAGTCTGTAACAGCAGTAGCAGAAATTGATCTGCAAAGTCAGACCTATCAAGTAGTGGAAAACGGCAGAAAAATTCAGTTCTAGTGCTATATTGATGATAGAATTTTTTGTGGTGAAAACGTGTTCATTGTTCCCAAATGACGGAAAAAATGGTAGAATATAAAGATAGTTTAGCATTTATCTTCTGGAGAAATCCAGAACAGAAAGGATCCGTTTTGAAATCAATTGGATTACTGGATAAGATAAGAGGGCTTTCGAAAAAAGATTTCTTTTTATATTTGATGATCATAAGTATCTTTTTACCTTTTTATTTATTCTTAGGGCTCTTTGCTTTATATTTGATAGGTTTACTTGTTACTGGGGAGATGAAGGGAATTATCAAAGGATTGGCCAAACATCCTGTACTTCTCTTTTTTATTGCCTACAGTAGTATCATCTCTATCGTCGCTAAGAATTGGCTTGGATTGGTTGCATCTTTACTGATGTTTCTCTTCCTCATTTTCTTTAGTTTCTACCAGAAACGTCTGACACATGCTTTCTTTCGACTGATACTGCAGACAATCTTGTTTGGTAGTGTGCTCTCTGCGGCTTTTGCTACTTTGGAGCATTTCCAAATTGTAAAGAAATTTAACTATGCCTTTCTTTCGCCCAATATGCAGGTATGGCATCAGAATCGGGCAGAAGTGACCTTTTTTAATCCTAATTACTATGGAATTATTTGTTGTTTCTGTATCATGATTGCCTTCTATCTCTTTACAACGACCAAGTTGAATTGGTTGAAGGTATTCTGTGTGATTGCAGGCTTTGTTAATCTCTTTGGATTGAACTTTACGCAAAATCGAACTGCCTTTCCTGCTATTATCGCTGGAGCCATCATTTATCTCTTTACAACCATTAAAAACTGGAAGGCCTTTTGGCTTAGTATCGGGGTCTTTGCGATTGGCTTGAGTTTCCTTTTTTCTAGTGATTTGGGAGTTCGGATGGGGACTTTAGATTCCTCTATGGAAGAACGCATTTCTATCTGGGATGCTGGGATGGCCTTGTTTAAGCAAAATCCTTTTTGGGGGGAGGGGCCATTGACCTATATGCACTCTTATCCTCGGATAAATGCTCCTTATCATGAACATGCTCACAGCCTTTATATTGATACGATTCTGAGTTACGGAATTGTGGGAACCATTTTATTAGCTTTGTCTTCTGTTGCTCCTGTTCGTTTGATGATGGATATGAGTCAGGAGTCGGGGAAACGTCCAATTATCGGTCTTTATCTATCTTTCCTTACAGTGGTTGCTGTGCATGGAATCTTTGACTTGGCCCTTTTCTGGATTCAGTCAGGCTTCATTTTCTTGTTAGTTATGTGCAGTATTCCATTGGAGCGTCGAACTTTGGTATCAGACATGACGGATTAAGTTTATAAGATTGAAATCTTCTACCTTGAGTAGGAGATTTTTTACTGAGAAAAATTAGTTCTAAATCGAAATAGTTGACAGTTAGAATAATAAGTATTATAATGGAATATAATTCGATATCGAAATAAATTGGAGGTGCTATGAAAGATAGTCATTTGGTAGCCCATCATATTCGTTTGTTAAATGGGCGGATTTTTCAAAAGCTACTGAATCAGGATCCTGAGACTCTTTATCGGAGTGAACAGGGAAAGATTTTAGCGGTTTTATGGAATAGTGAAACTGGCTGTGCAACTGCGACAGATATTGCGCTGGCGACTGGTCTTGCTAACAATACGCTCACAACCATGATAAAGAATCTTGAGGAGCAAAACCTGGTCATCATTAGCCCATGTGGAATAGATAAGAGAAAGAAATATGTCAAGCTAACGGAGCAAGGTTGGTCCCAGAAAGAAGTGGGCCATCGCATCAGTCAAAAGTTGGATGCTATTTTTTATAAAGGATTCTCTGAGGAAGAAATTCGCCAATTTGAAAGTTATCAGGAACGCATTTTGGACAATCTGAAAGAGAAAGCAAATGAGGAATAAAATATGTCAAAACAAGTTGAAAATGCACGAAATCTATATATTCATGCTATTCAAGACGGGCGAGTTGCTGAGACTCAAGCTCAGTCCGTTGGAGATACCTACATTCAACACTCGACAGGCGTGCCAGATGGGAAAGAAGGGTTTGCGGCTTTCTTTGCAAATTTCTTTGAGCGTTATCCCGAGCGTGAGATCAAGATTGTCCGTACTATTGAGGATGGCAATCTGGTCTTTGTTCATGTTCATCAATATCTCAATGGCGGGGGAGCTCAATGGGTGACAACGGATACTTTCCGTGCGGATGAGAATGGGCGTATCGTGGAGCATTGGGATGTCATTGACTACTATCGCGCTCCAGAAAATGGACAGTTAGACCAGATCTTTGGAGATTTTGAAATCACAGATTTGGATAAGACAGCAGAAAATAAAAAATTGGTTCGCCGTTTCTTGACAGAAATCTTTCAAAACGGCGAACTAGAGCAGTGGAATGATTATGTGGCAGAAGATTTGATTCAGCATAATCATGAGATTGGCCAAGGAAGTGCTGCTTATAAAAACTATGTGGCTGAACAGGGTGTCACTTTTGACTTTGTTTTCCAGCTTTTGGGACAAGGAAACTATGTGGTTAGCTATGGACAGACTCAGATAGATGGGGTGCCTTATGCTGAGTATGACATCTTCCGTTTGGAGAATGGCTTGGTTGTGGAGCATTGGGATAATAAGGAAGTTATGCCTAAGGTAGAAGACTTGACTAATCGAGGAAAGTTTTAAATAGAGGACAAAGAATGATTGAATATAAAAATGTAGCGCTACGCTATACAGAAAAAGATGTTTTGAGAGATGTTAATTTACGAATTGAGAATGGAGAGTTCATGGTTTTAGTTGGGCCTTCTGGGTCCGGTAAGACGACCATGATCAAGATGATTAACCGTCTCTTGGAACCAACTGATGGAAATATTTATATGGATGGCAAGCGCATCAAAGACTATAATGAGCGTGAGCTTCGTCTTTCTACGGGTTATGTTTTACAGGCCATTGCTCTGTTTCCCAATCTAACGGTTGCGGAAAATATTGCTCTCATTCCTGAGATGAAGGGCTGGACTAAGGAAGAAATTGCGAAGAAAACAGAAGAGCTTTTGGCTAAGGTTGGTTTACCGGTAGCTGAGTATGGGCATCGTTTACCTAATGAATTATCTGGTGGAGAACAGCAACGGGTCGGGATTGTCCGTGCCATGATTGGTCAGCCTAAGATTCTCCTCATGGATGAGCCCTTTTCAGCCTTGGATGCTATTTCGAGAAAACAGTTGCAGGTTCTGACGAAAGAATTGCATAAAGAGTTTGGTATGACAACGATTTTTGTGACCCATGATACGGATGAAGCTTTGAAATTGGCGGACCGTATTGCTGTTTTGCAGGACGGAGAGATTCGTCAGGTGGCGAACCCTGAGACGATTTTAAAGGCGCCTGCAACGGACTTTGTAGCAGACTTGTTTGGAGGTAGTGTTCATGGCTAATTTGATATCAACTTTTCAGGACCGTTTTGGTGATTGGGTAACAGCTCTATCTCAACATTTGCAGTTGTCACTTTTGACCTTATTACTAGCTATTTTTATTGCGATTCCCTTGGCTGTTTATCTTCGTTATCATGAAAAGATGGCGGACTGGGTCTTGCAGATTGCAGGGATTTTCCAGACTATCCCGTCTCTGGCCTTGTTGGGACTCTTTATTCCCTTGATGGGAATTGGGACCTTGCCTGCTTTGACAGCACTAGTGATTTATGCGATTTTCCCAATTTTGCAAAATACCATCACTGGGCTAAAGGGAATTGATCCAAGTCTACAAGAGGCTGGGATTGCCTTTGGGATGACCAGGTGGGAGCGTCTCAAGAAATTTGAAATTCCACTTGCCATGCCGGTCATTATGTCTGGTATTCGGACGGCAGCGGTTTTGATTATCGGTACGGCAACCTTGGCTGCCTTGATTGGGGCAGGGGGACTGGGTTCCTTTATCCTTTTGGGAATTGACCGCAATAATACCAGTCTGATTTTGATTGGGGCCCTTTCTTCAGCAGTGCTTGCCATTGCCTTTAACTTCCTACTAAAAGTGATGGAAAAAGCAAAATTGCGGACGATTTTCTCTGGTTTTGCCTTGGTGACCATATTGCTCGGTCTGTCTTATAGTCCAGCCCTCTTAGCTCAAAAAGAGAAAGAAAACTTGGTGATTGCTGGGAAATTGGGACCAGAACCCGAAATTTTGGCTAATATGTATAAATTGTTGATTGAAGAAAATACCAGTATGACTGCGACTGTTAAGCCGAATTTTGGGAAAACAAGCTTCCTCTATGAAGCTCTGAAAAAAGGGGATATTGATATCTATCCTGAATTTACTGGTACGGTGACTGAAAGTTTGCTTCAGCCATCACCTAAAGTGGGTCATGAGCCAGATCAGGTTTATCAGGTGGCGCGTGATGGCATTGCCAAACAGGATCATCTAGCCTATCTCAAACCCATGTCTTATCAAAATACCTACGCTGTAGCTGTTCCGAAAAAGATTGCTCAAGAATATGGCTTGAAGACTATTTCGGACTTGAAAAAAGTGGAAGGACAGTTGAAGGCAGGCTTTACACTCGAATTTAATGACCGTGAAGATGGCAATAAGGGCTTGCAATCAATGTATGGTCTCAATCTTAACGTAGCGACCATGGAGCCAGCTCTTCGCTATCAGGCAATTCAGTCAGGCGATATTCAAATCACAGATGCCTATTCGACAGATGCAGAATTGGCGCGTTATGATTTACAGGTCTTGGAAGATGACAAGCAACTCTTCCCACCTTATCAAGGGGCACCACTCATGAAAGAAGCTCTTCTCAAGAAACATCCTGAGTTGGAGACAGTTCTCAATAAATTGGCTGGCAAAATTACTGAAAGCCAGATGAGCCAGCTCAACTACCAAGTCGGTGTTGAAGGCAAGTCAGCAGAACAAGTAGCCAAAGAATTTCTACAAGAACAAGGTTTGTTGAAGAAATAGCTTGAGAATAGCAAACTCAACTTTGGCTAAACGACCATATAGAAAAATGCTCAGACAATCTTGTCTGGGCTTTTTTGATATTAGAGTTACTAAATGTCATTTAAAATGGAAAATAAGAGGAAATTTTCAGGATTTTCTAGATTTTCACTGTAAATACACTTGACTATTCACAAATAGGTGTATAATGTGTTGTGAACTACTTAACAAATAAAGATTTCCAGCTCATGTCGACTAAGGATGGAAATCTTGTGTATAGACAGTTCAGTAGATATATAATAGAGCGTTGCGTCCGAAAGTCTATCCAGACACGGCTCTTTAAAAACAAAAGGAGAAGATTATGAAAACAGAACCGATTCATCGTACCAGTATGTGGAAATTTAAGTTAAGTGCTGCCACCATGACTTTGATTCCCGCTGCCGTGGGGATTAACTATGTTGCCAAAGCCTTGGCGGAGGGGTTAAAGTTGCCCGTTTGGCTGGGGTCTTTGGGAACCTTTCTTACCAGCATGTTGGCTGGGCCGGTTGCCGGTGCCATTAGTGGTTTCATCAACAACGTGATCTATGGGCTGACCTTATCGCCAATTTCAACCGTGTATGCGATTACCAGCATCGGAATTGGGATTGCTGTCGGAGTTTTGCACGCCAATGGGTGGTTCTCGTCAGCGCGAAGAGTATTTGTTTCTGCTATTATTATTGCCATCGTTTCAGCTGTCATTTCAACGCCACTCAACGTCATCTTTTGGGGTGGTCAGACCGGTATCGCTTGGGGTGACTCATTGTTTGCGGTAATGGTCGCCAATCATGCACCAGTGTGGCTGGCCTCATTTACCGATGAGTTTGTCTTGGATATTTTGGATAAAGTCTGTGTGGCCTACCTGGCACTCTTCATCTATCGTCAGCTGCCGAAGCGGATGGTGCACTTCTTTAGCGATGATAAATGATGACTGATAAAACATTGATTTCTGGAGCGCCACGGGTCAAGCTCAAGTGGTACCAAGTGATCGATCCGATTACTAAGCTCTTGTTCATCTTGGACATGACGTTGTTGAGCTTTGCCAGTATGAATTTATTGCTTCAGGCCGGATTAATTCTTGTCGCAACACTGCTATTGTTATTTTCCAAATTGAGTTCTACCACCTTTAAGGCGCTGGGATTCAGCCTGTTTCTGATTTGCACCATGCTGATCATCCAAGGGTTATTTTACAGTCGGAATCAAACTGTGCTGTTTTCTGTGCTTGGGGTGTCGTTCTACAAAGAAGGCCTGATTTACGCCACCACTCTGGGTTGTCGAGTATTGGTGATTATTTTGACCAGTGGCTTTTTTATGGTGACCACGAGTATTTCAGAAAACGCGGCCTATTTGGAACTGTCCGGATTGTCTTATAAAACCGTCTACGTTCTGATGTCGGTGTGTTATATTTTGCCGGAAATGATGCGCAATATGCGGAAAATCCAGCAGGCACAAAAAGTTCGCGGAACCAATCCGCAAAAAACGTTGATTCAGAAATTAAAGTCAGTCCTGCCGGTTCTAATTCCATTGGTGATTAAGACCTTGGATCAATCGATGACGCGGTCGATTTCTCTCCAACTGAGAGGTTTTGATAATCTCAACCGGACTGTCAGAACCTCCCAGCGCGTGTATCGCCTGTCGCGGACGCTGCACATTGGTCTGACTGGATTGGCAATTTTATTGATTGGGTGGAAGATATGGACGAAGATAAACGGATTGTAATTGAAAATTTGACCACCCGTTATCCGGGTACTGAGCAACCACAACTGCGTCAGATTAACGCGGAGGTTCATACCGGCCAGGTGGTTGGTATTATCGGGAATAGCCACTCTGGCAAATCGACTTTGTGCCGTGTGCTGGCAGGGGTCATTCCCAAAATTGTGTCTGCTAAGATTGAGGGCGATTGGCACATGTTTGGCCAGCGAGTGTCTGACAATTGGCCCGTTTATAATGCCATGAATGGAGTTGTACTGCAAAATCCAGCTGGCCAACTAAGCGGGTTGGCAGACACGGTTGCCGATGAAATCGCCTTTGACTTGATTAATCAGGGAATGGCTGAAGGACTGATTCAAAAACGGGTTGAAGAAGTTGCCACGCAAATGGGGCTGATTGAACAGCTGAATTTGCGTCCCGAGAGCCTTTCCGGTGGTCAGATCCAGCGGTTGGCAATTGCCACGGCGATTGTGGCTAATCCGGCTGTTTTGATTATGGATGATCCGACCAGTGAGATGGATCCCCTTGGCCGCCGGCAATTTTTCCAATGGCTGGCCCAAGTCAAAGAGACGACTGTCTTCATTGTCACCAGTGAAATTGACGATTTGTGCGAAGTCGCCGACGTTGTGTGGGTGCTGCACGAGGGTCAAATGGTAGCCCAGGGCAGGCCGGGTGAGGTGTTTAATCATTTGGCAGCTGACTGGCAGATTCCAGCCCCGACAATCCAGCAACTTGCTCAAAAAATGGATTGGCACTTGGCTGATGGCCGGTATCCGGTGAATTACGCTGATCTGAAGGAGGTTCGTTATGTCCACAATTGAACTGAGCCACCTGACGTTCACTTATCCGGAACGGTCCTTTAGCTTGGATGTTGAAGACAAACACTTCGCCGATCCGATGGTGGCGATTGTCGGCCAAAATGGTGCCGGCAAATCAACGCTCTTCAAATTGTTGACGGGTTTGCTGACACCACAAACCGGTGTGATTAAGATCGATGGAGAAAATTTTAATGATCTTAAACCAGTCGAAAAGTTACTGAAGGTTGGGATTACTTTTCAGAATCCTGACGATCAGCTTTTCAACCCGACCGTTCTACGAGAGGTGGAGTGGAATGTCGCGCAGGTCATGGATGACCACGACACGATTACGAGGCGGGCTTTAGCGGCTCTAAAAAGAGTTGGCTTGGATGATAAAACAGCTGAAAGTCCATATGACCTGTCATTGTCGGAACGCAAGCTGTTGAGCGTTGCCACAGTTTTGGCAGTGGATCCGGCGATTTATTTATTTGATGAGCCGATGATGTCGCTTGATTGGGAAAGCCGGCGCAAGTTGACCGCAATTTTCCATCAGTTGGCTGATTCGGGCCACCAAGTTGTGACCATCACCCATGACATGGATTGGGTCGCCGCCGAGTTTGAGTCAGTGTATGTTATGGAACACGGGAAGTTTGGCTTCGCCGGCAGTCCACGGGAATTGTTCAGCAATCACGAACTTGTCCAGCGAGTGGGATTACTACCACCGCGGATTATGGACATAGCGGAGTCGCTGGGTGATTCACAGACATATTTATCGGTTAATGATTATTGCCAGAAAAATCGAGATGTATAGAAAAAGTCACCTCTGCGGGTTTTCCAGGTTGAAGGATTAACTTCAGCTTCTGGCAAGAACTCACATGGGTGACTTTTGTGTTTAATAACGTTTCATGATCATCGGGTGCTTCCTCAGATCACTCGGTTTGATTTTACTTTGTTTCATGGTCATAATCATATACCATTTCTTTTGGATTTTTTGTTTGACTAATACAAAATAGGTCTTCATAGGTCTTCGCATTTTTAGCGCCCATTAGGATCATCAGTATAATTTTCTGAATTAGGAGACTGTCCCATCACTATTCGAACTTCGTCTCCCAACTTACGCTGTTCCCATTCATCCGTGAATCCTTTAAATCGCAATTCTGGAACTTTCTTTTTAACTGAATCATCTATTTTCGCCATAGTCCCCACCATTTTATTGGTTTTTCTTGTTCTTCTATCCTTTTTTGATCTTTGATTTGTTCCTGTAAATTTTCCAACTTCTCTTTAAGAGCGTTCACTTCATCTTTATATTGATTGTCTAAGTGTTTGAATTCTGTTTCCTGTGAGGGCATTTTGAGGGCTTTTAAGTTATCATTTTCCGCCTTGTATTCTTCTAGCAACTTTTTATCTTGCAAGGCTAATCGTTGTTACTGGTCTAACAAATTAGTTAATTTTTCTATTTGTTGGTCTTTGGTATTTGATTTGCTACTACTTTCTACTTTACCTAAAATTATTTTTTCTGCTTTAGAATTTATTAGATTAGACCCATTGGAACTTTTAAGCTGTAATTCTTTTGGTAACCTTTGGTAGTGATATTGAATATTTTGTTTTGTAACACTCAACTCATCCGCCAGCTCTTTGATCGTTTTTAAGTCTTCACTCATGGTTTAAGTCCTGCCTTTTAACCGTTGGTAGATATTGTTCAATGGCTTTTTTGAGGTAGCGTGCGATATTATGCTTAGAATATTCTTCACGTCTGCTGGCAACATAAGACAAGTGGTCTTTAACACTATTTAGCCCTCTTAATTCTTTCAGTTCGTCATAGAGGGGGTAAACATGGACTTGCAATCCTGCCATGATTTTTGTATCTTGCATTTCAAACGGACTTAGCAACATATTTTCTAGCAATAGCGTGGTGTACTTGCTTTTCATTGCTTCAATAGCTAGCTTATCTTCGGTTTCTGCTTTGCGTGCTTTATCTTCTTGATAGGCGGTATCTTCTAATTTATAGCTGTTATCGTCTGCTCGACGTTTCTTTCGTAACCAGATATCCAATGTTAAACCGTCCGCATCAATCGCTCGATAGAGATAATGCCAACGCCCCTTAATTTTGATATAGGTTTCATCCATTTTCCACGAATAGAAGGACTGTTTATTTTTCTTTTTCCAGAGATGATAGAGGATTTTACTGTATTCTTGAACCCACCGATAAATCGTAGTGTGACAAACATTTATTCCACGGTCATAAAGCAATTCCTGAACTTCACGATAGCTCAGATTGTAACGTAGGTAATAACCAACAGCGACAATGATGACGTCTTGTTGGAATTGTTTGCCTTTAAAATGATTCATCTCTCAAGCCTTACTAACCTTTTTTCTGCTCTTTGAGAAGCTGAAGGTCGTGCTAGTAACTACCTTTTTGGCTTGATTAACTCTGTCATTTACCTTATTTTGGCTTTGCAGAAAGGCTTTTATGGTGAGGTGCTAACGACACTCTACTTTACGGCCATGCAGCCAATTGGACTTTTAGTGTGGATCTACCAAGCACAGTTTAAAAAGGAAAAACAGGAGTTTGTCGCACGTAAACTGGACGGCAAGGGCTGGACCAAGTATCTTTCCATTAGTGTTCTTTGGTTGTTGGTATTTGGATTCATCTATCAGTCTATCGGAGCCAATCGTCCTTATCGCGATTCCATTACTGATGCGACCAATGGGGTAGGGCAAATCCTCATGACAGCTGTTTACCGTGAACAATGGATATTCTGGGCAGCTACCAATGTCTTTTCTATCTATCTCTGGTGGGGAGAAAGCCTGCAAATCCAAGGGAAATACCTGATTTACTTGATCAATAGTCTAGTTGGGTGGTATCAGTGGAGCAAGGCAGCAAAGAGTGCTTAAAAAAGTAAAAAAGGATCAGATGATCCTTTTTTTGTGTTAGAGCAAGATGAATAATACCGTAATGATAATAGCGCTCGTTATACGAATAATGTGGTGCGATATATGTTGATTTTCTTGCTGTCGCCCGTTCCAGTAGGCACCATAGCAGACGATACTCGAACCCACAATCCATAGTAGAATGGTTGCCAGTGGGACGAAGTAAAAGATAGCTAGAGCCAGAGAAGTGATGCAACTGCCGACCAAGATGCACGTGTTTCCCAGACTGTAGTTCTTTTGTTTCATGGCTGAAAAAGCAGCAGCAAGGTGAAGTAATGAGAATGCGAGAGCTAGTACGATTGTTAATATTCCTAGAATCATCGAAGTTAACATAGTTGGTTCCTTTCTGAGTTACAGGCTTAGTTATCAAGTGGAGTTGTAGAGGTCATCTCCATTACATCAAGGTAAAATCTCACCACTTGCTCTTCGGTATAAGATTTTCCTTTTTTTAGCCACCAAGTTAGAGTCTCGATAAAGTTCGTTACAACAAAATGCTGGAGGTAGGAGGCTGGAATGTTTGGGTAGGCCTCTTGCAAGTCACCCGCCACCATGGGATAAACGTGGTGTTCGAGTTCCTTGTGTAGTTGGCGGAGGAAGTAGTCGTTTTTGGAAAAAAGGAGACTGGTGACATGGTCCTGGTTTTTCTGAAAATGTAAAAAGATATGTGCGAGGTAGTCCTCGGTCGTAAAGTGTCCTTCTCTTTCAAAGAGATGATGAAAGAGGTAGCGACAGAGTTCATCTAAAAGGAGTTCCTTACTCTCGTAGTGACAGTAAAAAGTAGAACGTCCAACATCTGCTAGGTCAATGATATCCTGGACAGTAGTGGCATCATAGCCTTTGTCGTTCAAAAGTTGTAAAAAAGCTTGATAGATGGCTTTTTTAGTCTTGTTGACTCGACGGTCTCTTTTTAGCATATAGACACTTGAGACAAACTGTTCAGAACTGAACATGGCTGACAGTTTGCTTCTATCCTTTCTTTGGATTTTATTAGATAATACAAATGAAAGAAGTATGTATATACCCATTATACCAAAGGAGGGAGAGAAATGAGTTCTAAAACATCAATCTGGTTAGCTTTTTTCTTAAATTTAAGCTATGCTATTGTTGAGTTTATCGCAGGAGGAATCTTTGGTTCGAGTGCTGTTCTTGCTGATTCTGTTCATGACTTAGGAGATGCTATAGCCATTGGCATATCAGCCCTTTTAGAAACAATCTCAAACCGAGAAGAAGATGGGCAGTACACCTTGGGTTACAAGCGTTTCAGCCTTCTAGGGGCCATTCTAACAGCTGTGATTCTTATGATAGGGTCTGTCCTAGTGATTTTGGAAAATGTCACAAAGATCGTTCACCCACAACCCGTTAATGAGGAAGGGATCCTCTGGCTGGGAATCATTGCAGTGGCCATTAATGTGCTAGCTAGTCTAGTAGTCCGTAAAGGAAAGACAAAGAACGAGTCAATTCTTAGCTTGCATTTTTTGGAAGACACCCTTGGTTGGCTGGCTGTCATTCTAATGGCGATTATCCTCCGATTTACGGACTGGTATATCCTTGATCCGCTTTTATCTCTGGTCATTTCCATCTTTATTCTAACAAAAGCTGTTCCTCGCTTTTGGAGCGCGCTCAAGATTTTCTTAGATGCTGTGCCAGAAGGGGTCGAGACAAGTGATTTGGAGAAAGATTTAGAGGCTCTACCCAATGTCAAAAGTGTCAACCAACTTAGTATTTGGTCCATGGATGGTCTAGAGAACAATGCTGTTGTCCACATTTGTATCTGGGATTGGGAACAGATGATGGAGACCAAAGAAGTGGTGCGTCAATTTTTAGAAGAAAGAGGCGTGCAGAATATCACTATTGAAGTGGATAGCAGTCAAAGCAATCATGCGCAACATAAGCGGAGGGTGAGAGAATTAGAGCAGAAGCATGGGCATCATCATTAGAAAAACGACCTCGCTAGAGGTCGTTTTGTTATCCTATTTATTCCTTGTACTTTCCCTCAAGGTCAGTCTGGTTCCCAGCATAGTCAGGCTAGGAATTTTGCGACCGTGGAGAACTTCCTTGTTAAGAATATCCATACCTGCTCGACCCATTTCTTCGGTATAGACGGTAATGCTAGAAAGAGGGGGATAGACCTGCTTGGTCAGACTAGTGTCGTTAAAGGAAATGAGGCTGACGCGGTCTGGTAGGCTAATTCCAGCTTCTTGAAGGGCACGAAGGGCACCGATGGCTAAACTATCGCTGGCTGCGAAAAATGCTGGTGGGAGTTGTTCTCCCAACTTGTGAATGGCCTCCTTCATCAAGTCATAGCCAGACTGGGCAGTAAAGCTCCCCTGAAAGACCAGTTCTTCATGGTAGATTCCATTTGCTTGGGTAATGTCTTTGAAATTTTCTAGCCGCTTATCCTGGATAATTTCTTCCTGGTCGGTTGTTTCTTCGAGACCTGTTAGAATCCCGATACGGTCCATCCCTTGGCTGAGGAAATGGTCTACAACTTGTTTCACAGCAGTGTAAAAGTCAGTGATAATACAGGTATGACCTAATGAGAGGGTATCGCTGTCTATAAAGACTAGAGGTTTTTGGTATTCTTCAAAGGCAGCAATCTGAGCTCGGCTAAATTTTCCGATGCAGAGAATGCCAATCACTTCCTCGCTCAGAGTAAAAGGATGGTCATTAAAATAGCGCAAGATGTCATAGTCCAACTCTTGGGCTCTTTTTTCAATACCGAGACGAATCTGGTAGTAGTAGAGGTCGTCCAACTCCCCTTGCTCGCTGACCCATTGGATAATGGCAATCTTTTGCTTGGGTTTGTGGGATTCGCCTGTCTTGAGATGCTTAGTATAGCCCAGCTCTTCAGCAACGGTTAATATACGGTGTCTGGTTTCTTCTGTAACAGATAGACTCTGGTCGCGATTGAGGACACGAGATACGGTCGCGATAGAGACAGAGGCTAGCTGTGCGATGTCTTTTAAGGTAGCCATAAATCCTCCTCCTTTTAGGTTAGTATATCATATTTTTCTGCTTTTTACTGATAGTTTAGTAAAAGTTTAGTAAAAAGGATTGACCTTGGCAAATGCCTTGGATACAATAGAAGAAAACGATTACACGTTAAGGCGACTTAACGGACAGTCAAAGGAGAATTCATATGACACAACATCTTGCTGCTGAAGCCCTTCGCAAAGACTTTCTTGCCGTTTTTGGTCAAGAAGCAGACCAAACTTTCTTTTCACCAGGTCGTATCAATTTGATTGGTGAACACACAGACTACAACGGTGGGCACGTTTTTCCAGCTGCTATTTCTTTGGGGACATACGGTGCAGCTCGCAAGCGTGACGACCAAGTCTTGCGTTTCTACTCGGCCAATTTTGAAGACAAGGGTATCATCGAAGTGCCTCTTGCTGATCTCAAGTTTGAAAAAGAGCACAGCTGGACCAACTATCCAAAAGGGGTTCTTCATTTCTTGCAAGAAGCTGGACATGTGATTGACAAAGGATTTGATTTTTATGTTTATGGGAATATCCCAAATGGTGCTGGTTTGTCATCATCGGCATCCTTGGAACTCTTGACAGGGGTCGTGGCAGAGCATCTCTTTGATTTAAAACTAGACCGTTTGGATTTGGTTAAAATCGGAAAACAAACAGAAAACAACTTTATCGGAGTCAACTCTGGTATCATGGACCAGTTTGCCATCGGAATGGGTGCTGACCAACGTGCCATTTACCTAGATACCAACACTCTAGAATACGACTTGGTGCCACTTGATTTGAAGGACAATGTCGTTGTTATCATGAATACCAACAAACGTCGTGAACTGGCGGACTCTAAATACAATGAACGTCGTGCTGAGTGTGAAAAAGCTGTGGAAGAATTGCAAGCTGCCTTGGATATTCAGACCTTGGGTGAATTGGACGAGTGGGCCTTTGATCAATATAGCTACCTGATCAAAGACGAAAATCGTTTAAAACGTGCTCGCCATGCTGTGCTTGAAAACCAACGTACTCTTAAAGCTCAAGCAGCCCTTCAAGCAGGTGATTTGGAAACATTTGGTCGCTTGATGAATGCTTCTCACGTTTCTCTAGAACATGACTATGAAGTAACTGGCTTGGAATTGGATACTCTTGTTCACACAGCTTGGGCTCAGGAAGGTGTTCTTGGTGCTCGTATGACAGGAGCAGGTTTTGGTGGCTGTGCCATTGCCTTGGTGCAAAAAGAAGCTGTTGAGGCCTTTAAGGAAGCTGTAGGCAAGCACTACGAGGAAGTCGTTGGATACGCTCCAAGCTTCTATATCGCTGAAGTTGCAGGTGGCACTCGCGTCCTTGACTAGTCAAAAGGAGGCTTTATAGTGACCTTAGTAGATAAATTTGTAACACATATCATTGCAGAAAGTACCTTTGAGGAAATGGATCGAATCTACCTGACCAATCGTGTTTTGGCACGAGTGGGAGAAGGTGTTTTGGAAGTTGAGACTGATATGGATAAATTGATTGACCTCAAGGACCAGCTTGTCGAGGAGGCGGTTAGACTAGAAACCATTGAGGATAGTCAGACTGCGCGTGAAATCCTTGGTGCTGAACTAATGGACTTGGTAACCCCTTGTCCAAGTCAGGTCAACCGTGATTTCTGGGCAACCTATGCCCAATCTCCTGAGCAGGCAATTGCGGATTTCTATCAACTTAGCCAGAAAAACGACTACATCAAACTCAAGGCCATTGCTAAGAATATTGCTTATCGTGTACCGTCTAACTACGGTGAACTGGAGATTACTATCAATCTGTCTAAACCTGAAAAGGATCCAAAGGAGATTGCGGCAGCCAAGTTGGTGCAAGCTAGCAATTATCCCCAATGTCAGCTCTGTCTAGAGAACGAAGGCTACCATGGTCGGGTTAACCACCCAGCTCGCAGCAATCACCGCATTATCCGTTTCGAAATGGAGGGTCAGGAGTGGGGCTTCCAGTATTCGCCCTATGCTTATTTTAATGAGCACTGTATTTTCTTAGATGGACAGCATCGTCCTATGGCCATTAGTCGGCAGAGTTTTGAGCGTTTGTTGGCTATCGTAGAGCAGTTCCCAGGTTATTTTGCGGGCTCAAATGCCGACCTGCCGATTGTGGGGGGCTCTATCTTAACCCACGACCACTATCAGGGGGGACGACATGTTTTTCCTATGGAATTAGCTCCTCTGCAACAGACCTTCCGTTTTACTGGTTTTGAACAGGTAAAGGCTGGGATTGTCAAGTGGCCTATGTCAGTGCTTCGCTTGACTTCGGATTTCAAGGAGGATTTGACCAACTTGGCTGATAAGATTTTGCAGGAATGGCGCCAGTATTCAGATCCTAGTGTGCAGATTTTAGCAGAGACGGACGGGACACTGCACCACACTATCACACCGATTGCGCGTAAGCGTGATGGACAGTTTGAGTTGGACTTAGTCTTGCGGGACAATCAAACCTCTCTAGAGCATCCTGACGGTATCTATCATCCCCACAAGGATGTCCAACATATCAAGAAGGAAAATATCGGCTTGATTGAGGTTATGGGCTTGGCTATCCTGCCTCCACGTCTGAAAGCAGAAGTGGAGCAAGTTGCTAGCTATCTTGTAGGAGAAGAAGTCTCAGTTGCCTCTTATCATCAGGAATGGGCAGACCAACTCAAAGTTCAACATCCAGACCTAAAAGATAAAGAAAAAGCCCTTGAAATCGTCAGGGACTCTGTAGGAGCTATCTTTGCGCGCGTTCTAGAGGATGCAGGAGTTTATAAGCAGACGGAACAAGGACAGGCAGCCTTTATGCGCTTTGTAGAACAGGTCGGAATTTTGCCAGACTAGGAGCTTTCTCCTTGCACAGTCCTATAAAAAGTAGTATCATAGTGTCGTTTGAACTATCAGGAGGAAACGATGAAAGATTTTCATTTTGACGCTATATCTGCCTTTGAAAATTACGAAATTGAAAAAATGAGAGATGGTCACGTTGTGGTGACGACGAAAGTAGTGGACTCGTCGCTCAACTACTATGGCAATGCCCATGGTGGCTATCTCTTTACCCTTTGTGACCAGATTAGTGGTTTGGTGGTTATCTCGCTGGGGCTTGATGGAGTGACGCTCCAGTCCTCTATCAACTACCTAAAGGCAGGAAAACGCGACGATGTGCTGACCATTAAAGGAGAATGTGTCCATCAAGGTCGCACAACCTGTGTCGTGGATGTGGATATTACCAATCAAGAAGGCAGAAATGTCTGCAAAGCAACCTTCACCATGTTTGTCACAGGCCAGCGGTCAGAAGACAGACAGGTGAGGATATAGAGAAATAAGAAAAAGAGGTCTACACCTCTTTTTCTTATTTCTTTTTCCGATTTAATACGGCATTGAGTACAATGGCGAGTAGGCTGGCTACGACGATTCCGTTTGAGAAGAACATTTGGAAGGCTGTCGGCATGCTGACAAAGAGATTACTGTTATTGAGTCCGACACCTGCAGCGATTGAAACAGCTGCGATAAGGAAGTTGTGTTCATTGTTAGCAAAATCAACGCGAGCTAGGATTTGCATCCCTTGAAGGGAAACAAATCCAAACATCACCAGCATGGCGCCTCCAAGAACAGGACTTGGAATGATTTGGGCAAGGGCACCAAACTTAGGTAGGAGTCCAAGGAGGACTAGGAAACCAGCTGCATAATAGATTGGCAGACGGGTCTTGATACCAGACAATTTGACCAAGCCCACGTTTTGTGAAAATCCTGTGTAAGGGAAGGTGTTAAAGATTCCTCCGAGAAGTACGGCCAAACCTTCTGCGCGGTAACCGTTGCGAAGGCGCGTGCTGTCGATTGGGTCATTGGTAATATCTGACAAGGCTAGGTAAACACCAGTCGACTCCACCATGGAAACCGTTGCGATGATACACATCATGACGATAGAAGAGATTTCAAAAGTTGGAGCGCCGAAGTAAAATGGAGTTGGAATGTGAACGAGTGGAGCTGCAGAGACTGGAGAGAAGTCTACTAAGCCCATGGTAGCGGCAATAGCAGTCCCAACGACCAAGCCAATCAAAATCGAAATCGACTTGATAAAGCCTTTGGTAAAGATGTTGATCAAGAGGATAATCAGAACAGTGATAGCTGCAAGCAAGAGACTCTGACCAGTTGGCTCTGGAACGTTATTTCCCATATTTCCGATAGCGACAGGAATCAAGGTTAAACCAATCGTGGTAATGACAGAGCCCGTTACGATAGATGGGAAGAGATTGGCTACTTTTGAGAAGATGCCGGAAATCAGAACCACATAAATCCCTGAAACGATAAGGGCACCAAACATAGCACCGCTACCGTGACTCTGCCCAATCATAATCAAGGGAGCGACCGATTGGAAGGCAACACCGAGAACGACTGGTAGTCCAACACCAAAGTGTTTGTTGAGTTGGAGTTGAAGGAAGGTAGCTACCCCACACATGAAGATATCTGTGGAGATTAGGTAGGTCAACTGTTCAGCTGAATAGCCAAGAGCTGTCGCAATCATAATAGGAACTAGGATAGAACCTGAGTACATTGCGAGAAGGTGCTGAAGCCCTAGAACCGCGGCTTGCGAGTGTTTTTCTTGTTGTTGCATTAGAGATCTGCCTCCTTAAATACGACCTGACCGTTTTCAAAACGTTCCAAACGAGCGAGTGATAGAACTGGATAGCCAGCTTTCTCGAGCAAATCACGACCATCCTGGAAGGATTTTTCGATAACAATACCGATGGCTTCGACTTTTGCTCCTGCCTGTTCGATGATTTGGATCAAGCCTTTGGCAGCTTGTCCATTTGCTAGGAAATCATCGATAATCAAGACCTTGTCCTCAGGTGAGAGGAATTTCCCAGCGATGGAAACCGTGCTCGTCACCTGCTTGGTAAAGGAGTAAACCTCAGCAGTTAAGATGCCTTCGTTCATGGTGATGTTTTTAGCTTTCTTTGCGAAAATCATGGGAACGTCTAAGGCTTCAGCTGTAAAAACAGCTGGGGCGATCCCTGAAGCTTCAATGGTTACAACCTTGGTAATGCCAGCAGATGCGAATTTTTCCGCAAAAACTTTACCAATCTCCCGCATCAAACGATAGTCAACCTGGTGGGTTAAAAAGGAATCTACCTTGAGGATGTTGTCCCCCAAGATATGCCCATCCTGAAGGATGCGCTCTTCTAATAATTTCATAAGACCTCCTAAAGTCTAAAAGATGCTTCATTTGCTTGTTTAAATGTTTCTATAGTGATTTAGTTTACTAATAATATATATGTATAATACTAGTGCCAGCGAAGCGAGTTTTACTAGATATTTCCCGCTGTAGTGGTATCATATACAATAATCTTGTTATTGTATATGACGGGATTTTTGAGAGTAAAATAGTTCGGGGAACTATTTTAGCCTAAGCCTAGAAATGAAAGAGCTAGGGGCTCAAAAATTAGGGATGAAATTCCCTGGATTCCTGAAATTATCCACAGGATAATTTCACCTCCCGTCCGCACTAAATAAGGGAAATATTAAAAATATTATATTTAACCTTGAAGGCTAGCCTTAGCAAAATACTAAAAAAGGACCTACTTAATCCCCTAAGTAAGTCCCCAAAATAGGCATGGCCAAAACCATACCTCCAGCTGACATACTCATTGTTAGGTGTTCCGGCACCTTGTAGAAACGTCGTGCCAATTCACGACATAAACAAGTAAAATGATATTCAATTTTAAACAGGCTGCTGCCAATGTTTATATTTTACACCAATTAGCTTTATAAATCAAATATTTTGTTAGTAAATAGATCATAAAAGCGAACGAATAAAAGGCTGCAATGCTAGATAGTATTGTAGCCTTTTATTCTTCTATTCGCTAAATCTTAAAAAATAGCCATCTGGATCCAAGACTGCAAATTCGTGAGGATAGATGTAGTGATCCCCAACACGAAATGTTCTCTTAGTCAAAGGACGATAAATAGGATAGTTGGCCTCCAGCAGTTTTTGGTGGAGCTGAGGGACATCTTCAATACCAAAGGAAATATTGACACCGCGCCCGAAAGGATAGGTTAGTTGGGCTAATTCTTCTGTGCTGCCTTCTTCTAGCATAAGTTGGCAGTCTTCAAGCGAGAGGAAGAGAAATTTCTCCTCTGGACGCTCGTATTCGACAGAAAATCCCAGCAAATCGCAGTAGAAGTGGCGTGACTTTTCGAGGTCAGATACTACAAATTCAGGAATGACAGCTTGATAGTCCATTCGTTTTCTCCTTAGAGCTCAATCTCCATGACAATGGGTGTATGGTCTTGGCGCGCACCGGAGTCAATCATATCAGACTTGGTTACCTTGTCAGCCACGCGGTTGCTGGTCAGCCAGTAGTCGATTCTCCAGCCTGTATTGTTGATTTTAGAAGTCTTGCTACGTTGTGCCCACCAAGTGTAGCGTTCTGGAACATCGCCATGAACATGACGGAAGGTGTCGGTAAATCCAGTTGCCAAAAGGTTGGTAAATCCAGCACGTTCCTCGTCGGTAAATCCAGGTGAACGGCGGTTGCTGGCAGGATTTGCAAGGTCGATTTCATTGTGGGCTACATTGTAGTCACCGGTCGCAAGGACTGGTTTTTCTTTGTCTAGTTCAGCCAAGTACTCCGCATATTTGACATCCCAGACTTGGCGTTCTTCCAAACGTTTGAGGCCGTCGCCAGCGTTTGGAGTGTAAACTTGGGTCACGAAAAATTCATCAAATTCTAGAGTGATGATGCGACCTTCTAAGTCCATGGTAGAAGGGGCACCGATTTCTGGAAAAGTGACAGTGGGTGTGAGTTCTTTCTTATAAAGGAACATGGTTCCAGCATAGCCTTTGCGGGCAGGTTCTTGAGAAGAACGCCACGTGTTTTCGTAGTTTGGAAAGAGTTCAGCTAAAATTTCCAAGTGTTTTTTAGTAGGACCCTTGGCAGAAAGCTTGGTTTCTTGGATAGCGATGATATCAGCATTTTCAGCGACCAAGGTTTGTAGTACTTCTTGGGACAATTTGGCACGAGTTGAGTCACTAGTTAGGGCAGCATTGAGGGAATCAATATTCCATGAGATGAGTTTCATAAAGTTACCTTTTTCATTCAGATTATAGATTTTATTATACCAAAAAAAGGTCCATTTCCCCAACGTATGGCTTGAAAAATCACTCTCTTTCGTTTATAATTAAGAATGATTTTATGAAAGGGAGTGAAAATAAATGAAATTTTACTCATATGACTATGTACTTAGCCAAATCAGTCAGCAAAATGGCATCATGATTGGCTTTGGGATTGTGCTCCTAGCTATCACAGGATTTTTTGCTTTTAAAGCCTATCGAGATAAAAAGGGGACTAAGTTTCGGGAATTGGTCATGATTTTGGCCTTGACCTTGGTGGCCATGCTTTTGGTGACAATCTCAAAATACCAGACCAATCAAGCCTCTAACAACCAATTTCAAACTTCACTTCATTTCATAGAGGTTGTTTCCAAAGACTTGGGAGTGGATAAATCAGAAGTTTATGTCAATACTTCTGCAGCCACTGATGGAGCGCTTGTCAAGGTAGGTCCAAATTTCTACCGCGCCATGAACGGGAGCCAACCAGACAAGTATCTTTTAGAGAAATTAGAATTGCATCAAACAGACGCTATTGAATTGGTGGAGGTAAATAAATGACACTCAATTATATGGAAATTTTAATCAAACTGGCCTTGGGTCTTTTCTCGCTTGTTTTTGTTATCAATGTGACAGGAAAGGGAAATCTGGCGCCTAACTCTGCGACAGACCAAATTCAGAACTATGTTCTCGGTGGTATTATCGGTGGGGTGATTTACAATAGTTCTATTAGCATTCTGCAGTACGCAGTGATTTTGATGATGTGGACGATTTTGGTCTTGACCCTCAAGTGGCTCAATAACAATGTTCGTTTTGTCAAACGCTTGATTGATGGAAAACCAACTCTCCTTATCAAAAATGGGCAGATTGACCCAGAAGCCTGTCGTTCAGTTGGTTTGTCTGCAGCAGAAGTTGCTCTCAAACTTCGTAGCCAAGGGATTTTCCAGATGAAACAGGTCAAATGCGCTGTGCAGGAGCAAAATGGCCAACTCATCGTGGTCCAAATGGGGGATGAAAATCCTAAGTATCCAGTTGTGACTGACGGTGTGATACAAGTCGATGTTTTGGAGTCGATTGGTCGTAACGAAGAGTGGTTGCTTGATAACCTCAGCAAGCAAGGGCATGACAATGTAGCCAATATCTTTATCGCTGAGTATGACAAGGGTGCGGTCACAGTCGTAACCTATGAATAAGAAAAACCTGGGGTCTTGGCCTCAGGTTTCTATTTGCAATCAGAAAGGGATGTTATGTCCATTATTCAAAAACTTTGGTGGTTTTTCAAGTTAGAAAAACGCCGTTATCTAGTCGGGATTGTGGCCCTGGTTTTGGTTTCCGTCCTCAACCTCATTCCCCCCATGGTTATGGGGCGGGTCATTGATGCTATCACATCGGGGCAATTAACCCAGCAGGACCTCCTTCTTGACCTATTTTACTTGCTTCTTGCGGCCTTTGGGATGTACTATCTGCGCTATGTTTGGCGGATGTATATCCTTGGGACTTCCTACCGTCTGGGACAGATTATGCGCTCTCGCTTGTTTGAGCATTTCACAAAAATGTCTCCAGCCTTTTATCAAACCTATAGGACGGGGGACCTGATGGCACACGCAACCAACGATATCAATGCCTTAACGCGTCTGGCAGGGGGAGGGGTTATGTCAGCGGTTGATGCCTCTATCACGGCTCTAGTGACCTTGTTGACCATGCTCTTTAGCATTTCTTGGCAGATGACCATGGTTGCCATTCTTCCCTTGCCTTTTATGGCCTATGCGACCAGTCGTCTAGGGAGAAAGACCCACAAGGCCTTTGGTGAATCACAAGCTGCCTTTTCTGAACTCAATAACAAGGTGCAGGAGTCTGTATCAGGTATCAAGGTGACCAAGTCTTTCGGTTATCAGGCGGACGAGTTGAAGTCCTTTCAAGCAGTCAATGAATTGACCTTCCAAAAGAACCTGCAAACCATGAAATACGACAGTCTCTTTGACCCCATGGTTCTCTTGTTTGTTGGTTCGTCCTATGTTTTAACCCTCTTGGTCGGTTCCTTAATGGTTCAGGATGGACAGATTACGGTTGGGAATCTGGTCACCTTTATCAGCTACTTGGATATGCTGGTTTGGCCACTTATGGCCATTGGCTTCCTCTTTAATATCACTCAGCGAGGGAAGGTTTCTTATCAGCGGATTGAGGAACTTTTGTCTCAGGAATCACCTGTACAAGACCCTGAGTTTCCTCTGGACGGTATTGAAAATGGACGTTTGGAGTACGCCATTGACAGCTTTGCCTTTGAAAATGAGGAGACACTGACGGATATTCACTTTAGTTTAGAAAAAGGGCAAACTCTGGGCTTGGTCGGTCAGACAGGCTCTGGGAAAACATCCTTGATCAAACTCCTCTTGCGTGAATACGATGTGGATAGGGGAGCTATTTATCTAAATGGTCATGATATTCGCGATTATCGTCTGACAGACCTTCGTGGTCTCATGGGCTATGTCCCTCAGGATCAGTTTCTCTTTGCGACCTCTATCTTAGACAATATCCGCTTCGGCAATCCTAATTTGTCCCTTTCGGCGGTCGAGGAAGCGACCAAGCTAGCTCAAGTTTACCAAGATATTGTGGACATGCCTCAGGGATTTGATACGCTGATCGGTGAAAAGGGAGTCAGTCTCTCAGGTGGGCAAAAGCAACGTCTGGCTATGAGTCGGGCTATGATTTTAGACCCTGATATCTTGATTCTAGATGATTCCTTGTCCGCCGTGGATGCCAAGACAGAGTATGCGATTATCGATAATCTCAAGGAAACGCGGAAGAATAAGACAACCATTATCACAGCCCATCGTCTCAGTGCAGTCGTCCATGCAGATTTGATTTTAGTCCTGCAAAATGGCCAAATCATAGAACGCGGTACACACGAAGACCTGCTAGCTTTAGATGGCTGGTATGCTCAAACCTACCAGTCTCAGCAGTTGGAAATGAAAGGAGAAGAAGATGCAGAATAAACAAGAACAATGGACTGTATTGAAGCGCTTGATGTCCTATCTCAAGCCTTATGGACTCCTGACCTTTTTGGCACTCAGTTTTCTCCTCGCGACGACTGTCATTAAAAGTGTCATTCCCCTTGTGGCCTCCCACTTTATCGACCAGTATCTCAGCAATCTTAACCAAATTGCTGTGGCCGTTTTGCTGGTCTACTATGGTCTTTATCTCCTACAAACTCTGGTCCAGTATGTCGGAAATCTTCTCTTTGCGCGGGTGTCTTATAGTATTGTAAGAGATATTCGTCGGGATGCCTTTGCCAATATGGAGAAACTTGGCATGTCTTATTTTGACAAGACGCCAGCAGGCTCCATCGTTTCTCGTTTGACCAATGATACCGAGACCATCAGTGATATGTTTTCAGGGATTTTATCCAGCTTTATTTCAGCAGTTTTCATCTTTCTGACAACCCTTTATACCATGTTGGTGCTGGATTTTCGTTTGACAGCTTTAGTCCTGCTCTTTCTTCCCTTGATTTTCCTTTTGGTCAATCTCTACCGGAAAAAATCAGTGAAAATCATCGAAAAAACCAGAAGTCTCTTGTCGGATATCAATAGTAAGCTGGCAGAGAGTATCGAGGGAATCAGGATTATCCAGGCCTTTAATCAAGAGAAGCGCCTGCAGGCAGAATTTGATGAAATCAACCAAGAACACTTGGTCTATGCCAACCGTTCTGTAGCCTTGGATGCCCTCTTCTTGCGCCCTGCCATGAGTTTGCTGAAACTCCTAGGCTACGCCGTTTTGATGGCCTACTTTGGTTACCGTGGTCTTTCTATTGGGATAACAGCTGGAACCATGTATGCCTTTATCCAGTATATCAACCGCCTTTTTGATCCCTTGATTGAGGTGACGCAAAACTTTTCAACCCTTCAAACGTCCATGGTATCTGCAGGTCGTGTCTTTGCCTTGATTGATGAGACGACCTATGAGCCTCTTCAAGAAGATGGGCAAGCCAAAGTTCAAGAAGGCAATATCCGTTTTGAACATGTGTGTTTCTCATATGATGGCAAACATCCGATTCTGGATGACATTTCCTTTTCAGTTAAGAAGGGTGAAACCATTGCCTTTGTAGGTCATACAGGTTCCGGGAAATCTTCCATTATCAATGTCCTCATGCGCTTTTATGAATTTCAGTCAGGCCGCGTTCTCTTGGATGATGTGGATATCAGGAACTACAGTCAGGAAGAGCTGAGAAAAAACATCGGTTTGGTCTTACAGGATCCCTTCCTCTATCACGGGACTATCAAGTCCAATATCGCCATGTATCAAGATCTTAGTGATGAAGAAGTCCAGGCTGCGGCTGCCTTTGTGGATGCAGATTCCTTTATTCAGGACCTTCCGCAGGGTTATGATGCACCCGTGTCTGAGCGTGGTTCGAGCTTTTCTACTGGCCAACGCCAGCTTCTTGCCTTTGCTAGAACAGTCGCCAGTCAGCCTAAAATCTTGATTTTGGATGAAGCGACAGCCAATATTGACTCTGAAACAGAAAGTTTGGTTCAAGATTCCCTAGCTAAGATGAGAAAGGGGCGGACAACCATTGCTATCGCCCACCGCCTTTCGACTATCCAAGACGCCAACTGCATCTATGTCTTGGACAAGGGGCGCATCATCGAGAGTGGAACCCATGAGGAACTCTTGGCCTTGGGAGGAACCTATCACAAGATGTATAGCTTGCAGGCAGGGGCCATGTCTTAATACTCCTTGATTTTCATTGAGTATAAGAAGGAAATTCTTCAAATTACAGATTTCTTGCACCGCCTTTTCCATTTTGTGGTATAATGAAAAATGTTGACAAATAGTATAATAAAAAACAAAGGAGAAACAGCATGCTGAAATGGGAAGACTTGCCCGTGGAAATGCAATCAAGCGAGGTTGAGTCTTATTACCAGCTTGTCTCTAAAAGGAAGGGTTCGCTGATTTTCAAGCGTTGCCTGGACTGGGTTCTGGCCCTGTTTTTGCTAGTTTTGACTTCTCCCGTCTTTCTTATCTTGAGCATTTGGATTAAGTTGGATAGCAAGGGACCTGTCATTTACAAGCAAGAGCGCGTGACCCAGTACAACCGTCCGTTCAAGATTTGGAAGTTCCGTACTATGGTAACGGATGCGGATAAAAAAGGAAGTCTAGTGACTTCTGCTAACGATAGCCGTATTACCAAAGTTGGAAATTTCATCCGCCGTGTGCGTTTGGACGAACTGCCTCAGTTGGTCAATGTCCTTAAAGGCGAAATGTCCTTTGTCGGTACACGACCTGAAGTGCCACGTTACACCAAGCAGTATAGTCCTGAAATGATGGCGACCTTGCTCTTGCCAGCAGGAATCACCTCTCCAGCCAGCATCAACTACAAGGATGAGGATACGATCATCAGTCAGATGACAGAGAAAGGTCTGTCGGTTGACCAGGCCTATGTCGAACATGTCCTTCCTGAAAAGATGCGCTATAACCTCGCCTATCTCCGAGAGTTTAGTTTCCTTGGAGACATCAAAATTATGTTTCAAACCGTGTTTGAAGTGCTAAAATAAAGTAGTCATGAGAAAATGAGTACAGATAAAAGGAGCAAATCAATGCCAAATTACAATATTCCATTTTCACCACCCGATATTACCGAAGCTGAAATTGCTGAAGTAGCGGATACCCTGCGCTCTGGTTGGATCACAACAGGTCCTAAGACAAAAGAACTGGAGCGTCGCTTGTCTCAATACACACAGACACCTAAGACTGTCTGCCTCAACTCTGCGACTGCAGCTCTTGAGTTGATTTTGCGTGTTTTGGAAGTGGGACCTGGTGATGAAGTCATCGTTCCAGCTATGACTTATACAGCTTCATGTAGTGTCATCACACACGTGGGAGCGACCCCTGTCATGGTGGATATTCAAGCAGATACTTTTGAAATGGACTATGACTTGCTTGAGCAAGCTATTACTGAGAAAACTAAGGTGATTATTCCGGTTGAGCTTGCAGGGATTGTTTGCGACTATGACCGTTTGTTCCAAGTCGTGGAGAAAAAACGTGACCTCTTTACAGCTGCTAGCAAGTGGCAAAAGGCCTTTAACCGTATCGTGATTGTCTCTGATAGTGCCCATGCTTTGGGATCTACTTACAAAGGGCAACCAGCTGGTTCTATCGCTGACTTTACTTCCTTCTCATTCCATGCCGTTAAGAACTTTACAACGGCTGAGGGAGGAAGTGCGACTTGGAAAGCCAATCCAGCGATTGACGACGAAGAGATGTACAAGGAATTTCAAATCCTTTCCCTTCACGGTCAAACAAAGGATGCTCTTGCCAAGATGCAATTGGGTTCATGGGAATACGATATCGTTACACCAGCCTACAAGTGCAATATGACGGATATCATGGCTTCGATTGGTTTGGTACAATTGGACCGTTACCCAGCTTTGCTACAACGTCGTAAGGACATCGTGGACCGCTATGATCGTGGTTTTGCGGGTACTCGTATTCACCCACTGGCACACAAGACTGATACTGTCGAATCTTCACGCCACCTCTACATCACCCATGTAGAAGGAGCAAGTTTAGAAGAACGCAACCTCATCATCCAAGAATTGGCCAAAGCTGGAATTGCAAGTAACGTTCACTACAAACCGCTTCCACTCTTGACAGCCTATAAGAATCTTGGTTTTGATATGGCAGATTATCCAAGAGCCTATGCCTTCTTTGAAAATGAAATTACGCTTCCTCTTCATACAAAATTAAGCGATGAAGAAGTTGATTACATCGTTCAGACTTTAGTGAGAATTTCTGAAGAAATCCTCGGTTCTGGAAAAAAATAATAAAAAATCTTGACAAAAAGCGGACAATAGCATATAATATTCTCAACAAATCAGAAAAGTAACTATTTTTGATCTTCAGGGAGCCTGTGGTGATTGTGAACAGGTGGTTGGAAGTAGTGAAAGTGGGCTGATTTTAAAAATGAATTTGAAACAATGAAAATTCGGTGCGCACACCTTACAGTGCAACTTGTTGTTAGACAAGGCAGAGATGTAAAGGGGAATAGTCCCTTTATAATTGAGGTGGCACCGCGTTACCAACGCCCTCACACGGAAGTAGATTCTGTGTGTGGGCTTTTTTCTTTCGGTCATTTTGTTTATCTTTTATTAGGGCGTTAAGTCGCTTTGATGAACTTGAGTTCTATCTGCAGCTCCTTGCCTACTACTAAAAGCAAACAAAAAGCCGAATTAATATGGAAAGAGGAAAAATTTATGACAACTAAAGGTTATTTTGGACAATTTGGTGGTAGTTTTGTACCGGAGCCGATTCAGGCTTTGTTGGATGAGTTGGAAATGACATTTGACAAATACAAGGATGATCCAGAGTTTTTGGCAGAATTTTGCCATTACTTGAAGGATTATTCTGGTCGCGAAACACCGCTTTATTTTGCGGAAAGTTTGACAGATCACCTAGGTGGGGCTAAGATTTATCTCAAGCGCGAAGATCTTAACCATCTTGGTTCTCACAAGCTCAACAACGTTTTAGGGCAAATCCTTCTTGCCAAACGTATGGGCAAGAAACGAGTGATCGCAGAAACAGGGGCTGGTCAGCACGGGGTTGCGACAGCTGCAGCTGCAGCCAAGTTTGGTATGGCCTGTGATGTCTACATGGGGGCAGAAGATGTGGAACGTCAACGTCTCAATGTTTTCCGTATGGAAATGATGGGAGCGACCGTTCACGCGGTTGAAACGGGGACACGAACTCTTAAGGATGCGGTCGATGCAGCCTTTGGAGCATGGATGAATGATCTTGAAGCTTTCTACGTTTTGGGATCTGCTGTAGGTCCTCATCCTTATCCTACCATTGTTCATGAATTCCAAAAGGTCATCAGTGAAGAATCTCGCCGTCAAATTTTGGAAAAAGAAGGACGCTTGCCAGACTACGTCATTGCCTGTGTAGGTGGTGGTTCCAATGCCATCGGTGCATTTTCTCAGTATGTGGCTGATGAAGAAGTCAAATTGGTTGGGGTCGAAGCTGCCGGTCACGGACTTGACACAGACAAGCACGCAGCCACTATGACAAAAGGTAGTGTCGGAATTGTCGATGGTATGAAGACTTATGCAGTCTTTAAGGAAGATGGAGAGCTGGCGCCAGTTTACTCTATCTCAGCTGGTTTGGACTATCCAGGGGTTGGTCCAGAACACGCCTACTTTAAAGACTCAGGTCGCGTAGAATATGTGGCAGCGACAGATGAAGAAGCTGTTCAAGCCTTGCTCCTTCTTAGTAAGACAGAAGGGATTATCCCAGCGATTGAAAGTTCGCATGCCATCGCAGAAGCAGTTAAACGTGCACCGAAACTAAGTAAAGATGAGATTATCATCATCAATGTCTCTGGTCGTGGAGACAAGGACGTAGCTGCGATTGCAGACTACCTAGAAGCTAAAAAATAAGAGATGGAAAAATTACAGTCTTTTCTTTCCCAGAGAGCTTGTGGTTGCTGGAAACAAGCAGAGAAAGCTGTAAGGTTGGGTCCATCTGAAACGAGAGAAGAAAACATAATTCTCAAGGGAGTGCCCTTTATCGCACAGCCTGTTACAGGAAGGTTCTGAGACAGGAATGAGAGATAGGAGAAATCCTATAATTGAGGTGGTACCGCGAATTTCGTCCTCACGCAAGTTATTTTGCGTGGGGATTTTTCATACAATCGCCACGGACTAGAAATAGAACTGAAAGGAAAATTACAATGGAACGAATCATTCATGGAGATGTCTTATCACCAATCTTGGCTTATATGCGCTTAAAAGGACAACACAAGGTGATTTTAGAAAGTATTCCGAGAGACAAGGAAACCGCTCGTTTTTCTATCCTAGCCTATAATCCTGTTTTTGAGATTCAGTTTAAAAATGGAGTCCTTTATCAAAATGGTCAAGTGATTGATCGGGATCCCTTGGATTTCCTTTATGAAGTCACTCATAAGAGTCAGCACCATTCAGATCTCCCTTTTGGTGGGGGAGCTATTGGCTTTGTTGGTTATGATATGATTTCGCTCTATGAAGAAATCGGTCAAATCCCCCAAGATACCATTGGGACGCCAGACATGCATTTCTTTGTCTATGAGAGCTACATGGTCTTTGACCACAAGAAGGAAAAAATCCATGTCATCGAAGATGCTCTTTATAGCGAGCGTAGTCAAGAAGATTTGGAAGAAGCCTTGAAGCAAGTGCTTGAGGAATTACGCATTCCTGCTTCAAATGAATTTGAAGACTTGGATCTATCTCCGCTGGACTTCAAACCCCATATCGCTCCTCAGAAGTTTGAGCAAATGGTAGAAACCGCTCGTGACTTGATTCGTAATGGTGATATGTTCCAATGCGTGCTCAGCCAGCGCTTCTCAGCGGAAGTCACTGGAAATCCATTTGACTTTTACAGAAATCTCCGCGTGACGAATCCTTCTAATTACCTCTATTTCTATGACTTTGGTGATTATCAAATCATCGGTGCCAGTCCTGAAAGTTTGGTTTCTGTCAAAAATGGCATCGTAACAACCAATCCGATTGCCGGTACACGACCAAGAGGAGCTACGGATGAAGAGGACAAGGCCTTGGCGACAGACCTCCTGTCTGATGAGAAGGAGACAGCAGAACATCGAATGTTAGTAGACTTGGGACGTAATGATATTGGTCGTATCTCTGAAACAGCCAATGTCCAAGTCACCAAGTATATGGAAGTGGAACTCTTCCGCTATGTCATGCATTTGACCAGCGTGGTCAAGGGACGTTTGCTTCCAGACCTCACTGCCATGGATGCCTTGAAAGCTACACTTCCAGCTGGAACAGTGTCAGGAGCACCAAAGATTCGGGCCATGAGACGGATCTATGAACTGGAAACAGAAAAACGTGGTGTATACGCAGGAGCAATCGGCTACTTGTCTGCGACGGGTGATATGGATTTCGCTATCGCCATCCGAACTATGATTCTCAAAAATCAAACAGCCTATGTGCAGGCTGGGGCAGGGATTGTCTATGACTCCATCGCCCAAAACGAATATCAAGAAACCATTAACAAGGCTAAATCTATGACTAGAATTGGAGAACTAAGACCATGATTTTATTGATTGACAACTATGATTCCTTTACCTATAACTTGGCTCAATACATTGGGAATTTCGCAGAGGTGCAGGTTTTGAGAAATGATGATCCTAAGCTGTATGAAGAAGCTGAAAAAGCAGACGGCCTGGTCTTTTCTCCCGGTCCAGGTTGGCCAGTTGATGCGGGAAAGATGGAAGACATGATTCGTGATTTTGCTGGGAAGAAGCCGATTCTTGGAATTTGTTTGGGCCACCAAGCCATCGCAGAAGTCTTTGGTGGGAAGCTAGGTTTGGCTCCCAAAGTCATGCATGGGAAACAGAGCAACATCAGCTTTGAAGCGCCTTCTGTTCTCTATCAAGGCATCGAGGATGGCCGTCCAGTCATGCGTTACCATAGTATTTTGATTGAAGAAATGCCTGAAGACTTTGAAGTGACAGCCCGTTCGACTGATGACCAAGCCATTATGGGAATTCAACACAAAACCCTTCCAATTTATGGCTTCCAGTACCATCCAGAGAGTATCGGAACGCCAGATGGCTTGTCTTCTATTCGGAATTTTATCGAGAAGGTTGTAAAATGAGGAAACTAGGATGAAAGAGATTATTGAAAAATTAGCAAAATTTGAAAATTTGACAGGTGTGGAAATGACGGATGTCATTGAGCGTATCGTAACTGGGCGTGTAACCGAAGCGCAGATTGCTTCTCTTCTCTTGGCACTTAAGATGAAGGGGGAAACACCGGAAGAGCGCACAGCCATTGCACAAGTCATGAGAGGACATGCCCAACATATTCCAACTGAGATTCATGACGCCATGGACAACTGTGGTACAGGTGGAGACAAGTCCTTCAGCTTTAACATTTCGACCACTGCAGCCTTTGTCTTGGCTGGTGGCGGCATTCATATGGCCAAGCACGGTAACCGCTCGATTTCTTCTAAATCGGGTTCGGCAGATGTCCTTCAAGCATTGGGCATCAATCTTGACCTCAAACCAGCTGAACTCGGTAAGGTATTTGATAGAACTGGCATCGTCTTTCTCTTTGCCAAAAATATGCACCCAGCTATGAAATACATCATGCCAGCTCGTTTGGAGTTGGGAATTCCAACGATTATGAACTTGACTGGTCCACTGATTCACCCAATGGCCTTGGAAACACAGCTTCTTGGAATTAGTCGTCCAGAACTGCTAGAAAGTACAGCTCAGGTATTGAAAAATATGGGTCGCAAACGTGCCATCGTGGTTGCTGGACCAGAAGGGCTTGATGAAGCTGGCTTGAACGGAACAACCAATATTGTTCTTCTTGAAAATGGCGAAATCACCTTGTCAAGCTTCACTCCAGAAGATTTGGGGATGGAACGTTACGCTATCGAAGATATTCGTGGAGGGAATGCTCAGGAAAATGCAGAAATTTTGCTTAGTGTTCTTAAAAACGAACCAAGCCCATTTTTGGAAACGACAGTTCTAAATGCTGGTCTTGGTTTCTATGCTAATGGTAAGGTTGCTAGTATCAAGGAAGGAGTTGCCTTGGCTCGTCAAGTGATTGCTAGTGGCAAGGCCCTTGAAAAACTCAGACTGTTACAGGAGTACCAAAAATGAGTCAGGAATTTTTAGCACGAATCTTGGAGCAGAAGGCGCGTGAAGTCGAGCAAATGGAGCTGGAGCAAATCCAGCCCTTGCGCCAGACCTATCGCTTGGCAGAATTTTTGAAGAATCATCAAGACCGCTTGCAGGTGATTGCAGAAGTCAAGAAAGCTAGCCCTAGTCTGGGAGATATCAATCTCGATGTGGATATTGTGCAACAGGCCCAGACTTATGAAGCAAATGGAGCAGTGATGATTTCGGTTTTGACAGATGAGATTTTCTTTAAAGGACATTTGGATTATCTGCGGGAGATTTCCAGTCAGGTGCAGATTCCGACGCTCAACAAGGACTTTATCATCGATGAAAAGCAAATTATCCGCGCTCGTAATGCAGGTGCGACAGTTATCTTGCTCATCGTCGCGGCCTTGTCAGAAGAACGTCTCAAGGAACTTTATGACTATGCTACAGAGCTTGGTCTGGAAGTCTTGGTAGAGACTCACAATCTAGCTGAACTAGAAGTAGCCCACAGACTTGGAGCGGAGATTATCGGGGTCAATAACCGCAACTTGACCACCTTTGAAGTCGACTTGCAGACCAGTATAGACTTGGCCCAGCACTTTGAGGAAGGTCGCTATTACATTTCTGAATCTGCTATTTTCACAGGGCAGGATGCGGAACGACTAGCACCATACTTTAACGGAATTTTGGTGGGAACAGCTCTCATGAAGGCAGAAGATGTAGCCCAGAGAATCAAGGAGTTGCAGATTGACAAAGGTTAAGATTTGTGGATTATCGACCAAAGAAGCGGTAGAGACAGCCGTATCAGCAGGGGCAGACTATATCGGTTTTGTCTTCGCACCCAGTAAAAGACAGGTGACCTTGGAAGAGGCTGCTGAGCTGGCAAAGCTCATTCCTGTTAACGTTAAAAAGGTTGGTGTATTTGTTTCACCAAGTCGGGCAGAATTACTAGAAGCGATTGACAAAGTTGGCTTGGACTTGATTCAAGTTCATGGTCAGGTAGCGGATGATTTGTTTGAGGATCTGCCTTGTAGCAGTATTCAGGCCGTGCAGGTGGATGGAGAGGGGCATGTCCCCAATTCTCAGGCGGACTATTTACTCTTTGATGCCCCTGTGGCTGGGAGTGGTAAAACCTTTGACTGGGGTCAACTGGATACGTCTGGACTAGCCCAGCCATTTTTCATAGCAGGTGGGCTTAAGGAAGACAATGTAGCAAAAGCAATTCAACACTTTACTCCCTATGCAGTAGATGTATCGAGTGGAGTGGAGACAGATGGACAAAAAGATCATGAAAAGATTAGAAGATTTATAGAGAGGGTAAAGCATGGCATATCAAGAACCAAATAAAGATGGATTTTACGGAAAATTCGGCGGACGTTTCGTCCCAGAAACATTGATGACAGCAGTTTTGGAGTTAGAAAAAGCTTATCGTGAAAGTCAAGCAGACCCAAGTTTCCAAGAGGAATTAAACCAGCTCTTACGCCAGTATGTAGGACGTGAAACGCCTCTTTACTACGCAAAAAACTTGACCCAGCATATTGGCGGAGCCAAGATTTACCTCAAGCGTGAAGACCTCAACCATACAGGGGCCCACAAGATTAACAATGCCTTGGGACAGGTTCTTCTGGCTAAACGCATGGGTAAAAAGAAAATCATCGCTGAAACTGGTGCTGGTCAGCACGGTGTGGCAACTGCAACAGCTGCAGCCCTCTTTAACATGGAATGTACCATCTACATGGGTGAGGAAGATGTCAAACGCCAAGCCCTTAATGTCTTCCGTATGGAGCTTTTGGGAGCTAAGGTTGAGGCCGTGACAGATGGTTCGCGTGTGCTCAAGGATGCGGTTAATGCAGCCCTTCGTTCATGGGTGGCTAATATCGATGATACTCACTATATCCTTGGTTCTGCCTTGGGGCCTCATCCTTTCCCAGAAATCGTTCGTGACTTCCAAAGTGTCATCGGTCGAGAGGCTAAACAACAGTACCGTGACTTGACAGGTGAAAATCTACCAGATGCTCTAGTAGCCTGTGTTGGTGGTGGTTCTAATGCTATCGGTCTCTTCCATCCATTTGTAGAAGATGAGTCTGTAGCTATGTATGGGGCTGAGGCAGCAGGACTTGGTGTGGATACAGAGCATCACGCTGCGACCTTGACCAAGGGACGTCCAGGTGTCCTCCATGGTTCTCTCATGGATGTGCTTCAAGATGCTCATGGTCAAATTCTTGAAGCTTTCTCTATCTCAGCAGGTTTGGACTATCCTGGTATCGGTCCAGAACACTCTCACTACCACGATATCAAACGTGCCAGCTATGTTCCTGTGACAGACGAGGAAGCCTTGGAAGGATTCCAGCTCTTGTCTCGTGTGGAAGGGATTATTCCAGCCTTGGAATCTAGCCACGCCATTGCCTTTGCAGTGAAATTGGCCAAAGAACTTGGCCCAGACAAGTCGATGATTGTCTGCCTATCCGGTCGTGGGGACAAGGATGTAGTTCAAGTCAAAGACCGCTTGGAAGCAGACGCAGCAAAGAAGGGAGAAGCTCATGCCTAAGACACTAACAGAAAAATTAAATGCTATCAAAGCGACTGGAAAGGGAATTTTCGTTCCTTATATCATGGCTGGGGACCATGAGAAAGGTTTGGATGGTCTCGCTGAAACAATCCACTTTTTAGAAGATTTGGGTGTTTCAGCCATTGAAGTGGGTATTCCCTTTTCAGACCCTGTTGCAGATGGACCTGTGATCGAAGAAGCAGGCTTGCGCAGTCTAGCTCACGGGACGTCTACTCAGGCTTTGGTTGAAACCTTGAAAATCATTCAAACTGAGGTACCACTTGTCATCATGACCTACTTCAACCCCCTTTTTCAGTACGGTGTGAAGAAATTTGTCAAAGATTTGGCAGATACAGCAGTTAAGGGCTTGATTATTCCAGACCTGCCTCATGAACATGCCAATTTTGTAGAGCCATTTTTGGCAGACACAGACATCGCCTTGATTCCCCTAGTTAGTTTGACAACAGGGATTGATCGCCAAAAAGAGTTGATCAAGGGAGCAGAAGGCTTTGTCTATGCCGTTGCCATCAATGGGGTGACAGGGAAATCAGGCAATTACCGAGCAGACTTGGACAAGCACTTGGCACAATTGCATCAAGTAGCCGACATCCCAGTCTTGACAGGTTTTGGTGTATCTAGTCAAGCCGATGTCGAACGTTTCAATGCGGTGTCAGATGGCGTTATCGTCGGTTCGAAAATTGTAAAAGCTCTCCACCAAGGAGAGCCGATTCAGGACTTTATCAAACAAGCAGTAGCTTACCAAAAATAATCACACAAGCAGCAAGTAAGAGGAAAGGCACAAAAGGAAGTCTTTCCTTTTTCTTTTGAGGGTATAAGTTCATGAATGACAGTTGAATATTAGTTTGGGTATTGCTTATGAATGGTATCTATATAGTTGGTGAAATGTTTTAGGAAATGCTTAGGAGATATAACAGTGATGTATTTTCCAAAAGCAAGCAAGGTATTGTATCCCCAATCATTGTCGTTTAACGGATAAATAATCTCGTAAATATCGCTATTAATAGGTTTTATGGCATTATAGCCTAAGAGTTCCACAAATCGATCAAGAACAATTTTCTGGACATGCAGGATGACAGGTACTTTGTTTTCATTCATCCATGTACCACCATCATAGGGAAGTGGTGTAAAATGTCTTTTTGAAAAAGTATCAGAGAGAGTAAGTTCACTAATTCTGGCAACTTTAAAAACAGAAAAACGCGCTTTTTCAGTATCGTAGGCATCCATATACCAACTCCGGTCCTTATAGACAATACGGTAAGGCTCACAATTTTTTTGACTCACCAGTCCTTGTGAATTAATATAGGAAAATTTTATTTTTACTCTACCTCTGATAGCTTCCAATAACTTAAAAATCAAAGTTCGTATTTCCAAGTTCCCTTGAGATAGAGATAAATCAATTTCGAAATCAGAGTATGTATTGGTAGCATTTAATTTCAATATAGCATTGAAAGTAGAGGCATCTTCCAATACTTGATAACGGCTTTTTAAACCAGATTCGATTGAAAGCCGTTCGGATTGGGTCAGGGGAGGTTTGTCAGTTTGGAAGTCTTCCATAAGAAAAATGCCTCCATTTTTTCCTTTCATTACATAGAGAGGAATGCCTGCAAGAGATAAATCATCAATATCTCTCATAATAGTTCGGGTGCTGACTTTAAAAAGTTCTGATAATTCTTTAGATGTTGTTTTTCGTTTATTTACTAAATGAGAAATAATCCCCATTTGACGGTCAATTTTCATAATTTTCTCCTTAAATATGACAGATAGTTGTCATATTACTTTTGTTATGATTATACCATAAAGAAAGGAGTTCATATAATGAAACATCAAACTAAACCATCGTTTACCTTAGTTGGCAAGAGTATTTTGATAGAAGGAACTACAGTTCATGAACATCACTATTCTAAAGAGAAAACGGCACTCTATACTCAGTTATTTAAAGAAGGAATGCTAGGAAAATTGATGCCCCATTCCATAGATAAAAGAGGCTATGCTTTGATAGTTCCTCATAAAGATGGTATACAATACTACGCAGGAGTTGCGGCAAATAATGCTGTGGCAGGTTACGAAAGCATTCTTGTCCCAGAGAAAGATTATTTAGTAAGCTCAGCCAGTGGTGATAAATCAAGACTCTTGTTTGATAAATTGGAGGATAACTTTTTTGAGGGAGAATATAGTTCGCTTTACAATGATGGAATTATCTTAGAAATACTTTTAAACGGTAATCCCATGGATGCAGAAGTTGAGCTTTGGGTTCCTAATTCAACAAACTAATAAGAACTGATAGAAAATTATTATAGTCGCAGCAAGTAAGAGGAAAGGCACGAAAGGCAGTCTTTCCTTTTTCTTTTGCGAAAGAAAGGCTAAAATCCCTGCCACAGAAGCAAACTGGACCAAGATGAGTAATTCTGTCACGCTAAAGACGAGCGCACAAGAAGCCAGAAAGAGAAAATCCCCTGCGCCCATGCGGATATCAATAAAATGAGCCATGATTCCGAGGACAAGAAAGAAGACCATAACCAGATTCCAACCACAGAAAGCCATGAGGATTAGGTGGAAAGTTAGCCAAACCATTAAGGGATATTCCTGATGGCGAAAGTCGTAGATTCCTAGGGTCAAGCCAGCAGTGATTAGGATGACTTGACCAAAGGAAATCCAACCCAAAGACCAAGTCAGAAAGAGGATTCCTAAGCCGAGTTCAAAGAGGGCATACCAGAATGGATAGCGAATCTTGCAGTAGCGACAGCGAAAGCGATTGAAGACCTGCGAAAGGATAGGAATCAAATCTAAGGGACGCAAGCGAGTCTGACAGGAATTGCAGTGACTAGCTGGTCGGATAATGGATTGCTCAGGAAAACGGTCAATGACTAAACCGAGAAAGGAAGCGAGAATGCTCCCGACAAGAAAAAAATAAAGATCAATCATACTTATCTATTCGTAAAAAATAGAAGAAGTAGTATAATAAAGAAACATTGATAAGATGGTGAGGTCAAGATGATGATTCGTTTTGAAGAAAATGTGAGCATAGAAAATGCTCAGCTCGTATGCCAATGGTCTAACTCCCTTGGCAAATCCTTTCAAGAACAATGGATGGGAACAATGATTCCTTTTCCCTTAACAATTCAAATCTTGCAAGATTTGGAAGGAATCTTTTCAATCTTTGATGGACAAGAGTTTGTGGGGCTTATCCAGAAAATCAGGCTAGAAGACAGGAATCTTCATATCGGGAGATTTTTTATCAATCCCCAGAAACAGGGGCAGGGCTTAGGTAGCCAAGCTTTAAGGAAATTTGTTAGTTTGGCCTTTGAAAATGAAGACATAGACACTATTTCTCTAAATGTCTACGAGGCAAATCAAACAGCTTACAAGCTTTACCAAAAAGAAGGATTTGAAACCGTTCAAATGGTTGAAGTACCTATACGAAAATACATCATGAAAAAGGGCAGATAACAGTCACGGGGGGCTAGAGTCCCAAGGATTTTTAAGGAAAAGGAAGTTCTCTTTCAAAGTTAGAAACAAGACTTCTATGATTTCTTAGATAGAGGAGATAAACACGTCGAGACCTAGAAAAATACGAATCTTGCTCGCTTCTGTACTTGCCTTAGTTGTTGGTATCACTCTTTATTCTCAGTATCAAAGCCACCAAGAACGGTTCCAATTAAAGACCTCCTTTGAAGAAAAGGACACTATAGCCGTCTTAAAACATTTAACGGCGTCAGGAAAATATGCGTCTGACATGCGAAAAGCTGGCTATATTGTTCCTCCCGACGGTGCCATTCGCTTGGATGGAGGAATTGACTCCATAGGGATAAAAGGAGACATCGATTTGAAAATGTCGAATCCTAGAAGGGATGAAGTCTCGGTTTTATTTGAAACAATGGTAAATGAGGAAAAAATAGATGCCTACTATATTTTAGATCATCAATTTACTCTAAAACGTAGTTACTATTCTTATATTAGTAATCAAAATAAAGAAAGTGTGACGATATCTCAAGCCGAAGAAGAACGCTTGTTAAAGATTGTTCAAAAAGAGTTGAAAGCTTTTCTAGATAAGATGTATCAGACTTTATATGGTTGATGGCACTATTGAGAAACTAACACGAGATCTTGTTTAGAATGTCAACGAAGATGAGAAAGGAGGTACAAGAATGTTCACAGAATTACTCTTTATTGTCTCTTTACTGTTACTTTTACGTTTTTTTAAAAGTAGGCGCTCACGAATGATTATTGGAGTCTTGTATAGTTTGCTATTAGTTTGGTTTGTCTTTTCCGTTTTGAACTATGGCAAATACACTCTTCAACCAGGTCAATCCGTCAATTTAAGAGTAAATCCCAGAACGCAAGATTTGGAATACTATTCACTCTTCATCTTGAAGAAAAATGATTCAAGTAAAATTAAATTAACTGGCTCTAGTGTTTGGAGTGAGAGTAATGGTGATGTTTACTATGAAGTAGAGGGACAAAAAATTATAAAAAGCCATGGTTTCGATGAGGAGGATGAAGAACTTCCAAACAATCAACCAGATATTTATTTAGAAAAAGATGGAGTTGTTGTGAGTTACCAAGGTGAAAAAGTATTTGACGCCACCAATAACAAGCCCTACACGATAACCATTACCAACGTAGACAAGAAACCAGCCCAATTTGAAGCACAGGTGGTGGATAAATAAGCCAGTCTAGTAGTGTGCAACCTTTTAAATGTTGTATCTTTAAAAGGAGCTATTATTTTAAACAAGCAAAAAAGTCTTGATTCCAAGGCTTTTTCTGTTGACAATACCTTTTAGCGAAAATTGGGAAGCGTGTTTAGAATCCGATCTACAAAAAAAGAGGACATTTACGGTCCTCTTTTTGACTACTATAATGAAAAGGTCAATTAACGTTTAGCCTTATTTTTCATCTTTGTGAAGCATGTTTTTAACACCTTCAATAGCGCCTTCGACAGCGTCTTTTGCATCTTCAGCAACTTCTTTTACTTTAGAAACAACTTTTTCAGCTGTTCCTTCTTTTTCCATTTTTTCATCGCCGATCATTTTGCCGACACCTTCTTTAATGGAACCTTTTGCTTGGTTTAATTTTTCTTCTGTTGACATGATTCTGCCTCCTTTAAATTGATTGATTTTGATTAGATGAATTAGTGTACGCGAGCATTTTCCTTTGTTTCGCCTTTAACGGCTTCAACACCTTCGCCTACTTTTTCTTGAACAGCAGCAACACCTGAACCGATACCAGATTTCACTTTTTCAAATTGTTCTGAAGCAAATTCTCCTGTTGAAGAAGCCACGTCAGTTACTCGGTCTTGGAGGCTTACTGAATCTGCTTCATGCTGTTCCTTCGTTTTGATATCAACAACATTCACATTGACTTCAACTACTTCTAGATCAGTCATTTTTGTAACTTGTGATACGACAACATCTTTGATTTCTTTGTACAAAGCAGGGACATTCTTTTGGTACTCAACAACAATGTTCAAGTCAACTGCAACTTGCTCTTTCCCAACTTCAACATTGACACCATGAGTGACATTATCTGTATTGATAATTTTTTCTGTTAGATTAGAGAAGAATCCTCCATCCACATCCAAAAGTCCAGGTACTTTTTCAAGTGAAAGACCAATGATTTTTTGGATTACTTTATCCTCATAAGTGAGTTCCCCTTTAACATCTTGAGAAACAACAGCGACATCTTTTTTTTCTACATTTTTATCTACGTTTGACATACGAGACTCCTTTATTTATTTAAATATTTTTCCTTAACATAGTATCCTGCAAATGCTCCTAAGGCTCCACAAATTAGTACAAATAGTGTTTTGAAAAAGCCAAAGGATAAGATAAAGCAAGCGAGAATGACACCTACTAAACCTGCAATAATTGGATACTGATATTTTTTAAACCATTCCATTTTTACTTCCTTACTTTACACGACTAACAGTCTTTTTGGTCGTTTTTTGAGGTTCAACTTCTTTTACTTTAACTTCAAGTTTTACCTCACGTTCAATACCAAAGAACTGCTTTAATCCATGAGTTATTTCATTCTGAATGACTAGACATCGATTTGAGATGTTGTCTGAAGGAAGAATTTTACCTTCTACAGTAACGAAACATTTATTTTTGCGGCTATTTACATGGACCGTTGGTTCTTTCATCAACTGATGATCAATAACCAAACATCGAACAAAGCCTTCGATAGCTGAATTTTTTAGTTTTAATGTATCTTCTTGAGTTTCTAATTGGATCTCTAGATATTGTTTAGGATAAAAGAGTATCACTAAGATTGAAATTAACACTAAAACAGATAGGACAAGTGTCCCCCAAAAGACATATCTAGCAATCAGGAATTCAGCGTAGAGTTCTCTCCAACTGAATAAGTGGATTCCTAAATCACTGACCTGATGATAATCTATGAGAATAGGAAGGAAAATAGTCAAGATTAAGATACAGAAAATAAGTAACAATATTTTCTTTGATTTTGACATATTAAATCCTTTCAAATGAAAAGCTTAAACCATAATTTTACCCGTCTACAGTATTCAAAATTATGGCTTATCACTTTTAATGTTCTACTAGGTAATGCTTATTTTTTACCAAATAGAAATGAAACGACTGCAACAACAATCACTGCACCTACGATTGACGGAATAATAGCCATTCCAGCCAATGAAGGTCCCCAGCTTCCTAGAAGTGATTGCCCTACAGATGAACCGATAAGACCTGCAAAGATATTTGCAATCAATCCCATTGAACCACCTTTTTTAGTGATTGCACCTGCGATGAGACCAATAAGACCTCCTACAATAATGGACCACAACATAGTGTATCCTCCTTTTCTATTTCTAAATCAAAGAATCAACATCTTTGATTGAACTAATTATATACTATCTCAACTTGGAAGCATAATAGTTCGTCTTAAAAACCGTACTGTAAACATGTACTCTAGATACGGATAAATAAGAAAAGCTTGATGCTACTGAGTTTCTAGGTGATGAAGCGAGTCTTTTCATCGCAAGCAAAAGTCGTTGTAAGAGGATAAATACACTCTATGTGGTATAATTGCATGAAGATTGAAAGACAATCATTTAGTTTATTATAAAGAAAGAAAAGTTATACATGAGAGATTTATTATCGAAAAAAAGTCATAGACAATTAGAATTATTAGAATTACTATTTGAAAACAAACGCTGGTTTCATATTTCAGAACTAGCAGAATTATTGCACTGTACAGAACGTTCCGTAAAAGATGACTTGTCCCAAGTCAGATCTTCTTTTCCTGACCTGATATTTCATTCCTCAACAAACGGCATCCGTATCATTAACACTGATGATAGTGATATTGAGATGGTCTATCATCATTTTTTTAAGCATTCAACCCACTTTTCAATTTTAGAATTCGTCTTCTTTAATGAAGGATGTGATACTGATAGTATCTGCAGAGAGTTTTATATCAGTTCTTCCTCTCTTTATCGTATCATCCGTCACATTAATAAAATTATTAAGAAACAATATCGTTTTGAAATAAGCCTCAATCCAGTTCGAATCACTGGAAATGAGATTGATATCCGTTACTTTTTTGCTCAGTATTTTTCAGAGAAATATTATTTCCTTGAATGGCCTTTTGAAGATTTTTCAGTAGAACCCTTGTGTAAGCTGTTGGCACTGGTCTATAAAGAAACTGCATTTCCAGTCAATTTCGCAACTCAACGAATGTTAAAGTTACTCCTCGTTACAAATTTATACCGCATTAAGTTTGGTCATTTCTTGGAAGTTGAGAAAAATTCTTTTAACAACCAATTGTTGGAATCTTTCATGCAGGCAGAAGGAATTGACGAGATTGTAGCGAGCTTTGACTCTGAATATCATATCTCTCTGAATAAAGAAGTGATCGGTCAATTATTTGTATCCTATTTTCAAAAAATGTTTTTCATAGATGAAGAAGTATTTCTCAACCATGCAAAAACAGACAGCTATGTGAAAAAATCGTATCAGTTATTGGGAGATCTAGTAGATCAGGTATCAAGAGAGTATAATCTCCAAGTAGACAATAAAGATAATCTGATTTGGCATATGCATAATACAGCACATCTGCATCGCCAGGAATTATCGACAGAGTTTATCCTATTTGATCAAAAAGGTAATACAATCAAGAACTTTCAAAATATTTTCCCTCGCTTTGTTTCAGAGGTGAAGGAAGGGATTGAACATTATCTAGAGGCTTTGGATATGGATCGTAATTCAATGAAGGTCAATCATTTGTCTTATACTTTTATCACTCATAGCAAACACTTGGTGCTAAATCTTTTACAAAATCAACCTAAATTAAAGGTTTTGGTCATGAGTAATTTTGATCAGTATCATGCAAAATCAGTAGCCGAGACACTTTCTTACTATTGTAGTAACAATTTTGAACTGGAGGTTTGGGGTGAATTAGAGTTATCACTTGATTCTCTAAAAGAATCACCATACGACATCATTATTTCTAATTTTATTATTCCTCCTATTGAAAATAAGAGACTGATCTATTCTAATAATGTCAATACAGTTGCTCTCATCTCTTTGCTTAACGCAATGATGTTTATTCGATTGGACGAGTAACTAAGATTAACAAAAAAGCCTTGAAATCAAGGCTTTTTCTGTTGATGTTTCTTTCCTTACACGAACTTTTACATTGAGAATCAACTAGTTTTGAAGTACCTTTACTTAGTCATTAAAGGAAAATAGAGTCAGACTACTCACTGTTTGGTTTGAAACAATTTGATTTTATCGTCACAGTAAGTGATTAAATCTTGAGCTTTTTCAAAATTATATCCTTTTTCAGAAGCTGACTTCACTTTTTTTTCATCAAAATAGTAGCCAGTCAAACCTGTAATTTCTTCTGATAAGGTGAGGTAGTAGCCTGTTTTAATTCCCTCGTCTAGATCTTTTGAAAATGACTTCATCAAGCGTCCGAAGAGAGACTTTTTCGTCTTTTCATCACAGGAATCATTCCCCAATTTGGTTGAAATTAAACCTGGATGGTAAGAATTGATGGTGATGTTTGAACCTCTTAAGAAGAACTTTCTGGCTAGATAGCGTGTCATCCAAATAGTGTAAAGTTTAGAATTATTATAGGCCAATCCGGGATTATAATTGTTCTCAAATCCAAAGTCTAAATCCTTGACCTTGGCAAAATGATGCATATAGGAGGAGGTATTAATGATACGACCGTCAGGCGCTTTTTCTAACAAGGGGCTTAGCTCAGTTGTTAACGTATAGGGAATGAGAACGGATAACATAAAAGTCAACTCGACATTTTCAGCACTCGCTTTTCGTTCTTTTCCTGCATACAGTCCTGCATTGTTAAACAAGACATCGATACTTTGAAAGTCTCGCTTGATTTCTTCCACAAATCGATAAACATCGTCTAATTTTGAAAAATCTGCAAGGTAACTAGAAACTCTGCCTCTCAAGGAAACTGCCCGAACCTCTTGAAGCGCCAACTCAAGTTTTTGAGGGTTTCGACCATGGAGGATGATCTGATGACCTTCACTGGCCAGTTTCTTTGCCAAATGTTTCCCAATACCGTCAGTAGCACCTGTAATCAGAATCGTTTTGACCATCTTAGTCCTCCAAGAAAGTAATGAGTTCTTTTGAAAATTCGTCTGCATATTGGAAGATCGAACCGTGCCCTGCATTTGGATAGATAATCAGCTTACTATTTTCGATTTTCTCATGCATGTCATAGGAATTTTCCGTTGGAACCTGCATATCCTTGTCCCCGTTGACGATTAAGGTTGGTTGAGTGATAAATGTTAGATCGTCTTGAGGATCTTTCCCCCAACGTTTAATAGCTTTGAGTTGAGTTAGGAAACCAGGCACACTCATGTCTTTATCCGCAAATTCCTTTGTTCTCATACCCATTCGTCCTAGAACTTTCAAAGCTTCAATTTTCCCTTGTTTATCATGATTATAGAAGATATAGCGTTTAGGGTCGATGCGCTCGAGTCCAGCTTTAAACATATACTTAAATGTTTTCCCTGTTACCTTATCGATCTCTTTTCCACCTCGAGGTCCTGTTCCTGCCAAGATGAGACGGTTGACTAGATTAGGCTTGATTCTGACGATTTCTTGTGCAATCATACCTCCCATTGAAAGACCTAGGAGGTTGATTTTATCGTAACCAAGGGCTTGAATAAAGGCAATTGTCTGCTCAGCCATTCCAGGAATCGTCGAAGCAACTTTTCCCTGGCTGGCTCCTACTCCAGGAAGATCGACTACAATGACATGGTGCTTTTCAGCAATCAAGTCTAATAGTCTTGGATCCCAGTTATCTAGAGTTGCTGCCAAATGGACCAGCATCAGAAGAGGTAGTTTTGATTTGCCTTTACTGAGTTCGCGATAGGCAATTTGATTTCCTTGGACAGTGATGTATTGATTTTTAGTTGTAAGATATGACATTGTGTTTTCCTTTTTATTTCTTAAAGCTGAGGACTGTTTTTCCACGCGAGCGACCATTAGCGACCTTGTCTAAGGCGCTATTCACTTCTTCAAATGGATAAACTGTATCGATAGAGGGTTTGATTTCTAATTTACTAAAGAGGTCAGCTACCTCTTGTAATTGAGCGCCGTTGCTTTCTACAAAGATAAAATGGTAGTGAACGCCGTATTTGTCAGCCATCTTATCAAATTTGCGACCAGCTAAGCCAAGAATCATCTGTTTCCATTTTGGCAGATTCATGCGTTTGGCAAAGGCAGCGTTTGGCATGGCACGAAGTGAAACAAGATGACCACCTTTTTTCATGATAGACATTTGTTTTTCAGTTTCAGCTCCACCGAGAGTATCGAGGACATAATCAACCTGGCTAACAGTTTTTGTATAATCCTCTGTTTTGTAATCGATAAAGCGGTCTGCTCCTAGTTTCAAGACACGCTCTGCACTATCTCCAGAACCGTTGGTAATGACTTTCAAACCTTTTGCTTTGGCAATCGGAATGGCCATTCCACCAACTCCTCCAGTACCACCAGAAATAAAGATTGTTTTCCCAGCTTGAGCGCCCATGAGGTCAAAAGCCTGTATAATGGTTAAGGCAGTAAGAGGAACAGCAGCAGCTTCCTCGTCTGATAGATAGTCTGGAACCTTGGCTAAGGCTTGGCTATCGACAGCTAGGTATTCTGCAAAGGCGCCGACATGATCAAGTGGCAGACGGCCAAATACACGATCTCCGACCTGAAAGTTGTCAACTTGCTTGCCAATGCTTTCAACGATTCCAACTACTTCGTTACCTGCAGTTTGAGGAAGTTTGTAAGGAACAATCATCTTGACTTCACCACGAGAGATCATGTTATCGAGAGGATTAACCCCAGCTGCGGTGACTTTGATTAAAACTTCTTTGTCTGTGATACTTGGTTTAGCGATTTCTGTTATGTTCAGTGTGATATTATTTTTGTTATAAGTAGTGTGTTGTGCGGCTTTCATTGTCTTCTCTTTTCTTTTTTAACGCGACTGAGTATACTTGTATCTAATACAAGTATATGTTGTTTCAGGTAAAAACTGATTTGTTATCAAATCAGTTTCGGACTTGTTTGGCTTGTTTATATAGATTGTCAATGACATCTTCTAAAGTTTGATTTGCTAATTCCTTCTCTAATTGAGATTCGGCACTAGCGAAAAGCGGTGAAACTGCTCCTTGGATATGTTTTCCAACAGGGCAATCAGGATTGCTATTTTGATGAACAGGGAATAAACTAATGTGATTGATTTCTTGAGTAGCATAGTAGATCTCTAGTAAAGTCATTTTCTTTGGAGACTTACTGAGTTGATAACCTGTTTTTCCTTGCTGGGAATGAATCAAATCTGCATTTTTCAATAAGGCAATCACCTTTCGAATGTAACTAGCGTTGGTCCCGACGCTCTCAGCCAGTGCTTGTGAACTTAAGGTATCCTTGCTTTCACTAATCATGGTTAGGATGTGCAAGGCTACTGAAAATTTCGTATCCATATAAACTCCTTTAGATAACTTGTATCTGATACAAGAACAAGTATAGCACAAATAAAAAGAAAAGCAAGACTTTTGTTTTAAATTAAAAAAAATTTTTTGAAGAGTGTCATCAGATTAGAGATGTTTGGTAAGAAAGTTCATAATCAAATGGGAGGATAAACTTGTTTTAAAGAAACAGAATCTCCCCTCTCTGCTTGATTAAACATATCTTAGTTTGTGCCTAGTAAACTTTGTTTCATAATCTAATTATATGTTATTTCATTCCGTTTTTTTGTTCTTTTCAAAGCGTTATGAGGACTTGAAACTTATTTTATAATTTTTAATTAGTAAAATGTTGAATTATAGTGAGTATTGTGTCACAATAGATAGTATATAAATCATTAATAGAATAGAAATAATACTTTCTTACCTTTACAAGTAGTATTGGTTACACATTTTTTCGTCTCAATTGTACTTATCTCTCAAGTTTAGTTAATTTTTATTAGCTTTGTTTTCGAATCAATAAAACAAATTTTAGAAGGGCATAAGACAAGATGGTGACATTACTACAGTCATTTCTAGTCACCATATGTTGCTGGCACAGGCTGTTTGTAGTGTTGGCTATTTACTAGTCAGTTTAATCGGAGTGTTTAATTTTTATTGTTGAAAGGTTTTTATATGGCGAAAATTCTATCTTTAGGTCTGACAGGTAAGAAATTACTTGCTCAGGGGTTCTTGTTTGTTCTGCTAGGTCTCATCTTGATGGTCACGGGGACTTGGTTGCCAGTAACGGTTATTCGACTGGTTCTGTTTTTAGCTTGGATAGCAACGGTCTTAGATTTAGTATTACGTATTTTCAAAAAAAGTCAGTCAACGGACACCTTGGGAGTTGCACTGGTTAAATTGTTAGTGCTGGGATATTTGCTTGGCTCCAATCTTGCGACGGATGTGCCGATTTATATTTTGGCTCTTGTGATTGGAGTTTATCAGATTTTTCATGCTAGTATTAACCTTGTCACCTATGTTCTCTACCGCAAAAACAAAATTCGACCTCGTTTTCGTCTCTTACTAGATGGACTCGTACTAGTTTTTCTTGGTGGGACTAGTCTTTTGTCCTCTACAGGAAATTCTGTCTTTCAACTCTTTGTATTAGGGGCTTATTTTTTCCTTTATGGTCTGTCCAATATCCGTGATGGTTTCTTGTTTGAGGAGGAAATTGGGAAAAACCATCTCAAACGTCGCATTAGAATTAGCTTACCTATTGTCCTAGCCGCTCTCATCCCTGCAAGAACTTTAGCAAAAATCAACAAATTCATGCAGGAAAATGCTGATGAGAGAGAGGATATCCATCTTGGAATGGTGAAGTCTGGTAAGACAGCGGAGCTTGAAATTTTTGTTCATACAGCTGAGACCTCTCTGTTTTCGGCAATTGGTCATGTGGATATCTGCTATCAAGGCCGTGTTATTTCTTATGGCAACTATGATCCGTCTTCTGAGACCTTATTTGGCATGGTAGGAGATGGTGTCTTATATTTCTGTGATCGTGACAAGTACATTGACCTATGTAAACGTGAGAGTCAAAAAACGCTTTTTGGTTATGGGATAGATTTGACGCCTGAAATGGAAAAAGCAGTTCAGAAAAAGTTGGCTGAATTGAAACAACTGACGATTCCATGGGAGCCAAGTGCAGATAAAATCATGACAGGTGATGGTAAGGAAGACTACACCTACGCTTATAAAATCAGACATGAGACAGATGGGGAACTTTATAAATTTATCAAATCTAAGTTTAAATCCTACTTTGTCTTATCTACAAACTGTGTGCTCTTGGCTGATACCATAGTCGGTCAGGCTGGCACCGATATCCTCTCACCCAAAGGATTTATCGCTCCAGGAACTTACCAAGCCTACCTTAATCGAGAGTTTGAAAAACCAAATAGTATAGTCGTATCTAAACATGTTTATTAAGGAGAATTTATGAACTTAGTAAAAAAATACACCCCGTTAATACTTTTTATAGGGCTGGTTGCTCTTGTAATTCTGAATGCATCGAGCTTTATATCAGGAGCAATCTCTCTCTTTGATGTAATATCAACCTTGATTTATGGTGCTGTTATTGCTTTTGTGCTTAATGTTCCTATGAAAAAAATTGAACAGTACTTAGTTAAATTGAAGGTAAAGGCAGAGTTGCGTCGTCCGATTGCCATGGTACTTGTTTTCCTAGCTCTTATCTTAATCGTGATTGCTCTTTTGGTTTTGGTGCTGCCAACCCTAGCCCAGACTATTAGTCAGCTGGGAACAGTCCTTTCAACAGTCCTTACTCAACTTGGGAAATTGCTAGGCAGCTCGGAATTTGTAACCAAAGACATGTTGTCAACTATCGTATCAGGCATACAGGGACAATCTAGTTCTATTAGCCAAGCTTTGATAGGTTTTTTATCAGGTCTGACTAGTAATATCGGCAATATTTTTTCAAGTTTGATGAATGCCTTTTTGATTATAGTCTTCACCTTTTTATTTTTATCCAGTAAGGAACATTTGGCAGCGATGACGAGTCGACTTCTAAAAGTTTTTCTTCCAGAGAAGGTGGTGATAAAGTTGACTTACATTGGACAAGTAGCACTAGAGACTTATGACCAATTTTTGATGAGTCAGCTGATTGAAGCAGTTATCATAGGAGTTATGATAGCGGTTGGTTACAGCGTGTTTGGGATACCCTATGGAGTAATGACAGGTATCTTTGCAGGAGTGCTATCGTTCATTCCTTATGTAGGGCCTATGATTGCTTGTGTTGTGGGAGCGATTTTTATCTTCACAGTGAGTCCTACTCAAGCCTTACTTTCTCTTCTTCTATATCAAGTTATACAGCTGATTGAAGGAAACCTTATTTATCCTAGAGTTGTAGGTCAGTCTATTGGTTTGCCAGCTATTTTCACGCTTGCGGCTGCTAGTATTGGAGGGAATCTTTTCGGACTACTTGGAATGATATTCTTTACCCCCGTATTTGCTGTTATCTATCGACTGGTTAAAGAATTTGTCGTTGCAAAGGAAAATCAGCTAGATTAAGAAAAACTAAATTTAATAAGATATACTGAGAAGAGAGTGAGAGATTCTCTTCTCTTTTATTTTTAAATACTTTTCTACAAAAAGCTATTAGACGTTAAAAAAAGCCTTGGTTTCAAGGCTTATTTCTGTTGATTTAGATGTGCCCCCTGCAGGGCTCGAACCTGCGCCCCATAGCTTAAGAGTCTACTGCTCTACCAACTGAGCTAAGGAGGCAACAGAAAAAGCTGAGAATGTAACTTCCCAGCTATTTTAATATGCCCAAAATGGCAGCTAGATTATTTACGAAAGGCATCAAGGATATAGGTGAAACCAACAATTAAAAATGCAAAGGCAACGACATAAACGACAAAGACACTTGTAGCTACTGGATTGAACAAAATCACTAGACCTAGTAAAAATGCAAGCAACGCTATCCACATGATATGGTTGCCAATAATAGGGAAAATCAATCCCAGACGATTGCCTTTAAAGAAAGCTATAATGGCTTCTACAATTAACCAAATTCCTAAAATAGTTGGAATGACAACTGGCAGCGTCACAAAGCCATAGGCAACGAGGTAAAGAGCTAAGAGAAGATTAACAATCCCTTGGAAAAGATGAGCTGGTGAGCGAAGCTCTTTTGGTACAGAGAAATAGCCTAAAATAGCTGCTATAGAAGAAACCAGTAAACCAAATGCAATCCACCAGCTGTAAGCAACAAGATTAGCTACTGGGTTTGTAAATAGGAAAAGTCCTAAAAGGACAAAAACAACTCCTGCAAGGAATAGCAGTAAACGATTAGAAAATTTCATTTCAATACCCCCTATATAGTATAGTCTGATAATAAAACTATTATACTTATTTTTATAGAAAATGTCAATAAAATAAATAAACAATTTGGAAGTTTCAGTCTGACTTACAAAAAGAAAAGGAGTTTCCACTCCTTTTCACAGATTGAAGACAAAGTCCTTATAAAAGTGTCTTCTAAAGATTTTAACTTCAATCTGAAGCGAGGTTATCCTCGCTTTTTCTATTTATCAAACAATTCCTTATTTTCAATTAAGAGTTCTAGTGGAGATTTATCCCTTGCTACAATAAAACCAGGTTCATATTGGTTATGAAGTGTTCTTTTCTGAGAAGTTGGATCAATATACAACTCATCTCCATCTTCTGTGTATAGTTGGTTGCCTCTTGTTAAGTAAAGTAAATCCTCTAAGTACTGTCCATCAGTTTCTAGAAAATCTTCGATGTATTTGACAGCTTTTAAAATCTCACTTACTTTATCAGAGTATTCATTAGATTCAAGAACACTCTTTTCTAACTCAATCTCTTTACTCGTTCCAAATAGTTGGGTTGGAGTTGCATTAAAATATTCTGCTATCTTATCCAAATTTGCAAAGGTAGGATAGCTTTTTTGTTTTTCGTAGAGGAGCAAAAGAATTTTTTTACACACAAAATATATCTTGAGCATCTGTTGATGGGACATAAGTAGGGAGGACACAAAAAAAGCCCTGATTCCAAGGCTTTTCCTGTTGTATTTAGATGCCCCCTGCAGGGCTCGAACCTGCGACCCATAGATTAAGAGTCTACTGCTCTACCAACTGAGCTAAGGAGGCAAAGAAAAAGCTGTATTGGTGCCGAAACTTCACGGTTTGTATTGAACCCGCGCAATTAAGCAGGTGGGCAACTCGCTCTAACTGAAGCTGTTTCCGTGTGAGACGGCCTACATGCTGTTAGAAGACTTTTGTTTCCCTAATAATACAAAAAATAGTCGGTCAACACTTAAGTGTGAAGTCGTACACCACAGCGTTTCTATGTTTATATGATACCACTTTTTCAAAAAAAATCAAGAGGAAAATTTATTTTTTTGAAAAGGATTTCACAAGTCCCGTAATTTATCAATGGTTTCCTTGCGTTGCGCCAAGGCCCGTTCGTACTTGCCAGTATCTTCTGGAGAGAAGTAGTGATGATCTCGAATTTTTTCTGGCAAGTAATCTTGTTTGACCCAGTGTCCAGGATAGTTGTGCGGATAGAGATAGTTTTGCGCATTCCCTAGTTCCTTGCTTCCACTGTAGTGGCCATCGCGCAGGTGTCGAGGGATAGGCAAATGCCCTGATGTTTTGAGATCAGCAAGGGCCTTGTCCATGGCCACATAGGCTGAGTTGGATTTTGGAGAGAGGGCCAAATCAATCACGACATTGGCAATGAGAATGCGAGCTTCTGGAAAGCCAATCTTTTGAGCAGCATCTAGAGCAGTTACGGTATGAATCTGAGCTTCAGGATTGGCCAAACCGATATCTTCATAAGCAATAACAGTCAAGCGACGAGCGAGACTAGGCAGATCCCCAGCCTCAATCAAGCGGGCCGCGTAGTGGAGACTGGCATCAACATCCGAGCCACGGATGGACTTTTGCAGTGCTGAAAGGACATCGTAGTGACCGTCCCCATCCTTATCCATGGTAATGTAACTCCTCTGCAGGCTGTTTTCCATGATATCAAGAGTGATATGACGGATGCCCTTGTCATTTTCGGGAGTAGAAAGAACAGCCAAGTCAAGTGAGTTGAAGGCAGAGCGAAGATCTCCGTTTGTAGAAGTTGCGATGAAATCCAGCGCATCCTCATCTAGCTCAACTGGAAAATCAAAACCACGCTCAGGGTCAGTTAGAGCTATCTGAAGAGCCTCTTTGACGTCTTGGTTAGACAGAGGTTCCAACTCAAAAATTTGAACACGGCTACGGATGGCAGGAGTGACAGAAAAGAAGGGATTTTCAGTCGTAGCACCAATCATGATGACCAGACCACTTTCTAAGAGTGGTAGAAGAAAGTCTTGCTTAGTCTTGTCAAGACGATGAATCTCGTCTAGTAGCAGTACAAGGCCACCTGAGAATTTAGCCTCTTCAGCGATTTCTTGCAGTCGCTTTTTACTATCAACAGTCGCATTGAAGGTCCGAAAGGCATACTTGGTCGTTCCAGCGATGGCAGAGGCGATACTGGTCTTTCCGATACCCGGAGGTCCGTAGAGAATCATGGAGGACAGGCGGTTGGCCTCCACCATGCGGCGGATGATTTTTCCTGATCCGACTAGATGCTTCTGACCGATGACCTGGTCGATGGTTTTTGGGCGCATGCGAAGTGCGAGATTGTCAGGCATAGCAGTCCTTTCTAACATGGATTTTCTGATGTATATGTGGTAAGATGGTAGTATCTATTTTAGCATAATTCCGAGTAATCGGGGCGATTTAAGAGTCGCATAGAAAGAGGACAAAATGGCAACATACGGATTTTTAGATGTTTTAGAGGAAGAGTTGGACAAGAACTTTCCATTTGACTATGAGATTAGCTGGGACAAGCGCAATCATGCAGTTGAAGTGAGTTTTTTATTGGAAGCACAAAATGCTGCTGGAGTGGAGATGCTGGATGAGGATGGAGAGGTCTCATCAGACGACATTCTTTTTGAAGAAGCGGTACTCTTTTACAATCCTGCCAAGTCAACAGTCAATGAGGAAGACTATTTGACAGTTATCCCTTATCTACCCAAGAAAGGTTTCTCTCGCGAGTTTTTAGCTTATTTTGCGCTTTTCCTTAAAGATACTGCCGAGGTTGGACTAGATGCTCTCATGGACTTTTTGGAAGACCCAGAAGCAGAAGAATTTGTCATGGAATGGAACCAAGAAGTCTTTGAAGAAGGGAAAGCAGGCTTGGAAGAGGGAGAATTTTATCCTTATCCGAGATACTAGGAGTTGGTTGGAGGTTTTATGAAGAAAATTGGGACTTATTTGATCTATGTGCTAGCTTTTGTATTTATTATGCTAGCTTTTGCTTGTGGAACCATCGCATTTGCAGAGTTGGGGTATGCCGCAGTTTTAGCCTTTACTTTTGGTTATGCCTTCGCTCTTTTAAGTATGTATTTAATCTTTATTCTTCATGAGCTGGGACATGCTTTTTGTGGCTACTTGACAGGCTATCGGCTGGTGGCTTTTGGATTAGGACATTTTATTTTGACCAAAAAGTCAGGCAGGTTTCATCTTAGTAGAACAGCCATTCTGAAAAATGTTGGTGCTCAATACATTGGTTTAAAAGAGGATGAGAGCGATCAAAGAATCATCCTGATGCTTTCAGGAGGCTTGATGGTTCATCTCAGCTTGATGTTATTGGCGATATTGTTTGGATTTTTGACAAGAAGCTGGTATTTTGCAGGGACTTGGATTTTTCTTAATTTGTCTTTCTTCCTAAATAACATTTTGCCAGTCGACATCACCGATGGAGCAAAAATATGGGAATTGCTACAACACCCTGAAAATACGAAATACGCCTACCTGATGTTGAGGCATTCTGCCCAGACCTTGCTAGCTCCTCAAGAATATGATTTAAAAGACTTTATCATTCCTGTTGCTGAGGATGCGAAAGGGAGTTTTGCAGAAAGTGTTCAGACTCTTCAGGGGTTGGTATTCATATTGGATGATAATATAGAACTTGCAAAGCAACAGTTGCAGTCTGTGCTAGAGAAAACAGACAATCCGATGTCTCAAACTCTTTCCCAATTATACCTTCTTCAAATTGCCTTGCTGGAAGGAGATTATGAGAAAGCAGAGGAATATGCAAGCAATCGAGGGGTCAAATCCTTTCTATCTATAAAAACAGCAGATATGCAGGTCATTCAAGCTTGGTACCAATTTAAGGTAAGGAAAGATGTAGTTCAAACTCACAAGGCTATGAAGATTGCTAGACATAAAATGAATAGCAGCCGGATGTTACGGGATGAGAAAAGCTATTATCAAAACTGGTTAGCCGAGCTGGAAAAGGAATTAACCGAAGGAGTCTAATATGGAAATAGAGATTTCTGATTTCACAGGCTGTAAGATTGCTTTGTTTTGTGGGGATAAGCTCTTGACTATCTTACGCGATGATAAGGCAAGTATTCCCTGGCCCAATATGTGGGAACTACCAGGTGGTGGACGAGAGGGGGATGAAAGTCCTTTTGAGTGCGCAGCGCGTGAAGTTTTTGAAGAACTGGGAATTCATCTGACTGAGGATTGTCTGATTTGGAGTAAGGTTTATCCAAGTATGCTTTTTGAAGGTCAGCAGTCTGTCTTTATGGTTGGTCAACTAAGTCAAGAACAATTTGACAATATTGTCTTTGGCGACGAAGGACAGGGCTACAAGTTGATGAGAATTGAGGAATTTCTAAATTCTAAACAGGCAGTACCTCAGTTGCAAGGAAGATTGAGGGAATATTTGGAGGAAGTAAAATGATTTTTGCAATTGCAACAACGACGTTAAATAAGGAAGTTAAACGCAAACTAAAAACTGGACAATATTCTAGAGAAGAAGCTACATTCATCTATATGGAATATTTAAAGTTAAAAAAACAAAGGGAAGGTGGCACTAAAGTAGCAGGGATTTCTATGGCCCTTATCTGGGGGTTGCTGTATGTTCTGTCTTTACAAGTTGAGAATACTCAACCACTTTCATTTTCAGTATATTTTTTATTTTTGATACTGCTTGCAGGAATTGTTCTATTTGTTTATTATCTTACGTTTGGTATTTTTAAACAGCAGATTCATAGCGCAATGAAAGAACACTATACAGATGTGATTGAAGAATTTAAGAAAAATAAGGAAGATTCAAAATGGAAACATGGCAAGAGTTAAAAGTTACAGTGAAGCGTGAGGGAGAGGAGCTGGTCTCCAACCTCCTGATTGAGCTGGGGGCGCAAGGTGTTGCGATCGAAGACAGCATGGATTATGTGGGAAATGTGGATCGTTTTGGTGAAATTTTCCCAGAGGTTGAGCAACAAGAGGAAGTCGTGGTGACAGCCTACTATCCTGAAACGGTTGATGTGGCAGTGGTTGAGGCAGATTTGCAGGCTCGTCTAGCAGAATTGACAGACTTTATGGATTTGGGTGAGGTCAAGATGGGGACGACTGCCTTGGCTGAGGAAGACTGGGCAGATAACTGGAAGAAATACTATGAACCAGCTCGCATTACTCATGATTTGACCATTGTGCCGTCTTGGACGGACTATGAGGCGACTACGGGAGAAAAGATTATCAAGCTGGATCCTGGTATGGCCTTCGGAACTGGAACCCACCCAACGACTAAGATGAGCCTTTTTGCTTTGGAGCAGGTTCTTCGTGGTGGTGAGACAGTAATCGATGTGGGGACAGGTTCAGGTGTTCTCTCTATTGCCAGCTCGCTGCTTGGTGCCAAGGAAATTTTCGCCTATGACCTAGATGATGTGGCAGTTCGTGTGGCTCAGGAAAATATTGAGCTCAACCCTGGCATGGAAAATATCCATGTTGCTGCTGGAGATTTGCTCAAGGGTGTGGAGATTGAAGCAGATGTCATTGTGGCTAATATCTTAGCGGATATTCTCATTCATCTGACAGAGGATGCTTATCGTTTGGTCAAGGATGAAGGCTACCTGATCATGAGTGGGATTATCAAGGACAAGTGGGACATGGTGCGCGAGTCGGCTGAGTCAGCTGGTTTTTTCCTTGAAACCCACATGATTCAAGGGGAATGGAATGCCTGTGTCTTCAAGAAGACTAAGGATATTTCAGGTGTGATTGGAGGCTAGCATGCAACAGTATTTTGTAAAAGGCAGTGCTATCTCTCCAGTGACTATCGGGGACAAGGAAACCAGCAAGCATATGTTTCAGGTCATGCGCTTAAAAGAAAATGATGAAGTTACCTTGGTCTTTGATGATGGCGTCAAGCGTTTGGCGCGCGTGATAGATGTGGAAGCGCGTCAGTTTGAGTTGGTTGAAGAATTAGTTGACAATGTGGAACTGCCAATCCAAGTGACCATCGCATCAGGATTTCCCAAGGGAGACAAGCTAGAGTTCATCACTCAAAAAGTGACGGAGCTGGGAGCCAGTCAAATCTGGGCCTTCCCTGCCGACTGGTCCGTTGCCAAGTGGGATGGCAAGAAACTAGGCAAGAAAGTCGAAAAACTAGAAAAAATCGCCCTTGGAGCAGCCGAACAAAGCAAGCGTAATATCGTTCCAAGTATTCAGCTTTTCGAGAAAAAAGCAGATTTTCTAGCTCAGTTTGACCAGTTTGACTCTATTGTAGTGGCCTATGAAGAATCAGCAAAAGAGGGAGAAGCCGCTGCGCTCTTACAAGCAGTCACTGGCCTTGAAAAAGGAGCTAAATTGCTCTTTATCTTTGGTCCAGAAGGCGGTCTCTCACCAGTAGAAATTGAAAGTTTTGAAGCTAAAGGAGCAGTCTTGGCAGGGCTTGGTCCTCGCATCTTGCGAGCTGAAACAGCACCACTTTACGCCTTATCAGCCCTTAGTGTTTTAGTAGAATTAGAGAAATAAGAGGAAGAAAATGGAACAAAAACACCGTTCAGAATTTCCAGAAAAGGAACTTTGGGACTTAACAGCCCTATACCAAGACCGTGAGGATTTCTTGCGTGCAATCGAGAAAACGCGCGAAGACATCAATCAATTTAGCCGTGATTACAAGGGCAATCTTCATACTTTTGAGGATTTTGAGAAGGCCTTTACGGAATTGGAACAAATCTATATCCAGATGAGCCATATCGGCAATTACGCCTTTATGCCTCAGACGACAGATTATAGCAATGAAGAATTTGCCAATATTGCCCAGGCTGGGATGGAATTTGAAACTGATGCCAGCGTAGCCTTGACCTTCTTTGACGACGCCTTGGTGGCTGCAGACGACGAGGTATTGGACCGTTTGGGTAAATTGCCTCACTTGACGGCAGCCATTCGTCAGGCCAAAATCAAAAAAGCCCACTACCTAGGGGCTGATGTGGAGAAAGCTTTGACAAATCTGGGAGAAGTTTTCTACAGTCCACAGGACATTTACACTAAGATGCGAGCTGGGGACTTTGAAATGGCTGACTTTGAAGCCCATGGCAAGACCTATAAAAACAGCTTTGTTACCTATGAGAATTTCTACCAAAACCACGAGGACGCTGAGGTTCGTGAGAAATCTTTCCGCTCCTTCTCAGAGGGACTCCGTAAGCATCAAAATACGGCAGCTGCAGCCTATTTAGCCCAAGTTAAGTCTGAAAAACTATTGGCTGATATGAAGGGCTATGACTCAGTCTTTGATTATCTCCTAGCTGAGCAAGAAGTTGACCGTGCCATGTTTGACCGCCAGATTGACCTCATCATGAAGGATTTTGCGCCAGTTGCTCAGAGATACCTCAAGCATGTTGCCAAGGTGAATGGTCTTGAAAAGATGACCTTTGCAGACTGGAAATTGGACTTGGACAGCGCCCTGAATCCTGAAGTGACTATTGATGACGCCTATGATTTGGTCATGAAGTCAGTAGAACCTTTGGGACAAGAATATTGTCAGGAAGTTGCGCGCTATCAAGAAGAACGCTGGGTGGACTTCGCTGCTAATAGTGGCAAGGATTCTGGCGGGTATGCGGCGGATCCATATCGCGTGCACCCTTATGTCCTCATGAGCTGGACTGGTCGTTTGAGCGATGTTTATACCTTGATTCATGAAATCGGGCATTCTGGTCAATTCATCTTTTCAGATAATCACCAAAGCTACTTCAATGCCCACATGTCTACTTACTATGTCGAAGCGCCATCAACCTTCAATGAATTGCTTCTCAGTGACTACTTGGAGCACCAGTCTGATGATCCACGTCAAAAACGCTTCGCTCTTGCTCATCGCTTGACAGACACCTACTTCCATAATTTCATCACCCACCTCTTGGAAGCAGCCTTCCAGCGTAAGGTTTATACATTGATTGAAGAAGGGGAGACCTTTGGAGCAAACAAGCTCAACAGCATTATGAAGGAAGTCTTGACGGATTTCTGGGGAGATGCCATTGAGATTGATGATGATGCAGCTCTGACTTGGATGCGCCAAGCTCACTATTACATGGGATTGTATAGTTACACCTACTCAGCTGGACTTGTTATCTCGACTGCGGGGTACCTTCATTTGAAACATTCAGAAACTGGAGCTGAAGATTGGCTCAATCTCCTTAAATCAGGTGGTAGCAAGACACCACTTGAGTCAGCCATGATTATCGGAGCGGATATTTCAACAGATAAACCACTCCGTGATACGATTCAGTTTCTGTCTGATACAGTTGACCAGATTATCGCCTACAGTGCGGAGTTGGGGGAGTAAAGAGGATTTAGGATAAGGATATGAACAGAGAATGGCTTTTTGATAAGTTACTAGAAATGTAGAGGTATTGACCATGTATCAAGAGTTACTTAGAAAAATAGCAGAAGAAAAACCGAGCTATCGTCAAGAAGAACTCCAGTGGTTACTTGATCACATAGGGGATCCCAATCCAGAGATTCGTGATGAATTGGTTTTTACTAGTTTGGCTAGAGGGATTCAGGAAGAGCTATTTACACAGGATCAATTTCATTTCATTGCTGAGGTGGTCTCATCTGATGGAGGACTAGATAAAGAGATTGATAAGATAGGCCTGTCAACACTTGAACGTTCTTTTAGGGCGCTAATTTATGCCAATCTCTTGTCTGCGGATGGTAACGAACACTCTCTTTTCTATAAAGGTTTAAAAACTGATATAAGAAATGCTATGCTATCTCAAGGTTTGTATTACCTTAAAAAAGAAAAGGATACGACAGGTTTTTCAAGTCAGTATGGTTGGGTTCACGCTTTTGCGCATGGAGCGGATCTCTTGACTGAAGTCGTTTGTCATCCAGATTTTCCTAGTAACAGAGTTTCTGAAGTATTTGATGTACTGGGTCAACTATTTAAAAGAATTACCATTCGTTTTACAAATGATGAGGATTGGCGGTTAGCGAGAGTACTTTATGAACCCATTTTGCAAGGGAAATTAGGGCAACAACAAGTAGCTTCTTGGATAAAAACGGTTGATTTTCCAATAGAAGAGAGGGAAGATTTTTATAAATTTTCCAACTTCAGATCCTGTTTGTTGGAAGTCTATGTTCAACTTGACCAGAGAAATAGTTTACAAGATGACTTGAAAGAAGCAATCCAGTCTTTTCAATACTAGAAAATAGCGAATAGTTCTATGAATTTCAATAAAATTTTCCAGTCAATTTTCTTGAAACCCTTTCCTTCTTTTGATAGACTAATACATAGTTTGAAAAAAGGAGACTTATCATGAAAAAATTTGTTGCTGAATTAATCGGTACATTTATGCTTGTGTTCATTGGAACAGGAGCTGTTGTTTTTGGAAATGGTCTTAATGGCCTTGGACACCTTGGAATTGCTTTTGCCTTTGGTTTGGCAATTGTAGTTGCAGCTTACTCAATCGGAACTGTTTCAGGTGCTCACTTGAACCCAGCGGTTTCGATCGCTATGTTTGTAAACAAACGTTTGTCATCTTCAGAACTTGTAAACTACATCCTTGGACAAGTAGTTGGAGCTTTCCTTGCGTCAGCTGCAGTATTCTTCCTCTTGTCTAACTCAGGCATGTCAACTGCAAGTCTTGGTGAAAATGCCTTGGCAAACGGTGTCACTGTCTTTGGTGGTTTCTTGTTTGAAGTTATCGCAACTTTCTTGTTTGTCCTAGTTATCATGACTGTAACATCAGCAAGCAAAGGCAATGGCGCAATCGCTGGTTTGGTGATTGGTTTGTCATTAACAGCCTTGATCCTTGTAGGCTTGAACATCACTGGACTTTCAGTAAACCCAGCTCGTAGCTTGGCACCTGCTGTCTTGGTAGGTGGCGCAGCCCTTCAACAAGTATGGATTTTCATCCTTGCCCCAATCGTTGGTGGCGTTCTTGCAGCACTTGTTGCGAAAAATTTCCTTGGAACAGAAGAATAATTGAAACTCAAAAAGCCTTGCTCCTCAGTTTGAGGAACAGGGCTTTTTCGTATATGTTTAACGGTTGTCAATTTTCTCTGGATAAAGGTCGTGCTGGAAGAGGCGTTGTTCTGCCAAACCTTCATACTTGCTTCCAGGTCTACCGTAGTTGTAGTAGGGGTCGATTGAGATGCCACCGCGCGGAGTGAATTTTCCCCATACCTCCAAATAGCGAGGGTTTAGTAGATTGACCAAGTCTTTCCCGATGGTGTTGATACAGTTTTCGTGAAAATCCCCATGGTTTCGATAGCTAAAGAGGTAGAGTTTGAGGGATTTTGACTCGACGCAGAGCTTGTCAGGAATGTAGGAAATATAAATCGTCGCAAAGTCTGGCTGAGCAGTGATTGGGCAAAGGGAGGTAAATTCAGGACAGTTGAATTTGATGAAATAATCATTTTCCACATGACGATTGTCAAAAGATTCGAGAACTTCTGGTTGATAGTCAAAAATGTAGTTGGTTTCTTTGTTGCCGAGGAGGCTAAGGTTTTTCATTTCTTCTTGTTGTGACATGTTTTTTTCTTTCTAATCTTAAACACCACGTTGGTTATCGTAGAGGAGGGTATGAAGTTGGGGAAGGACGCGGACATTGCCCCAGCTGTCGTCAGCAGCGACACGTTCCCAGAGTTCTTTGAGACGGTCTAGTTGGTCTTGGACAATATTGCCTGTAGCCTTGGGCTCAGGATTTCCAGCCGATAAGAAGAGGACATCTGGTTGATAGCGTTCTTGAATGCCTTTGGCAAAGGCTAGATCTGCATCATCAAAGACAGGAATTTTAAAGGTGACCTTGTCTGGATCCAGTTGGGAAACGATAAAGTCCAAGGTCTCGAAGTTGACTTCCATCTTGGATGAAGGAGGTTTGGGACTCAGAGTGACCTGGTCAATATCTTTTAACCAATTTTGCCAGCGGGAGCCTTGGGTCTCAACAGCCAGAGTGACACCACGTTCCTTGAGCTTGGTGACGAGTTGAGCCATGTTGGCTGCTAGGATAGCAGGATTTCCGCCAGATAGGGTTACATAGTCGTAGCTTCCTAGCTTATCTAAGGCAGCAATGACTTCATCAGCGGTCATGCGAGTTGGCTTTTCAGAACCATCCCAAGTAAAGTCAGAGTCGCACCAGTCGCAATGGTAGTCGCAACCAGCAGTACGGACAAACATGGTTTTCTGCCCGATGGCACGACCTTCACCTTGAAAGGTTGGGCCAAAGATTTCCAGAACTGGTAGTTTGAGGACACGTTCCCTAGTCATCTAACCACTCCCGTCTAAACTCTGCAAAGGCAGTCGGAGTCTCATAGAGACGAACGTATTCCATACGGAGACCGCGTTCGTCTGGCAACTCTTGACTCATGGTTTGGAAAATCCAGTAAACCATGTTTTCAGCGGTTGTATTCATATAAGGCAGGGTTTCATTGAGATAGCGATGATCCAAATGGGGCTCTAAGTAGTCCTTGTAGATAGCTTTGATATCTCCAAAATCGTAGGTCATACCCCGTTCATCTAAAAATCCACTGACAGCAATCTGCAGATGATAAGTGTGGCCGTGCAGGGATTTGCATTTTCCCTCATAGTGAAAGAGGTGGTGGGCAGCGTCGAAAGTAAACTCTTTTGATACCAAGGTTCTGTGAGGATTGTAGACAAGAGACTCCCCAGTTTCCTGTTTGATTTCTTTGGGTGCAAAAAACATTAGCCCACTCCTTTCTGTGAGAGATAAACATCAAGGCCATGCTGACGTAGATGGCAGGCTGGGCAATCTCCGCAGCCACTACCGATAATCCCATTGTAGCAGGTTAAGGTCTTCTCACGAACGTAGTCAAAGGCACCAAGTTGGTCGGCTAACTCCCAAGTTTCAGCCTTGTCTAGCCACATGAGAGGTGTTTGGATAACAAAGTCATAATCCATGGCAAGGTTGAGAGTAACATTAAGGGATTTGATAAAGACATCACGGCAGTCAGGGTAGCCTGAGAAGTCTGTCTCGCAGACACCTGTCACGATATCATTAATACCTCGTTGCTTGGCAAGAACTGCTGCAAAGGATAGAAAGAGGTGGTTGCGACCGTCAACAAAAGTATTGGGAACCTCTCCCTCTTTTTGCTCAATCTCCAGATCAGAGGTCAAGGCATTTTCAGTGATTTGTCCCAGCAGAGACATATCTAAGATGTGATGACGAATGCCCTGTTCCTTAGCGATTTCTCTAGCAACTTGAATTTCGAGATGATGGCGTTGGCCGTAGGCAAAGGTGACGGCTTCGACTGTTTCATAGTGTTCTTTAGCCCAAAAGAGGCAGGTTGTGGAATCTTGACCGCCACTAAAGACGACCAAGGCTGATTGACGTTTCATAGTACTCCTTCCAAAGTGGAAAATGTTCAGAGCACGCAAAAAGCTCCCTTTAGGGGAGCTAAAAAATACCAAGTAGAGGTTTTTTTTAGCGATGGCATGTCCCAAACATCGTAATATTCTACCTACAGTCTAGCATATTTTTTGAAAAATGGCAAAGGGCAAGAAAAAAGAGACCAAATAAAGTACTTGGTCTCTAGTATGATTAGCTCAATTCAGCAACGATGGCCTTGATTTGTTCTGCTGTGTGAACACCAGCAACTTGTTTCACCACTTGGCCGTCTTTTTTGAAGAGAAGGGTTGGGATAGACATGATTCCAAAGGCACGAGCCGTGTTTGGATTTTCATCCACGTCCATTTTAACGATTTTCAAGACATCTTCTGAAAGTTCTTCAGACAATTTGTCCAAGATTGGACCTTGCATACGACATGGACCACACCAAGTTGCCCAGAAGTCTACCAAGACCAAACCGTCTTTTGTTTCTTGTTCAAATGTTGCATCTGTAATTGCTTTTGCCATTGTATTTCTCCTTTTTAATTATATTGGCTTAAATCTTGTTTCATGAGATAGAAGAAGACATCTCCATAAGTCCCATGGTAGTCCAAATCATGACCATTGTAGGTTAATTTTTGGACAGTGTAGTAATCTGCGACGCCGATAAGGCAGGCATGTTGAGAACGTTCAAAGTCTTGGTAAGACTCGAAAGTCATGGTTCTCTCTTGCTTGCTGGCGTCTAGATAAGTAATTTCGATCATATAAAACTCCTTTGTTCGATCTTGACTTTATTGTACTCCTTGAAAAGAGGAATGTCAAGAAAAATGATTGCGCACGCAACTTTTTTAGGAAATCTGATTATGAAATGAAATCAAGACTCGTCTCCAGCCTTTCTTCGACAGCCTTTTGCAGGTAAGCTAGAGTTGTCTGTCCCTCGTCAGTCAGGCAGATAAAGCTAGCCCGTCTATCCTGATCGCAACACCGGCGACTAAGCAAACCACAGTTTTTCTCTTCTAGTCGAGCCACCATTCGAGAAACTGCGCTTGGACTGAGATGAAGCTTATCAGGTAAATCAATCTGGCGTAGAGATTTTTCTTGGGCCAAATCCAGATAGTAGAGCAGGTAAAACTCTTTCAAGGTCAACCTTTGTTCACTCTGCTGGGCAATAGTTTCTTCCAACAAGGCTTCCATTTCCTTTTGACGGCGGTTGTAGTCAAACCACTTTTCCAAATAGGTCATTGCTTTCTCCTTTCTTTTCAAAGTAAAAATCACAAAGTCATTACTGATTATCTTTGTAACACAAGATGATTGCGCATGCAATGATTATACTACTTTTAACTAATCCTTGCAAGAAAGAAGAATTTCAATATTTCCTTGAAATTTTCTGAAAAAAGAGTAAACTGGTATGCAAGAAGTTTATTTCATGGAGTTTAGGATGAAATTATATGTTCAATTGATGATTCTCTTTGTGATTTCTCTAATCGGTGAGGGAATCTCCAGTTTCTTTCATTTGCCCATCCCAGGCAGTATTATCGGCTTGATTATTCTCTTTCTAGCCCTACAGTTCAAGTGGCTAAGGACCAGACATGTCAACATGGTCGGGAATTTCTTGCTGGCCAACATGACTATTCTCTTTTTGCCACCAGCAGTAGGTATCATGGAAAAGTTTGATGTGATTGCTCCTTATCTTTTGCCTATCGTCTTGATTGTCTTTTTTGCGGCTGTCATCAACATTATTCTTATTGCCCTAGTGGTTCAGTTTATCAAGAGACGATTTGAGGGAGATTATGAGAAAGGAGATGCCAAATGAGTGAATTTGTATCCAATCCTCTGTTTGGGATTGCATTATCTATCCTAGCTTATCTAGTGGGGATGTTGATTTACAGACGTTTCCCCCATCCATTGACAACGCCCCTGCTTTTGTCAGCCATTTTTATCATTATTTTCCTTAAGGCGACGGGTATTTCTTATCAAGATTATTACCAAGGTGGGGTTTATCTGAACAACTTGATTGTCCCATCGACCGTGGCTCTAGGGATTCCGCTTTATAAGAGTTTTCACCTGATGAAGCATCATGCTCGCAGTATTCTCTTTGGTAGTCTGTTAGCAGTAGTTGTCAATACTTGTTTCACTGCCATAGTAGCGAAAATATTTGGTATGGACTTTTTCCTAGCCATTTCTCTCTTTCCCAAGTCAGTGACAACCGCCATGGCAGTGGGGATCACAGAAAAATTGCAAGGTTTGACGACTGTGACCTTGGTCGTCGTAGTGGCGACTGGGATTTTGACCAGTGTTATCGGACCAACCCTTTTGAAGTGGTTGAAAATTGATGATCCAGTAGCAGTTGGGCTTTCCCTTGGGGGAACAGGTCATGCTGTCGGAACAGGAACAGCCTTCCGATACGGCTCTGTAGCAGGAGCCATGGGTGGCTTGGCTATCGGTATTACTGGTATTCTCTACGTATTTGTAAGCCCCATCGTAGCTAGTTTGATATTGAGTTAAAAAGCAAGGAAGCTGAGTTCCTTGCTTTTTTCCAATTTTATTTTGTAAGGATTTACTTTTCTTTGCTTAAATGAATGACTTGGTCGTAGCGTTTTAAGTCCTCGTCTGTATAATGGTGAATGACTTCAATGACTGTCTGAGGTAGCGAGAAGAGGAGGTCGCTAATCTTTTTGCTATTCTCTAAGTCAAGATTGGCCTTAATCTCATCAGCCAAGATGAGTTGGCTGTCGTGATAGAGCGCGCGAGCGATTTCGAGTCGTTGTTTCTCGCCACCAGACAGGCTATCGTTGCTAAGAGTTCGATTTTTCAAATGTTCTAAACCAGTTGTCTTGAGGATATGATTCAACCTTTCTTGCTTTTTAGTCATTCCTAGAAGGATATTGTCTTCCAGAGACAGCGTGTCAAAGTAATGGCTATCTTGGAGGATATAGGAGCTAACGCTCGTGATTTCTTGGCGTGATAGGCTTTGGCCAGCAAATGCAATCCGTCCACTGGTCGCAGCCAACTCTCCATGAATGATATTGAGTAAAGTCGTTTTTCCAGAGCCACTTTCACCGATAATGGCAATCTTTTCTCCTTTCTTGATGTGCATGGAAAGAGGGGATAAAAGGACCTGTCCCTCTTTTTCTAGAGAGATATTCTCTAGTTGGACGGGATAAATGTTTTGGAAGGTGCTAGTAGAAATAGGACTAGAATTTGTGAAAAGTACTTGGTACTTTTCACAGAGGTATTGAGTTGCTTTTCGGGTGTTAGTAAAGTAGGCTAATTCTTGGAATTGATAGCCAATATTATGAGAAACGAGATAAATGGCTACAAAACTAGCTGCGTTTAAATAACCATAATAGGTCATAAAACCGCCAATGACAATAGGGGCAACGGAGCAAAAGGCATCGATGCTATTGATAAAGAGACTGTTTAGGGTACGTTGTTTCTCATATCGTATTTCCGCATCCAAACTAGTCTGTAACTGATTTTGATAGCGAGCAAAAAAGAAGTCCTGTCCCTGATAATGACGAATCTGTTGGCTACCGCCAATAAAATTTGTCAAGCTTGATAAGTAGCTCTGGTTAATAGTGGACCGCTTTTCAGAAAGTGAATCTAAACGCTTAGATCCGATGGCGCTACAGAGGACAGGGACGGAGTAGAAGAGAATAAAAATCAAGCCTAGGTAAAAATTAGTCCACAGGGCATATAGAATGGAGACGGTTGTGAAACCAAGAGAAGAAATAATGATAACGGTTGGCTCAATATAGCTCTTTTCTAACTGGTTGACGTCGTTTTCTAAATCAGACAAAATATCCTTTTCATCAATATCATAACCGCTGAGGAATCGCTTGAAAATAGCGCTTTTAATTCCATATCTGAAATCAGTAATCAAACGAGCGTAGTAATAGCGTTTTCCAGCTAGCCCCAGTAAGAGGATGAGGTTTCCAAGGATTCCCAGAATCAACACTTTCCAAAGAAGTTCCAGTTCTTGATTGGTAAAACTAGCAACGATACTCTGAATGAGCGCTGGCGTAATAATCGCTTCCAGCCATGTGATTGCAATCGAAAAGAAGTAAAGTGTTAAGTGTTTCTTTGCAACAAACGTTCTAAGCATAAAGAGCTCCCTCCTTATCAATATACAGTAATCACTTTTAAAATTATTATACTCCTTTTTATCCACATTTTCATACAATATATCTAAAAGAAAAGATCTAGCGATACAGAGTCGCTAGACCTTTAACTTATTGCAAGTTAACCTTGTTTTTCAAGATATAGTAGGTACCGAGATAGTAGATAGCTGATAAAAAGAGATCGCGCAGAATTTCTGTACCAATCATCATGTTAAAGTCATTTTCAATTCGGAAAAAGAGAGAAACATAACCAATGACGATGGCAATGACGATATAGGCTAGAATCCCCATAGCTGTTCGATACTCATTAAAGAGTTGTCCGATAGAGATGGAGAGGTAGATGGATAAAATCCATGCGATCGAACCTACAAACAGTGATAGCGCATACAGCCAGCCGTAGCTGAGGTAAGGGGAAATGAAGTTATAGAGGGCAGTGAAGTCTTTTTCTATTGGTGTTAAGAAGAAGATAATCAATATACTCAAGATAAAGACGATATAGCTTAAGATGGACCAGACAAGACCACCTAAAAGTTTTGCGATGATGATTTGGTGCTCAGAGACAGGCAAGGTCAGGGTCAAGTACCCTTGGCGGTCATAAACACTGCCCTTGAATCTTCGGATGATTAAAAAGATTGTTGCAATCCAAAGAGTGACGCTGAGTCCTCCAAAGACTAGTACTAAAAAGAAGATGAAATAAGCAGCATTGTTAGGATTGTAACTCTGGCTAAGGCTGCTAATAAAAGCTCCAATCAAAACTGAAATTGCAAGCACAGCACCGTAGAGTGCCAGATACCATTTATTGACATTTTTAAATTCATAACGAACTAGATTCCAAAACATAATAATCTCCTTTGCTTAGGCTTTAAATTCCTGGCGGAAGAGCTGGTCAATTGATTCACCTGACTCGTAACGAATATCATCAACATTTCCTTGGCGGACGACTTTTCCGTCTTTGAGGAAGATAATCTCATCCAAGATTGGCTCAATATCTGAAATCAAGTGGGTTGAAATTAGCACCGTAGAAGTTGGGGAATAGTTGTTGATGATGGTATTGAGGATATAATCACGGGCAGCTGGATCCACGCCTCCGATTGGTTCGTCCAGAACGTAGAGGCGGGCTTCACGGCTCATAACCAAGATGAGTTGGACCTTTTCCTTGTTCCCTTTTGATAGTTTCTTGAGGCGACTGTTTTCATCAATACCGAGATCGGCTAAAAGGTGTTGGGCTCTTTCGAGATTGAAATCCTGGTAGAAGGTTTTAAAATAGGTTAGAGCATCCTTAACCTTCATCTCTTCATTGAGGTAGGTTGTATCTGGTAGGTAGGAGACGATCGCCTTGGTAGCAGGACTTGGATCCTGTCCGTTAATGAGGACACGTCCTTTATTTGGTTGAAGGAGACCATTGATCAGTTTGATCAAGGTTGTTTTTCCGGATCCGTTTGGTCCAAGGAGCCCGACAATCTTTCCGGCTGAGATCTCTAGTGAGATATTGTCAAGTGCCGCGGTTGCTCCATATGATTTTGTTACATTTTCAAGTGCTAGTAGTGTCATAGTCTTAAACTCCTTTAATATAGTCGCTTAATACATTTGGCAGTTCTTCTTTTTTGTAGCCAAATTGAAGCATGCAAGAGACGAATTGTTGCAGTTGCTCCTCGGAAAGTTGTTTGCGGGACTGAAGGATGAGGTCCAAATCCTCGGTGACAAAACGACCAGTTGTCCGCTTGCTGTATACAAATCCTTCACGTTCAAGGTCAGACAAGGCGCGCTGAATGGTATTAGGATTGACCCCAGCCTCGCTCGCCAAATCTCTCACGGTAGGGAGCTGTTGGTTGGGTTCCAGTTCATGGGAAACAATCTGTAATTTGATTTTTTCCATAATCTGTAAATAAATCGGTTTTGTATTATCAAATGACCAGGACATCATAGTCTCCTTTCTTTGTCTTTGTTGTTCTAATTAAATAATACAATAAAACAAAAAACTTGTCAAGTAAAAATAAGAATTGTTTTGGGAATTGCTCAAAAAATGGTATAATGAAAAGAAAACGACAAGGAGGGAAATGCATGCGTTGTCCAAAATGTGGGGCTACCAAGTCTAGTGTTGTTGATAGTCGACAAGCCGAAGAAGGAAATACCATCCGTCGAAGACGTGAGTGCGACGAGTGTCAGCATCGTTTTACAACCTATGAACGAGTAGAAGAAAGAACGCTGGTTGTTGTCAAAAAAGACGGTACGCGAGAACAATTTTCGAGAGATAAAATCTTTAATGGGATTATCCGCTCAGCCCAGAAGCGTCCTGTGTCAAGTGATGAAATCAACATGGTGGTCAATCGCATCGAGCAAAAACTCCGTAGTCGCAGTGAGAATGAGATCCAAAGTGAATATATTGGTTCTTTAGTCATGGAAGAATTGGCGGAGCTGGATGAGATTACCTATGTTCGTTTTGCCAGTGTTTATCGTAGCTTTAAGGATGTGAGTGAGTTGGAGAGTCTGCTCCAGCAAATCACCCAGTCCTCTAAGAAGAAAAAGGAAAAATAGATGAAACCAAATGACCGTTTTTCTTTTCTAAAGAATAATCGGGTGTCGCAAGATACCTCTTCTCTGGTGCAGTGCTACCTCCCGATTATCGGTCAGGAGGCGCTGAGCCTCTATCTATATGCCATTACCTTTTGGGATGGTGGACAAAAGGAACACCTCTTTTCCCACATCCTCAACCACTTAAACTTTGGCATGCCGACCTTGCTCCAATCCTTCAAAGTCTTATCTGCCTTAGATCTGTTGACCCTTTATCAAAGGGGAGAAACTTATGAATTACAGCTTCATTCTCCCCTCTCCAGTCAAGAATTTCTAAGCCATTCTGTCTATAGCAGATTATTAGAGAAAAAGATTGGGGATACAGCTGTTTCTGCTATGAAGCAGGCTCCAAGTGAGGGAGAAGCACTCTCTGTTTCTTTGAGTCAAGTCTTTCCAACCCTGACTGAAGAAGTGACACCAAGCGAGTCTAAAAGCAAGTTAAAAAATGATTTTGACTTGGAACATTTCCAGCAGCTGATGGCTCGAGATGGCTTGCGTTTTGAAGACGAGCAGGCGGATGTTTTGGAATTGTTTGCCATCGCAGATGAAAAAAAGTGGACCTGGTTTGAAACCTATCAATTAGCTAAGGCGACAGCTGTAGCTCAGGTTATTTCTGTCAAACGCATGCGTGAAAAGATAGCACAAAAACCAGCTACTTCTGACTTTAGCCCCAAAGAAATGACCATTATCAGGGAAGCCAAAAATAAAACTCCCCTACAATTTTTAGCGGAAATCAAGCAAACGCGTAAGGGGAACATCACCCAGAGTGAGCGAGAACTCCTTCACCAGATGGCGTCTTTAAGCTTGCTGGACGAAGTCATCAATATCGTCTTGCTTCTAACCTTTAACAAGGTTGATTCGGCTAATGTCAATGAAAAATATGCCATGAAGGTCGCAAATGACTATGCTTACCAAAAAATTCGGACAGCAGAAGAAGCTGTGCTTCGGATTCGAGAGCGTCAGCAAAGAGGGCAGGAAGACCAGAAATCGAAAACTAGCTCGACTAAGACCAATGTTCCCAAGTGGAGCAATCCAGAATACAAGAATCAAACCAGTGAGGAAACTCGTCTGGAACTAGAACGTAAAAAACAAGAAATGTTAGCCCGATTAGAAGAAGGAGGAGACTAGATGGAAAGTGTGGGTGACGTTATCAAACGTCAGACAAGTCGTTTTCAGTATCAGGACCTAGTCCAGCAGATTATGAAAGACCCAGATGTAGCGGCTTTTATCCAGAAAGAATCCCTCAGTCCAGAGGAGTTGAATCGTAGCATCTCCAAGTTCAACCAATATATCACAGAACGGGACAAGTTTCTTCGTGGGGATGCGGACTATATAGCGCGTGGCTACAAGCCCATCTTGGTTATGAATCACGGATATGCGGATGTGTCTTATGAAGAAACACCAGAACTAATCGCGGCAGAAAAAGAGGCTGCAATTAAGAATCGTCTTAAGTTGATCAATCTACCAGCAAGTCTCAAGAAAGCGAAATTGGCTCAGATTGACCTGGATGATCTAGGACGGTTACCGATTTTTGAGAGACTCTATTCCTTTGTTGACCTTTACCCAAGCATCCGAAAGGGCCTCTATCTTTACGGAGATTTTGGTGTCGGTAAGAGTTTCATGATGGCAGCTCTGGCTCACGACCTATCTGAAAAACGTGGGGCCTCAACAACTATTCTCCACTATCCAAGCTTTGTCATTGATGTGAAAAATGCCATCGGTGAAGGATCTGTGAAAACTTTGGTGGATGACATCAAGTTAGCAGAAGTCTTGGTCTTGGATGATATTGGTGCAGAGCAGTCAACACCTTGGGTGCGTGATGAGATTCTCCAAGTTATTCTCCAGTATCGTATGCAGGAAGATTTGCCGACCTTCTTTACTTCCAACTTTAATTTCCAAGATTTGGAAAAACATTTTGCCAAAGGAAAGAATGGAAATGACGAGACTTGGGAAGCTAGACGGGTCATGGAACGAATCCGTTATTTAGCAGAGGAAACGAGACTAGAAGGAGAAAATCGCCGATGACAGAAACCATTAAACTGATGAAAGCTCATACTTCAGTTCGTCGCTTTAAGGAGCAAGATATTCCTCAAACAGACTTGGACGAGATTCTGACTGCTGCTCAAATGGCGTCATCTTGGAAAAATTTCCAATCTTACTCTGTGATTCGTGTACGCAGCCAAGAGAAGAAAGATGCCTTATATGAATTGGTTCCCCAGGAAGCCATTCGCCAGTCAGCAGCCTTTTTGCTTTTTGTCGGTGACTTGAACCGAGCTGAAAAGGGAGCAAGCCTTCATACGGACAGTTTCCAACCTCAAGGAGTGGAAGGTCTCCTTATCACGTCTGTGGACGCTGCGCTTGCAGGGCAAAATACCTTGCTTGCAGCAGAGAGTCTGGGATATGGTGGTGTTATCATCGGTTTGGTCCGTTACAAGTCAGAAGAAGTGGCAGAGCTTTTTAACCTTCCTGACTATACCTACCCTGTTTTTGGGATTGCCCTTGGCGTGCCAGATCAACAACACGATGTCAAACCAAGACTGCCTTTGAACCAAGTGGTATTTGAAGAAGAATACCAAGAACAGCCAGTAGCGGCGATTTTGGACTATGACAAAGTACAGGCAGACTATGCTGGTGCGCGTGCGACGACCTCTTGGAGTCAGCGTTTGGCAGAGCAGTTTGGTCAAGCCGAACCTAGTTCAACTCGAAGAAATCTAGAACAGAAAAAGTTATTGTAGAAAGTGAGAAAACATGGCCTTACCAACTGTTGCCATTGTAGGGCGTCCCAATGTTGGGAAATCGACCCTCTTTAACCGAATCGCTGGTGAGCGAATCTCAATCGTAGAAGATGTCGAGGGTGTGACACGTGACCGTATCTATGCAACGGGTGAGTGGCTCAACCGTTCTTTCAGTATGATTGATACGGGAGGGATTGACGACGTCGATGCTCCCTTCATGGAGCAAATCAAACACCAGGCAGAAATTGCCATGGAAGAAGCGGATGTCATCGTCTTTGTAGTTTCTGGGAAAGAAGGAATCACAGATGCAGATGAGTACGTAGCTCGTAAACTTTATAAGACCCATAAACCTGTTATACTTGCGGTTAACAAGGTTGACAACCCTGAGATGCGAAATGATATCTTTGATTTCTATGCGCTAGGATTGGGTGAACCACTGCCAATTTCGTCTGTCCATGGTATCGGTACGGGTGATGTGCTGGATGCCATTGTGGAAAATCTACCACACGAAGTCGAAGAAGAAAATCCAGATGTCATCAAATTCAGCTTGATTGGCCGTCCTAACGTTGGAAAGTCAAGTTTAATCAACGCTATTTTGGGAGAAGACCGTGTGATTGCCAGCCCAGTAGCTGGAACAACGCGTGATGCCATTGATACCCACTTTACAGATACGGATGGACAAGAGTTTACCATGATTGATACAGCTGGTATGCGTAAGTCTGGTAAAGTCTATGAAAATACGGAGAAATACTCTGTCATGCGTGCCATGCGTGCCATTGACCGTTCTGACGTGGTCTTGATGGTCCTCAATGCCGAAGAAGGTATCCGTGAGTACGACAAGCGTATCGCAGGTTTTGCCCACGAAGCCGGTAAAGGGATGATCATCGTGGTCAATAAGTGGGATACCCTTGAGAAAGATAACCACACCATGAAAAAATGGGAAGAAGATATCCGTGAGCAGTTCCAATACCTGCCTTACGCACCGATTGTCTTCGTGTCTGCTCTGACCAAGCAACGTCTCCACAAACTGCCTGAGATGATCAAGCAAATCAGCGAAAGTCAAAACACACGTATCCCATCAGCTGTCTTAAACGATGTCATCATGGATGCCATTGCCATCAATCCAACACCGACAGACAAAGGGAAACGCCTCAAGATTTTCTACGCAACCCAAGTGGCAACCAAGCCACCAACCTTTGTCATCTTTGTTAACGAAGAAGAACTCATGCACTTCTCTTACCTGCGTTTCTTGGAAAATCAAATTCGCAAGGCCTTTGTCTTTGAAGGAACCCCGATTCATTTGATCGCAAGAAAACGAAAATAAAATGATAAAAAGGATTAAGTCCTAGTAATCAGTGATGAAAGAGTAATTGTATATGATTGCTCTTTTTTACTAAACAATATTGAGTATTTAAACAATTTTTAAATTTTTATAGAGGTGGTGACTTTATTGAAAATCATTCTAAAAGAAGATATTGAACTATATCGTTATTTGATTGCAAAGGTAACATTCTTACAGACGCATAAAGAATACCATTTGGTGGAGTCCTATCTCGATAGTAATTGTTTTTTAATTGCCAACCGAGCAACAGAAGAGAAAGTGTTTGTGGCGCTCTTTAAACAACCGACTAGGAAAACGGTAGAGGTAGAGTGTAAGAAGGTTATGTTTATTCAAACCAGGAATACTAGGATTCCTGAAGGCTTTGAAATAGAGAAGGCGGAGAAAGATTTTAATGACCGGCTGTCAGAGAATATCAGACTGGGATTTTTAGAGCCAGATCGGTTAGTTGAGCAGTTTCAAGGGATGTTTAAAGAAGATCTTGAGACGTATTTTAAAAAGGCAGAAGCAACGATTCAAGCTGAGCGACAATATTTTGTGAAGTACTATGCCAAGGAAACGATTGAGAAGAATCCTTATCAGGTAGTTGAAGGGAATGTGTCGTTTAGCCATCCGAAGCATTTCAACGACCCGTTTGACTGTAATTGCTACTATGCGAACGGTCATTCAATGATGGATTTCTTCCGAGTCTTCTGCCTTACACACGCTACAGATAATATTTTAATGTGGTCTTATTACGCCAATAGTCACACAGGCTATGCGCTCAAGTATTCGTATGCGAGTCTGTTAGATAAAATTTATTCCTTAAGGGTAGATGGACTTTGTGTATACGGAGCAGTGGAGTATATTGATAAACGACCTAATACGAGAAGCAATAGCAATCAATTTTCTTATTCGAATCTAAACTTCTATATTAAAGCGACCTTTGCAAAATTTAAAGAGTGGCAACACGAGAGAGAATACCGCTTCGTGTGCATTTTGGATCAAAACAAAGAAGGCGCGCACGAAGTTCTTGGAGACTGGGTGGTCATTCCGCAAGTGGATATCGTGCAAGGATACGCTGGATGTAACAATGAAATAATTAAAGTAAGTGGGTATTACCCAATCAAAAAATTAGAAAAAGATATTTTAAATTACCAGTTAAAATCTTAATAGAAAAGTAAGTTCAATAAGAAAAAGAAAACACAAGGTCTTCTTTTTCTTATTAGGGTCGAGTTTTGGAAGACTTGTCATCAAATTAACATCAATTTCAGGATTGCTGTCACAGTTTTGTAATGAAAATGCACTTTCTTTGTAAAAATCAAAATGCTATAATTCCTTAAATCAATTTTCCTTTATCAGGGAGGTTATTATGAAAAAAAGCAGATTATTTAAACATAGTTTGTTGGTTCGCTTGCTTGGGTTGCTGATGGTCTTTCTCTTCTTGTCAGCATTCACAGCACCTGAAAAACCTGAGTACGGGATCTATGACCCGGATCACTATCTAACGGATGATACTATTCGTCTGATTCGGGGATTGAACAATGTCAATAGTAAAAAATCAGAAAAATTCCAGATGGGTGTTTACGTTGTGAAAAGCCTAGATGGAGAAACAATTGAAACTGTAGCCAATGAAACAGCTAGAGCTTGGAAGATTGGCTACTTGGGAGACAACAACGGCGCCTTGATTGTGGTCGCTGTTGAGGATAGAAAATCACGGATTGAAACCAGCAATAATGTGGCAAGTAAGATCACAGACTATCAGACCAATAGATTTTTGAAAACAGCACGACCTTACTTTCAAAAGGGAGACTACAGCAATGGAGTTCTTTCTATAGCAAACAATCTCAACTACATGTTTTATAGTGGATCGAGTACATCTGCTTCAAGTTCCAAAAGTAGTTACGGCTATACTACCAACTCTAGTCGCTTAAGGGAACTTGAAAGGTATGCTGGTGAGAGCAGTTCTTCGAGACGGCATCGAAAAAGCAGTTCGAGCGACGGAGTTATCGGATTTGGAGTTCTCATTTACTTCATCGTGATGATTATCGGATTTCTATTTGGTGGTCGTGGTGGCGGTTCCCGTGGAGATGATTCTGGCGGTGGCTGGTGGGGTAGTGACTCATCAGATTCAGGATCTTCTTGGTCTGACTCAGGCTCCGACTCATCTGGAGGCTGGGACGGCGGTGGCTTTGATGGCGGTGGTTCGTCTGATGACTGGTGAGTAATCATATATAGCTCAAACCGATTTCTCCATGCAGTAAGGTGACTCCTTTGCAAGAGTTCACTCCTTAATTAAAAATAAAAGCAAAGTTTGGGAAATTGATTTAAAATCTGAGTATTTTCTCAGAAAAGTTGATAAAAGAAAGTGTTAAGGTTTTGATATGAAACAAAATAAAGTAATTCTCTCAATAGTAGCGATTTTCTTTGGACTATTAGTTCTGGGAAGTTGTTCCGCAGTGACGACCTATAATGGTCTGGTTGGTGAACAGACTAAAGTGGAGCAGGCTCAGGCCGATGTCTCGACAGCCCTCCAACGTCGTTCGGACTTGATTGGTAACTTGGTGGAGTCCGTTAAAGGACAAATGAATCATGAAACCGAAGTCTTTACCAAGATTGCGGATGCTAGAGCTAAAATCGGTAGTAGCTCAGTGACATCGGAAGAAAACCAAAAGGCTCAGGGAGAGTTGAGTTCTGCTCTTTCCCGCTTGATTTCCTTGACGGAGAATTATCCAGAACTCAAGAGCAATCAAAATGTTGAGCAACTAATGGTCGAACTTTCAGGCAGTGAAAATCGTATCTTTGTAGCACGCAAGGATTATAATAAGGTCGCAGCTGAGTACAATCAAAAGTTGAGAAGTTTTCCAACCGTGCTTTTTGCGAATATGATGAACTTTAAAGAAGCTGAAACCTTTAAAGAAACAGAAGAAGCCAAGACAGTTCCTAAGGTTGATTTTGGAACCTCTTCATCAAGTCAATAAAGTGAATCAGCCTGTGAATAAAGGAATTTCTCTAGTATGACTAGTGATTTCAAACTCAAACCTGGAAAGCTTTTTCCAGGTTTTTTTGGTATAATAAAAGGGAAGAGACAGTGACTGAAATGGAGGTTGGCTATGGAGAAAACAAAAGCCTTTCTTGAAGCGCACTACAAGAGATATATTCTTACGATTTGCCTTCTCTGGTTCCTCATGTTTTTTCTTCCTTGGGATTGGCATATAGGAGGAGTTTCAATTTATTATTTCGTTATGAAAAAACTCTTTGTGGTTTTTGGCGTTTTATCTATCCTATACTCCGTGCTGATTAAAAAATTCAGTCTTCTCATCTTTGGAATTATCTTTTGCTTGGCCTTCTGGATCAATCTCTTTTGGTATTTTGGGATATTGCCTGTATTCTTGGGAAATTAAACATTAAAAAATGAAGGACTAGACTAGTTTCTAGTCTTTTTTCTTTCTTGTTAAAATAGTTGGAGATATAAAAATAATTTTGTTGACGGGCTGTCTGTATGATATAATAAGTCCTGTAAAATGAAGATTAAGGGATTTGAAAAATGGCTAAAAAAGTAAAAGATTATTATGACTTGGCTTATGCTAGGGATTTGAGTCGACGGTTGAAAGAAGCGTCCCCTGCATTTGATGAGCGAAAGTTTAGGTTGTTGGTAGAAAAAGACTTGGAAGAGTTGGAGTTTAGCCAGCGTCAAGAACTCTTGGCTAAAAGTATCAAAGATTGCCTTCCCCTATCTTATGAGGACTCTCTCAAGGTTTTTGAGAAAATTTTGGGTCCTGAGTTAGAGGGTGGTTTAGGTATGTTCTCAGAAGGATATTGGCTTTGGCCAATCGGAAAATATGTAGAGCTATATGGGGACAAGGAATTTGAATTGAGCGCGGCCTTTAGTAAGGAACTAACCAAGCGATTTACTGGAGAATTTTCTATGAGACCTTTGCTGGCTCGCTATCCTAAGGCTACAATGGCTTTGCTGTTAGAATGGAGTCGGGATGAAAATTTGCGCGTTCGCAGACTTGCCAGCGAATGTATGCGTATCCGTCTGCCTTGGGCTAAGAGACAAACCGTGGTATTGGATTATTTTGAGGATTTCACCACTATTTTGACCAATCTAAAAGATGATAGAGATAAGTCTATTCAAAAAAGTGTAGCCAATAATTTAAATGATTTGTACAAGGAAGATCCTGATAAGTTTGAAAGGATTCTTCAAACTTGGCAGAAAGGGGAGCTAAGTCCAAGTTGTGCTTGGATCATCAAGCATGCATCTCGGACAAAAAACAAAAAGGTAGCCACAGAAGATTGATGCAAAAAAAGCTGAATTTCAGCTGGCCTTTTCCGTTGTAAATTAAGGATTCTTTCTTGAAAAATAATGGTAAATATGCTAAAATTAAAAGAACATTCTAAAATATTCAGAATAAAAAGTAAGGAAAATCATGGCTAATATTTTAAAAACGATTATTGAAAATGATAAAGGAGAACTTCGTCGTCTGGAAAAGATGGCTGATAAGGTTCTTAACTATGAGAGCCAAATGGCTGCAATGTCAGACGAAGAACTAAAAGCGAAAACTGACGAATTTAAAGAACGATACAACAAGGGTGAATCACTTGATTCATTGCTATATGAGGCTTTTGCGGTAGTTCGTGAAGCTGCAAAACGTGTCCTTGGACTTTTCCCTTATAAGGTTCAGGTCATGGGTGGGATTGTTCTTCACCATGGTGACGTTCCAGAGATGCGTACCGGTGAAGGGAAGACCTTGACAGCGACCATGCCAGTGTACCTCAATGCCCTTGCAGGTAAAGGGGTTCACGTAGTTACAGTCAACGAATACCTAACAGAACGTGACGCGACTGAAATGGGTGAATTGTACTCATGGCTCGGTCTGTCAGTAGGGATTAACTTGGCAGCTAAATCTCCAATGGAGAAAAAAGAGGCTTACCTTTGTGATATTACCTACTCAACCAACTCAGAGATTGGTTTCGACTACCTTCGTGACAACATGGTCGTTCGTGCAGAAAACATGGTGCAACGTCCACTCAATTATGCCTTGGTCGATGAGGTTGACTCAATTTTGATCGACGAAGCTCGTACACCATTGATTGTTTCAGGTGCCAACGCAGTTGAAACAAGCCAACTCTACCATATGGCGGATCACTTCGTGAAATCCTTGGACAAGGACGACTATATTATTGACGTTCAGTCTAAGACAATCGGTTTGTCAGACTCTGGTATTGACAAGGCTGAAAGCTACTTCAAACTTGATAATCTCTACGATATCGAAAACGTAGCTCTTACACACTTTGTTGACAATGCCCTTCGTGCCAACTATATCATGATCCTTGATATCGACTATGTGGTTAGTGAAGAGCAGGAAATCCTAATCGTCGACCAATTTACAGGTCGTACCATGGAAGGTCGCCGTTACTCTGATGGCTTGCACCAAGCGATTGAAGCAAAAGAAGGTGTGCCAATCCAAGACGAGACCAAGACTTCAGCTTCTATTACCTACCAAAACCTCTTCCGTATGTATAAGAAATTGGCGGGGATGACAGGTACTGGTAAAACAGAAGAAGAAGAATTCCGTGAAATCTATAACATTCGTGTTATCCCAATCCCTACTAACCGTCCAATCCAACGTATTGACCACTCAGACCTTCTCTATGCAAGTATCGATGCCAAATTCAAGGCTGTTATTGAGGATGTGAAGGCGCGTTACCAAAAAGGTCAACCTGTCTTGGTTGGTACTGTTGCCGTTGAAACCAGTGATTATATTTCTAAGAAATTGGTCGCAGCAGGTGTTCCTCACGAAGTCTTGAATGCGAAAAACCACTATAGAGAAGCTCAAATTATCATGAACGCTGGTCAACGTGGTGCGGTTACTATTGCAACCAACATGGCCGGTCGTGGTACCGACATTAAGCTTGGTGAAGGGGTTCGCGAACTTGGTGGACTCTGTGTCATTGGTACAGAGCGCCACGAAAGTCGCCGTATTGATAACCAGCTTCGTGGACGTTCAGGACGTCAAGGAGACCCAGGTGAGTCACAATTTTACTTGTCTCTTGAAGATGATTTGATGAAACGTTTCGGTTCAGAACGTTTGAAAGGTGTCTTTGAACGCCTCAACATGTCTGACGAAGCTATCGAATCTCGCATGTTGACGCGTCAGGTTGAAGCAGCTCAAAAACGTGTCGAAGGAAACAACTACGACACTCGTAAACAAGTCCTTCAATACGATGACGTCATGCGTGAACAACGTGAGATCATCTATGCACAACGTTATGATGTCATTACTGCAGATCGTGACTTGGCACCTGAAATCCATGCTATGATCCGTCGTACCATTGGCCGTATCGTGGATGCACATGCTCGTTCGAAAGAAGACGAAAAATTGGAAGCAATCTTGAACTTTGCTAAGTATAACTTGCTTCCAGAAGATTCAATCAACCGTTCAGATCTTGCAGGTTTGTCAGACCAAGCTATCAAGGATGAACTTTACCAACGTGCCTTGAAAGTCTATGACAGCCAAGTTGCTAAGCTTCGTGACGAAGATGCAGTGAAAGAATTCCAAAAAGTCTTGATTCTACGTGTTGTAGACAACAAGTGGACAGACCATATCGATGCTCTTGACCAGTTGCGAAATGCTGTTGGTCTTCGTGGATATGCTCAAAACAACCCAGTTGTAGAATATCAAGCAGAAGGTTTCCGCATGTTTAACGACATGATTGGATCGATTGAATTCGATGTGACCCGTTTGATGATGAAAGCACAAATCCATGAACAAGAACGTCCGCAAACTGAACACAATATCAGTACAACTGCGACTCGTAATATCGCAGCGCAGCAGGCAAATCTTCCAGAAGATTTGGACTTGAGCCAAATCGGACGAAACGACCAATGCCCATGTGGATCAGGTAAGAAATTCAAGAACTGTCATGGTAAGAGACAATAATATGAGATAAGATACAGGCGGATACCTGGTAAAAGTCATTTTTGCTTGGTGTCCGTTTGCTTTATAAGGAGATGAATCATGGTATTTACAGCTAAAAGTCCTAAAATTAACATTGAAGAAGTTCGCGCCTTGTCTAAATTAGAGGGGGCGGCTCTTGCGAGAAAAAAACAACGTGATCAGGAATTGGAAGCCATCATTCGTGGGGAAGACCAGCGTATTCTCTTGGTGATAGGACCATGTTCATCTGATAATGAAGAGGCGGTTCTCGAGTATGCCAAGCGTCTATCTGCTTTGCAAGAAGAGGTCAAAGACCGCATTTTTATGGTCATGCGAGTCTATACGGCTAAACCTCGTACCAATGGAGATGGCTATAAGGGCTTGATTCATCAACCAAATGCTAAAGAAGCACCTAGCTTGATCAATGGAATCAAGGCTGTTCGTCATTTACATTACCGCGTTATTTCTGAAACGGGGATGACAACAGCTGATGAGATGCTTTATCCTGAAAATCTTCCGCTGGTGGATGATTTGATTTCTTATATGGCTGTCGGAGCTCGTTCTGTAGAGGATCAACAGCATCGTTTTGTAGCGAGTGGAGCAGATTTCTCAACAGGATTTAAAAATCCAACATCTGGAAATCTTAATGTTATGTTTAATGGGATTTACGCAGCGCAAAATAAACAGAGTTTCCTCTTCCTTGGTAAAGAGGTGGAAACAACAGGGAATCCATTGTCCCACGCCATTCTTCGCGGTGCCTTGAATGAATATGGTAAGAATATTCCTAACTACTACTATGACAATTTGATAGATACCATTGCCCAGTATGAAAAGATGGGCTTGGAAAATCCCTTTATCATCATCGATACTAACCATGACAATTCAGGCAAGCAGTACATGGAGCAAATCCGTATCGTTCGTCAGACCTTGATCAACCGTGATTGGAATGAGAAAATCAAGAAATACGTTCGTGGTTTTATGATTGAGTCCTATCTAGAAGATGGACGTCAAAATGAGCCAGAAGTTTTTGGTAAGTCCATTACAGATCCGTGTCTAGGATGGGACAACACAGAAGCACTTGTTCGCGAAATTTACCAAACGCTAGGAGAATAAGATGGCATTTATCGAAAAAGGTCAAGAAATTGATATTGAAGCAATCAAGGCTGCGACCCAGCTGTCAGCTGAAGCCTTGCGAAAAAAAGAAGCCCGTGATAGAGAGTTGGCAGCCATCATCTCAGGTGAGGACGACCGAATCCTTTTGGTGATGGGGCCTTGCTCTTCGGACAATGAAGAAGCTGTGCTCGAATATGCTCATCGCTTAGCAGACTTGCAGAAAAAAGTTGCGGATAAAATCTTTATCGTGATGCGTGTCTATACGGCTAAACCTCGTACCAATGGAGATGGCTATAAGGGTATGATTCATCAACCAAATACTAGCGAAGCGCCTAGTCTCATCAATGGTTTGCAGGCTGTTCGTCAGCTGCACTACCGTGTGATTACCGAAACTGGATTGACAACAGCTGATGAGATGCTTTATCCGTCAAATCTCGTTTTGGTTGATGATCTGGTCAGCTACCATGCTGTAGGGGCTCGCTCAGTGGAAGATCAAGAACACCGCTTTGTAGCCTCTGGGATTGATGCTCCAGTTGGGATGAAAAATCCAACATCTGGGAACCTCGGGGTTATGTTTAATGCCATCTATGCGGCTCAAAACAAGCAAACCTTCCTTTACCATGGCCAAGAAGTGGAAACTTCAGGAAATCCTTTGGCCCACGTTATCCTTCGTGGTGCCATGAACGAATATGGTAAAAATGAACCCAATTTCTACTATGAAACCCTCTTAAATGCCATCAATCACTATGAGTCTATGGGACTTGAAAATCCCTTCATTATCATCGATACCAATCATGACAATTCTGGCAAGCAGTATATGGAACAAATTCGCATTGTTCGTCAAGCCTTGCTGAATCGTGATTGGAATGAAAAGATTAAAAAGACGGTTCGAGGCTTTATGATCGAATCTTACCTAGCTGATGGTCGTCAAAACCAACCAGAGGTCTTTGGTTGCTCCATAACTGACCCTTGTCTAGGTTGGGAAAATACAGTAGCCTTGGTAGAAGAAATTTATACCACCTTAACAAAATAAGTGAAAAGGATGGAGTTGGGGGAATCTCAGCTCCTTTTATGAGTATGATAGTTGGACACGGAATTGACATCGAAGAATTGGCTTCGATAGAAAACGCAGTTACACGACGTGAGGGCTTTGCTAAGCGCGTGCTGACCCCTAAAGAAATGGAGCGTTTTGCCAGTCTCAAAGGGCGCAGGCAGATCGAATACTTGGCAGGCCGCTGGTCGGCTAAGGAGGCCTTTTCCAAGGCTATGGGGACAGGAATTGGCAAACTGACCTTTCAGGATTTGGAAGTTTTGAACAATGAACGAGGCGCGCCTTATTTTAGTCAGGCACCATTTTCAGGAAAGATTTGGCTATCTATCAGCCATACAGATCAGTTTGTGACAGCCAGTGTCATTTTGGAGGAAAATCATGAAAGCTAGTCCACATAGACCAACCAAGGCTCTGATTCATCTGGGAGCTATTCGACAAAATATTCAGCAAATGGGGGCTCATATCCCTGAAGGAACGCTCAAGTGGGCAGTGATCAAGGCTAATGCCTATGGTCATGGGGCTGTTGCCGTTGCCAAGGCTATTCAAAATGATGTTGATGGATTTTGTGTTTCCAATATTGATGAAGCTATTGAACTTCGTCAGGCTGGCCTCAGCAAGAAAATCCTCATTCTAGGTGTATCTGAGTTAGAAGCTATTGGCCTAGCTAAAGAATACGACATCACTTTGACGATGGCTGGACTGGAGTGGATTCGAGCGTTGGTTGCCACTGGGGCTGATTTATCTGGCTTATCGCTTCACCTCAAGATTGACTCAGGAATGGGACGGATTGGTTTCCGAGATTCCAGTGAGGCAGAGCAGGCTCAAGCCTTGCTCCAACAACACGGTGCTCGTGTTGAGGGGATTTTTACCCACTTTGCTACTGCAGATGAAGAATCAGATGCCTATTTTAATACCCAGTTAGAATGCTTTAAAGCTATTTTGGCAAGTATGAAGGAAGTCCCAGAGCTGGTTCATGCCAGCAACTCGGCAACGACCCTCTGGCATGCAGAGACTATTTTCAATGCAGTCCGTATGGGAGATGCCATGTATGGTCTCAATCCTAGTGGAGAGGTCTTGGACTTGCCCTATGATTTGACACCAGCCTTGAGTTTGGAGTCTGCCCTGGTTCATGTCAAGACAGTTCCAGCTGGAGCTTGCATGGGCTATGGAGCAACTTATCAGGCGGATAGCGAGCAAGTCATTGCGACGGTGCCAATTGGCTATGCAGATGGTTGGACACGAGACATGCAGAATTTCTCTGTCTTGGTAGATGGCCAAGCTTGCCCAATCGTCGGACGAGTATCTATGGACCAAATTACCATTCGTTTGCCTAAGGTTTACCCGCTAGGAACAAAAGTAACCCTGATCGGCACAAACGGTGACAAGGAAATCACAGCAACTCAGGTAGCGACCCACCGTGGAACCATTAATTATGAGGTGGTTTGCCTCCTCAGCGACCGCATTCCGAGAGAATATTATTAAAAAAGAAAGGAGTGGAGCATGAATCTACATAAACCCTTGCATGTCTTGCCTGGTGTGGGGCCAAAGTCAGCAGAGAAATACGCCAAACTAGGAATTGAAAACTTGCAAGACCTTTTGCTCTACTTTCCTTTCCGTTATGAAGATTTCAAAACCAAGCAGGTGATGGAGCTGGAAGACGGAGAAAAGGCTGTTCTGTCTGGTCAGGTCGTGACTCCTGCTAGTGTCCAGTATTATGGTTTCAAGCGCAATCGCCTGCGTTTTAGCCTCAAGCAGGGAGAAGTCGTTTTTGCGGTGAATTTTTTTAACCAGCCCTATCTGGCTGATAAGATAGAGTTGGGAGCAACTCTTGCTGTCTTTGGGAAATGGGACCGTGCCAAGGCCAGTCTGACTGGGATGAAGGTTCTGGTTCAGGTGGAAGATGACCTCCAACCTGTCTATCGTCTGGCTCAGGGAATCAGTCAGGCCAGTCTGGTCAAGGTTATCAAGACAGCTTTTGATCAGGGGTTGGACCTCTTGATTGAAGAAAATCTTCCCCAGTCTTTACTTGATAAATACAAACTCATGTCCCGTTGCCAGGCTGTTCGCGCTATGCATTTTCCCAAGGATTTGGCAGAATACAAGCAGGCCCTTCGCCGTATCAAGTTTGAGGAACTCTTTTATTTCCAAATGCAATTGCAGACGCTCAAGTCTGAAAATAGAGTTCAGGGAAGCGGTCTGGTTCTGAATTGGTCTCAGGAAAAAGTGACAGCCGTTAAAGAAAATCTGCCTTTCGCCCTGACCCAAGCTCAGGAAAAGAGTTTGCGGGAAATTTTGGCTGACATGAAGTCGGACCATCACATGAATCGTCTCTTGCAAGGGGATGTGGGGAGCGGAAAAACAGTGGTCGCTGGCCTGGCCATGTTTGCGGCGGTGACGGCTGGCTATCAGGCAGCTCTCATGGTGCCAACAGAAATCCTAGCAGAGCAACACTTTGAGAGTTTACAGAACCTTTTTCCAGACTTGAAACTCGCTCTCTTGACAGGTTCCTTAAAAGCTGCAGAAAAAAGAGAAGTTTTAGAGACCATTGCCAAGGGTGAGGCTGATTTGATTATCGGAACCCACGCTCTGATACAAGATGGGGTGGATTATGCTCGTCTTGGCTTGATTATCATCGATGAGCAGCACCGTTTTGGTGTGGGGCAAAGGCGTATTTTACGGGAAAAAGGGGACAACCCTGACGTTCTCATGATGACGGCGACACCCATTCCACGAACCTTGGCTATCACAGCCTTTGGAGATATGGATGTTTCTATTATTGACCAGATGCCAGCAGGGCGGAAGCCTATTGTGACGCGCTGGATTAAGCATGAACAGTTGCCTCAGGTCTTGACTTGGTTAGAGGGAGAAATTCAAAAGAGTTCGCAAGCCTATGTTATCTCCCCTTTGATTGAAGAATCTGAAGCTCTGGATCTGAAAAATGCCATTGCCTTATCAGAAGAGTTGACAGCTCATTTTGCCGGCAAGGCTGAAGTAGCTCTTCTACATGGTAAGATGAAGAGTGACGAAAAAGACCAGATCATGCAGGATTTCAAAGAGCGAAAAACGGATATTCTGGTTTCGACAACGGTTATTGAGGTTGGGGTTAATGTTCCCAATGCTACCGTCATGATTATCATGGATGCCGATCGGTTCGGTCTCAGTCAGCTTCACCAGCTCAGGGGTCGTGTCGGTCGGGGTGACAAGCAGTCATATGCTGTTCTTGTAGCTAATCCCAAGACGGAGTCTGGGAAAGACCGCATGCGCATCATGACAGAAACCACCAATGGATTTGTCCTTGCTGAGGAGGATTTGAAAATGCGTGGCTCTGGTGAGATTTTTGGAACCAGACAGTCAGGACTTCCAGAGTTTCAAGTGGCTGATATTATCGAAGATTTTCCGATTTTAGAAGAAGCCAGAAAGGTTGCCAGCTACATTAGTTCGATAGAAGACTGGCAAGAGGATCCAGAATGGCGCATGATTGCTCTCCATCTGGAAAAGAAAGAACATCTAGATTAATACTCTTCGAAAATCTCTTCAAACCACGTCAACGTCGCCTTGGATTATATATGTAACTGACTTCGTCAGTCTTATCTACAACCTCAAAGCAGTGCTTTGAGCAACCTGCGGCCTACAACCTCAAAGCAGTGCTTTGAGCAACCTGCGGCTAGTTTCCTTGTTTGCTCTTTGATTTTCATTGAGTATAAGCTTTCTCTAAGGAAAACTTAAGCTAGCTTTTAGGTTTGGGCCTTATACTAGAGTCATCAAAAAGAAACGAGGACTCTCACATGACTATTAAAGTAACCTACCAAAAAAAATTCCAAACCGTCAAACTAGAGAAAGGAGCTAGCACCTATTGATACATGAAGAGCGGAAACGCTCTTTTTATTTTTAAAACTACTTTCAGACGATAGGTTTGAGGAAAGAGAATCTAAAATCACTTTCTATTTAGCATTCTTTCTTGCATTGCTTTCTTAGATATGCTAGAGTTATGATAGCGATTACAAAACAAAAGGAGCATGCTATGAAAAATCCAGCTTTGTTAGAAGAAATCAAGACCTATCTAGGACGGGATGAGGTTCCAGAAGATTTTGATGCTTTCTGGGATGAAGCGGTCAAAAAAGTTTCATCTCTTCCAGCCTACCAGTTGGAGGAAAGAGATTTCCATATTCCTCAAGTCAAGTGCTATGAACTTACTTTTGAAGGAACCAATGAAGGCAAGGTCTATGCACGTGTCGTCCTTCCAAAGAGTGAGGAGAAGGTTCCGCTAATCTTCCATTTCCATGGGTACATGGGCCGTGGTTGGGATTGGGCTGACATGCTAGCCTATACTGTGGCTGGTTACGGTGTTGTTTCCATGGATGTGCGGGGCCAGTCGGGCTATTCGCAAGACGGCTTGCGCTCTCCACTAGGAAATACGGTGAAGGGGCATATCATCCGTGGTGCTGTGGAAGGTCGTGAGGATCTCTTTTATAAGGATGTTTATCTGGATATTTACCAGTTGATTGAAATTGTTGCCAGTCTGCCTCAGGTGGATGAAAAGCGACTTTCTAGCTATGGTGCCTCACAAGGCGGTGCTTTAGCCCTGGTTGCAGCAGCGCTCAATCCTCGGATTCAGAAAACAGTTGCTATCTATCCCTTCTTGTCAGACTTTAGACGAGTGCTTGAGATTGGCAATACCAGTGAGGCCTATGATGAACTCTTCCGTTATTTCAAGTTCCACGATCCTTTCCATGAAACAGAGGAGGAAATCATGGCAACCCTTGCCTATATCGATGTGAAAAATCTTGCCCATCGCATTCAAGGTGAGGTCAAGATGATTACGGGCTTGGACGACGATGTTTGCTATCCTATTACCCAGTTTGCGATTTACAACCGCCTAACTTGCGACAAGGCCTATCGCATCATGCCAGAGTATGCTCACGAAGCCATGAATGTTTTTGTCAATGACCAAGTCTATAACTGGCTCTGTGGCAGTGAGATTCCTTTTAAGTACGTAAGATAATGAATGAGAGAGCCCAGGAGCTCTCTTTTTTATGTCCAAAACCTGAAAGTACTTTTAAAAAATTTAAAATATTAAAATATTCTTAAAAGTAAAATCTATTCTGTAGGAACACAGATATAAATATAAGACTTTATTGTATAATAAAGGAAAAGTCACTTGTGAAAGGAGGAAAAAGGCTGCCGGGTGGTTAAAAACTCGGGCTCAGCAGAAAATGGGAGAGGATTGGGAGCTCTCATTAAGTTGGATACTTTCTTGGTAAAACTTGTCTCTTGAGAGACAATAAAAATTTTTAAAGAAAAAGAAAGCGCTTTATTTTATGAAAAATGAAAGGACAAACATGAATTACAAATCTTTAGATCGGAAACAGCGATACGGAATTCGAAAATTTGCAGTCGGGGCGGCGTCTGTAGTGATTGGTACAGTAGTATTTGGAGCAAATCCAGTCTTAGCTCAAGAGCAAGCCAATGCAGCAGGAGCCAATACAGAAACTGTCAAACCTGGTCAAGGTTTATCAGAGTTGCCAAAAGAAGTGTCCTCGGGAGATCTTGCTCATTTGGATAAGGATTTGGCTGGTAAATTGGCAGCAGCTCAAGACAACGGCGTTGTGGTGGACCAAGATCATTTGAAAAAAAATGAGAGTGCAGAATCAGAAACTCCATCCTCTACGGAAACCCCTGCAGAAGAAGCAAATAAAGAAGAGGAATCAGAGGATCAGGGTGCTATTCCTCGTGACTATTACTCAAGAGATTTAAAAAATGCCAATCCTATCCTTGAAAAAGAAGATGTTGAAACCAATGCAGCAAATGGTCAGAGAGTCGATTTATCAAGTGAACTAGACAAACTAAAGAAACTTCAAAATGCTACGGTTCACATGGAGTTCAAACCAGATGCATCAGCTCCACGTTTTTACAATCTCTTCTCTGTATCCAGTGACACCAAGGAAAATGAGTACTTTACTATGTCGGTCCTTGATAATACAGCTCTTATTGAAGGGCGTGGCGCTAACGGGGAGCAGTTCTATGATAAGTATACAGATGCTCCTTTGAAAGTTCGCCCTGGACAATGGAATTCAGTGACCTTTACTGTCGAACAACCAACAGCAGAGTTACCTCATGGTCGAGTTCGTCTCTATGTGAACGGTGTCTTATCCCGTACAAGTCTCAAATCTGGTAACTTCATCAAAGATATGCCAGATGTTAATCAAGCTCAACTTGGAGCAACCAAACGGGGCAATAAAACAGTTTGGGCATCAAACCTACAAGTTCGAAACTTAACTGTTTATGATCGTGCTTTAAACCCAGATGAAGTTCAAACACGGAGTCAATTATTTGAAAGAGGTGAATTGGAACAGAAACTTCCTGAGGGAGCAAAAGTCACTGAGAAAGAAGACGTATTTGAAGGTGGTAGAAACAATCAACCAAATAAAGATGGTATCAAGAGTTATCGTATCCCAGCTCTTCTCAAGACAGATAAAGGAACGCTGATTGCAGGAACGGATGAAAGACGTTTGCACCATTCTGACTGGGGAGATATTGGGATGGTTGTTCGTCGCAGCTCAGATAATGGAAAAACATGGGGAGATAGAATTGTAATCTCAAATCCTCGTGACAATGAGCACGCTAAACATGCAGAATGGCCATCTCCAGTCAATATTGATATGGCCTTGGTGCAAGACCCTGAAACAAAGAGAATTTTTGCAATTTATGACATGTTCCTTGAAAGTAAGGCAGTATTTTCATTGCCGGGGCAAGCTCCGAAAGCTTATGAACAAGTGGGAGATAAAGTTTATCAAGTTTTATATAAGCAAGGAGAATCAGGTCGCTATACGATTCGAGAAAACGGAGAGGTTTTCGACCCTCAAAATAGAAAGACAGATTATCGCGTCGTCGTTGACCCTAAAAAACCAGCTTACAGCGATAAGGGGGATTTGTATAAAGGGAATGAGTTAATCGGAAATATTTATTTTGAGTATAGCGAGAAGAATATTTTTAGAGTTTCCAATACCAACTACCTATGGATGTCCTACAGTGATGACGATGGGAAGACTTGGTCTGCACCAAAAGATATTACTCATGGGATTCGGAAAGATTGGATGCACTTCCTAGGAACTGGACCTGGTACGGGGATTGCCTTACGTACAGGACCTCATAAGGGAAGACTGGTGATTCCAGTTTATACAACAAACAACGTTTCCTACCTAAGTGGTTCACAATCATCTCGTGTAATTTATTCAGATGATCATGGTGAAACATGGCAAGCAGGGGAAGCAGTTAATGATAACCGCCCAGTAGGCAACCAAACTATTCACTCTTCAACCATGAATAATCCAGGTGCCCAAAATACGGAGTCAACTGTTGTTCAGTTGAATAATGGGGATCTCAAGCTCTTTTTGCGTGGGTTGACTGGTGATCTTCAGGTTGCGACCAGTCATGATGGGGGAGCAACGTGGGATAAAGAAATCAAACGTTATCCTCAAGTAAAAGACGTTTATGTTCAAATGTCCGCTATTCACACCATGCATGAAGGAAAGGAATACATTCTACTCAGCAATGCTGGTGGTCCTGGACGCAATAATGGTTTGGTCCACCTAGCTCGTGTTGAGGAGAATGGTGAGTTGACATGGCTGAAACACAATCCTATACAAAGTGGTAAGTTTGCTTACAACTCACTCCAAGAACTCGGAAATGGCGAATATGGTTTGCTTTATGAGCATGCGGATGGCAATCAAAACGATTATACTTTATCCTATAAGAAATTCAACTGGGATTTCTTAAGCAAAGACAGAATTTCTCCTAAAGAAGCAAAAGTAAAATATGCTATTCAAAAATGGCCAGGTATTATAGCCATGGAGTTCGATTCGGAAGTATTGGTCAACAAGGCTCCGACCCTTCAATTGGCAAATGGCAAGACAGCAACCTTTATGACCCAGTACGATACAAAAACTCTCCTATTCACAATAGACCCAGAGGATATGGGTCAAAGGATTACAGGTCTAGCTGAGGGTGCAATTGAAAGCATGCACAATTTACCAGTTTCTTTAGCTGGCTCTAAACTAAGCGATGGTATTAATGGCAGTGAAGCTGCTATCCATGAGGTTCCAGAATTCACAGGTGGTGTTAATGCTGAGGAAGCAGCGGTTCATGAAGTTCCGGAGTATACAGGTCCAATAGCAACAGTAGGTGAAGAACCAGCTCCAACAGTAGAAAAACCAGAATTCACTGGTGGTGTCAATGCTGAGGAAGCCCCAGTGGCAGAGATGCCAGAGTACACCGGTCCATTATCAACAGTAGGAGAAGAAGCAGCGCCAACGGTTGAAAAGCCTGAATTTACAGGTGGGGTCAACGCTGTTGAGGCAGCAGTCCATGAACTTCCAGAGTTTAAAGGTGGCGTTAACGCGGTTCTAGCAGCCTCAAACGAGCTTCCTGAATATAGAGGAGGTGCTAACTTTGTCTTGGCAGCTTCAAATGACCTTCCAGAGTATAAGGGTGGCGTCAATGGTGCTGAGGCGGCAGTCTATGAACTTCCAGAGTATAAGGGAGACACCAATCTAGTATTGGCGGCAGCAGACAACAAACTGTCTATAGGCCAAGATGTGACCTATCAAGCGCCAGCAGCTAAACAAGATGAACTTCCAAATACGGGAAGCAAGGAAACAAACTCACTGATTTCCCTTGGTCTTGCAGGTGTTCTTTTATCCTTGTTTGCATTTGGCAAGAAGAGAAAAGAATAATAAGTAAAAGCTTTTTGAGTAGGTCTCGGAAGAGGTAGCAGGTTTTCAAGCCTGCTATCTTTTTTGACGACATTCAGGTTGATTCAAAATCATAAGAAGTCTGAAACTACTTTCAGGATAGTCTGTTCTATAAAATAGTTTTGAAACTGAAATCTATTCTACTACAAGCTATTGAAAGCGCTTAACAAATGATATATAATAAGCCCATAAGAACAAGAAAGGGAGGAAAGAGGATGCCACAGATCAGCAAAGAAGCCTTGATTGAACAAATCAAAGATGGAATCATTGTCTCTTGCCAGGCACTTCCTCACGAACCGCTTTATACAGAAGCGGGAGGAGTCATTCCCTTGCTAGTCAAAGCGGCTGAGCAAGGTGGAGCAGTCGGTATCCGAGCAAACAGTGTTCGTGATATCAAGGAGATCAAGGAGGTTACGAAACTCCCGATTATCGGGATTATCAAACGTGACTATCCGCCACAGGAGCCATTCATTACAGCTACTATGAAAGAAGTGGATGAGTTGGCTGAACTAGACATTGAGGTCATTGCTCTGGATTGCACCAAACGTGAACGTTATGACGGTTTGGAAATCCAAGACTTTATCCGACAAGTCAAAGAAAAGTATCCACATCAACTCTTAATGGCTGATACCAGTACCTTTGAAGAGGGTATAGCAGCAGTCGAAGCAGGGATTGATTTTGTTGGAACAACCCTATCAGGTTACACTTCTTATAGTCCAAAAGTAGATGGTCCAGACTTTGAACTGATCAAAAAACTGTGTGAAGCAGGTGTGGATGTCATCGCTGAAGGGAAAATTCATACACCAGAACAAGCCAAACAAATTCTGGAGTATGGGGTGCGAGGCATCGTTGTTGGTGGAGCGATTACTAGACCAAAAGAGATTACGGAGCGCTTTGTTGCCGGTCTTAAATAACACAATCTCAAAACAGAGGAGAGTGGTTGATGCGTCGGACAAAATGAAAACGTATACAAATATAAACTTGCTCATTATCCAATATGGATACGCTTATCAATTAGGAGAATACAGATGAAATTTAGAAAACTAGCTTGTACAGTACTTGCGGGTGCTGCGATTCTTGGCCTTGCGGCTTGTGGTAACTCTGGTGGAAGCAAAGATGCTGCAAATTCTAGTAGCGATAGCGGAAAAACAGAAATCACTTGGTGGGCATTCCCAGTCTTCACACAAGAAAAAACTGGTGACGGTGTTGGAACTTATGAAAAATCAATCATCGAAGCTTTTGAAAAAGCAAATCCAGATGTAAAAGTGAAATTGGAAACCATCGACTTCAAGTCAGGTCCTGAAAAGATCACAACAGCCATCGAAGCAGGGACAGCGCCAGACGTACTCTTTGACGCACCAGGACGTATCATCCAGTACGGTAAAAACGGTAAATTGGCTGAGTTGAACGACCTCTTCACAGACGAATTCGTCAAAGATGTCAACAACGAAAACATCGTACAAGCAAGTAAGGCTGGAGACAAAGCTTACATGTATCCAATCAGTTCAGCTCCATTCTACATGGCTATGAACAAGAAAATGTTGGAAGATGCTGGAGTTGCAAACCTTGTAAAAGAAGGTTGGACAACTGATGACTTTGAAAAAGTTTTGAAAGCGCTTAAAGATAAAGGCTATACACCAGGTTCATTGTTCAGTTCTGGTCAAGGGGGAGACCAAGGAACACGTGCCTTCATCGCAAACCTTTATGGCGGTTCTGTAACAGACAAAGACGTAACCAAATATACAACTGACGATCCTAAATTCGTCAAAGGTCTTGAAAAAGCGGCTAGCTGGATCAAAGATGGTTTGTTGAACAATGGTTCACAATTTGATGGTGGAGCAGACATCCAAAACTTTGCCAACGGTCAAACTTCATACACAATCCTTTGGGCGCCAGCTCAAAACGGTATCCAAGCGAAACTCTTGGAAGCAAGTAAGGTAGATGTGGTAGAAGTACCATTCCCATCAGACTCTGGTAAACCATCTCTTGAATACCTTGTAAACGGATTTGCAGTGTTTAACAACAAAGACGATAAGAAAGTCGCAGCTGCTAAGAAATTCGTTCAATTCATCGCAGATGACAAAGAATGGGGTCCTAAAGACGTAGTTCGTACAGGTGCCTTCCCAGTTCGTACTTCATTTGGCAAACTTTATGAAGACAAACGTATGGAAACAATCAGTGGCTGGACTAAATACTACTCACCATACTACAACACTATCGATGGATTTGCTGAAATGAGAACACTTTGGTTCCCAATGTTGCAATCTGTATCAAATGGTGACGAAAAACCAGCGGATGCTTTGAAAGCCTTCACTGAAAAAGCTAACGAAACAATCAAAAAAGCTACAAAACAATAAGCACTAAGTCAGATTGATTCCCCCCTTTTCCCTGTGCACTACGGTGTAAGAAAAGGGGGACTTTTGTTTGAAATGGTAGGAACTGTCACGAAATTAAAATGAAGTTCTTACATAAGCGAATCTTAAAAAATTTCATTTTGGTTTTAAAACAGTTCAAGAAAATCAAAAACTATTCTATTTGAAAGAGAGGTGCCGACTGTGAAAGTCAATAAAATTCGTATGCGGGAAACAGTGATTTCCTACGCTTTCCTAGCACCAGTGTTATTCTTCTTTGTGATCTTTGTCTTGGCTCCTATGATTATGGGATTCATTACAAGTTTCTTTAACTACTCCATGACTAAATTTGAGTTTGTAGGCTTTGACAACTACATTCGCATGTTTAAAGACCCTGTCTTTGTGAAGTCTTTGATCAATACCGTTATCCTGGTTATTGGATCTGTTCCGATTGTGGTTCTCTTCTCGCTCTTTGTAGCATCTCAAACCTATCATCAAAATGCCATTGCCCGTTCTTTCTATCGTTTCGTCTTCTTCCTTCCTGTAGTTACAGGTAGTGTTGCCGTAACGGTTGTATGGAAATGGATCTATGACCCCCTATCAGGGATTCTAAACTTTGTCCTTAAGTCAAGCCACATCATCAGCCAAAACATTTCTTGGCTGGGTGACAAAAACTGGGCTTTGCTAGCGATTATGATTATCCTTTTGACAACATCTGTTGGTCAACCGATTATCCTTTATATCGCTGCTATGGGGAATATTGATAACTCACTTGTTGAAGCGGCGCGTGTTGACGGTGCGACTGAGTTTCAAGTCTTCTGGAAGATCAAATGGCCTAGCCTTCTTCCAACAACTCTTTACATCGCGATTATTACGACTATCAACTCATTCCAATGTTTCGCCTTGATTCAGTTGTTGACTTCTGGTGGTCCAAACTACTCAACAAGTACCTTGATGTACTACCTTTACGAAAAAGCCTTCCAATTGACAGAATACGGCTATGCAAATACCATCGGTGTCTTCTTGGCAGTGATGATTGCCATTGTCAGCTTTGCTCAATTCAAGATCCTCGGAAACGACGTAGAATACTAAAGAAAGGAGACAGTTATGCAACCTACACAAAAGAAACCCTTAACAGCTTTTACTGTTATCTCAACGATTATCTTGCTCTTGTTGACCGTACTGTTCATCTTTCCATTCTACTGGATCTTGACAGGGGCCTTCAAATCACAACCTGATACCATTATGATTCCACCACAGTGGTTCCCTAAAATGCCAACCATGGAGAACTTCCAACAACTCATGGTGCAAAACCCTGCTATGCAGTGGATGTGGAACTCTGTATTTATCTCACTGGTAACCATGTTCTTAGTCTGTGCAACCTCTTCTCTAGCAGGTTATGTCTTGGCTAAAAAACGTTTCTATGGTCAGCGCATTCTCTTTGCAGTCTTTATCGCTGCCATGGCTCTTCCAAAACAAGTTGTCCTTGTACCATTGGTACGTATCGTCAACTTCATGGGAATTCACGATACTCTTTGGGCAGTTATCTTGCCTTTGATTGGATGGCCATTTGGGGTCTTCCTTATGAAACAGTTCAGCGAAAACATCCCTACAGAATTGCTTGAATCAGCTAAAATCGACGGTTGTGGTGAGATTCGTACCTTCTGGAGCGTAGCCTTCCCTATCGTGAAACCAGGATTTGCAGCCCTTGCAATCTTTACCTTCATCAATACTTGGAACGACTACTTCATGCAGTTGGTTATGTTGACTTCACGTCAAAACTTGACTATCTCACTCGGGGTTGCGACCATGCAGGCCGAAATGGCAACCAACTATGGTTTGATCATGGCGGGTGCAGCTCTTGCAGCCGTGCCAATCGTAACGGTCTTCCTTGTCTTCCAAAAATCCTTCACTCAGGGTATTACTATGGGAGCGGTCAAAGGTTAAGAAAAGTAAATTAGTGTATCAAGATTGCAGAAGTGGTCTTGACATGCCATGGAAATATAGAGTTATAAGTGTCTACAAAATGGAGAGTATGCAGTTACTTCGTGAAGTTTTGTCAGACACTTATAAACTTAAGAATGAACTCTTTTCATGATACTAGTTAGAGTAGGTTCGTTTTATGGTAGCTATTTCCCGCTTTAGTGGTATCTAAGACAAGTATCTTACGCTTATCTTAGACGGAATTTTTGAGACTGACGATGAAGGAGTGAAAGGCTCAAAAATTAGGAATGAAATTCCGAAGGAATTTGCTTCCGTCCGCACTATTACAGGGAAATAGAGAAAGGATAATTCGAAACTGAAAAATAGTAACTATCAGAAACGAAGGAAACAGTATGATTTTTGACGATTTGAAAAACATCGCCTTTTACAAGGGAATCCATCCCAATCTAGACAAGGCTATCGACTATCTCTATCAGCACCGTAAGGATTCTTTTGAACTCGGTAAGTATGAGATTGACGGGGACAAGGTCTTTCTAGTTGTTCAGGAAAATGTCCTCAACCAAGCTGAAAATGATCAATTTGAGCATCATAAGAACTATGCAGACTTGCATTTGCTGGTAGAAGGACATGAATATTCGAGCTACGGTTCACGTATCAAAGACGAAGCGGTAGCATTCGATGAAGCGAGTGACATTGGCTTTGTCCATTGTCATGAACGCTACCCACTCTTGTTGGGTTATCACAATTTTGCGATTTTCTTCCCAGGAGAACCGCACCAGCCAAATGGCTATGCAGGTATGGAAGAGAAGGTTCGCAAATATCTCTTTAAAATTTTGATTGATTAAAAGAATCAGGAGGAGCAAACATGGCACAAAAAGGAGTAAGCCTTATTAAGGCAGCATTTGACACAGATAACTTTCTCATGCGTTTCAGTGAGAAGGTCTTGGATATCGTCACAGTCAATCTTCTTTTTGTCGTCTCTTGTTTGCCCATTGTGACGATTGGAGTGGCGAAAATCAGCCTTTACGAGACCATGTTTGAGATTAAGAGAAGCAGACGAGTTCCAGTTTTCAGAACCTATCTAAGAGCTTTCAAGCAAAATCTGAAACTGGGGCTTCAGTTAGGTTTGCTAGAGTTGGGCATTGTGTCATTAAGCCTTCTAGACCTCTATCTCTTCTGGGGCCAGACAGCTTTACCTTTCCAGATTGTGAAAGCAATTTGTTTGGGGATTCTCATCTTCCTCACTCTCGTGATGTTGGCTAGTTATCCCATCGCTGCGCGCTATGATTTATCTTGGAAAGAAGTGCTGCAAAAAGGGCTTATCTTGGCAAGTTTTAACTTTCCATGGTTCTTCCTCATGTTAGCTATTCTCTTTCTCATAGTGATGGTTCTTTATCTATCCGCCTTCACTCTCCTTTTGGGTGGGTCAGCCTTTATCCTCTTTGGTTTTGGTTTGCTGGTCTTTCTCCAAGCAGGATTGATGGAGAAAATTTTCGCCAAATACCAGTAGGATGACTAGTTTCTGAAACTACTTTCAATCGTTACAGTTTCTAAAATACAAGTAGAAACTAAAATCTAAGTGTATACAAGATATTGAAAGCGATTTTCACAAGGTGTATACTAAACTTGTAAAAATAGAACTGCTCTCAGCAGAAAAAAAGAAATCTTAGGAGAAAATCTATGTCAGATTTGAAAAAATACGAAGGTGTCATTCCAGCCTTCTACGCATGTTATGATGATCAAGGAGAAGTCAGTCCAGAGCGTACGCGCGACTTGGTCCAATACTTCATTGATAAGGGTGTTCAAGGTCTCTATGTCAATGGTTCTTCTGGTGAATGTATCTACCAAAGTGTGGCAGATCGCAAGTTGATTTTGGAAGAAGTCATGGCAGTTGCCAAGGGCAAATTGACTATCATCGCTCACGTAGCTTGCAACAATACCAAAGATAGTATGGAACTTGCTCGCCACGCAGAAAGCTTGGGAGTAGATGCCATTGCAACGATTCCACCGATTTACTTCCGTTTGCCAGAATACTCAGTTGCTAAATACTGGAACGATATCAGTTCTGCAGCTCCAAACACAGACTACGTTATCTACAACATTCCTCAATTAGCAGGTGTTGCTTTGACTCCAAGTCTCTACACTGAAATGTTGAAGAATCCACGTGTTATCGGTGTTAAGAACTCTTCTATGCCAGTTCAAGATATCCAAACCTTTGTCAGCCTTGGTGGAGAAGACCACATCGTCTTTAATGGTCCAGATGAACAGTTCCTAGGTGGACGGCTCATGGGTGCTAAAGCTGGTATCGGTGGTACTTACGGTGCGATGCCAGAACTCTTCTTGAAACTCAATGAGTTGATTGCTGAGAAAGACTTGGAAACAGCGCGTGAATTGCAATACGCTATCAACGCAATCATTGGTAAATTGACTGCTGCACATGGAAATATGTACGGTGTCATCAAAGAAGTCTTGAAAATCAATGAAGGCTTGAACATTGGTTCAGTTCGTTCACCATTGACGCCAGTGACTGAAGAAGATCGACCAGTTGTAGAAGCAGCAGCGCAATTGATTCGTGAAACCAAGGAGCGCTTCCTCTAATCCATAAGGAGGTATTTATGACACACTACGTTGCAATTGATATCGGTGGAACCAATATCAAATATGGTTTGATTGACCAAGAAGGCCAACTTGTTGAATCGCATGAAATGCCAACCGAGGCGCATAAGGGTGGACCTCATATCTTACAAAAGACAAAAGATATCGTAGCCAGCTATTTAGAAAAAGGCCCAGTAGCAGGTGTTGCCATTTCTTCTGCTGGGATGGTGGATCCAGATAAGGGTGAGATTTTCTACGCTGGTCCTCAGATTCCCAACTATGCAGGAACTCAGTTCAAGAAGGAAATTGAGACGAGCTTTAATATCCCTTGTGAGATTGAAAATGATGTCAACTGTGCAGGTCTGGCTGAGGCAGTATCTGGTTCAGGCAAGGGAGCGAGTATCACACTTTGCTTGACCATTGGAACAGGTATCGGTGGTTGCTTGATTATGGATGGGAAAGTCTTCCATGGATTTAGCAATTCGGCCTGCGAAGTCGGTTACATGCACATGCAGGATGGAGCTTTTCAGGATCTTGCTTCTACGACAGCCTTGGTTGAGTATGTAGCAACAGCTCATGGAGATTCAGTTGATCAGTGGAATGGCCGACGCATTTTCAAGGAAGCCACTGAAGGAAATAAAATCTGTATGGCAGGTATTGACCGTATGGTAGACTATCTAGGAAAAGGTCTGGCAAATATTTGCTATGTGGCCAATCCAGAAGTGGTCATTCTCGGTGGCGGTATCATGGGGCAAGAGGCTATCCTCAAGCCTAAGATTCGCGCAGCCTTGAAGGCGGCCTTGGTACCAAGCCTAGCTGAAAAAACACGATTAGAATTTGCCCATCACCAAAATACAGCAGGGATGTTGGGAGCCTATTACCATTTCAAAACAAAACAATCTTAGTTTGGAACTATAGAATTAAGAAAAACACTTAATCACTACTTGAGTGAAAACTGTTTTGCTTAATTCTTTTTTTATTGAAAAATTTGAGCCAAAGGATGTAATCGTGAGAAACTAGGAGAAAATAACCGACTTGCATGAGAAGTTAAGGAGAGAGCAATTCTATCATCCATTGAATTGTTATTTAGCTTGAGTAAATGAGAAAATGTGGAAAAGTGATATAATGAGATGGGCGAAAATTGGTAAATTAGAATTTGTAGAGGTGAAAAAAATGTAATGGCAACCTATTCACCTGAAGTCGAAATCATATAAAATTACGAGGAGATTGTAAGATGAGTAATTATATAAAATTAAATGAAGATAGATGGAATAATGTAAAAAACGACTATACTGAGCCATTGACACATGAAGAATTAGAAGAAGTTAGAAAGCATCCAATTTCTGTTGCCTTAACTGTTGGGAAAAAAGTTCCAACAGAATGGTTTGAAAAAGCCAAGGGAAAAAAGATATTAGGGTTAGCTTGTGGTGGTGGACAGCAGGGTCCCGTTTTTGCTGCAAAAGGTTATGATGTCACCATTATGGATTTTTCTAAATCACAATTAGAAAGAGATGAAATGGTTGCTAAAAGAGAAGGCTTAAAAATCAATACCGTTCAAGGTGATATGACAAAACCATTTCCATTTGAAGATGAAACTTTTGATATTATTTTTAATCCAGTTTCAAATGTATATATAGAAGATTTAGAAAACATGTATAAAGAAGCCTCTCGAGTATTGAAAAAGGGTGGACTGTTAATGGTCGGATTTATGAATCCCTGGATCTACATGTATGATGCTGACACTGTATGGGACAAACCCGATGAGGAATTACTTTTAAAGTTTGCACTACCTTTTAATTCAAGAGAGCTTGAAGAGGAAGGCAAAATCACCATCAATCCAGAATATGGATATGAATTTAGCCATACCTTAGAAACACAGATTAGAGGACAACTAAAAAACGGTCTCGCTATGATCGATTTTTATGAATCTTGTGACAAAAGACATCGATTATCACGGTATGGAAATGATTATATCGCAACACTTTGCATTAAACTATGATATTATAGAACGTACTTCTGAAGCATAGCTCGTTTTATTTTACGATTAGAATTTGTCCATCACCAAAATACCGCAGGGATGTTGGGTGCCTATTATCATTTCAAAACAAAACAATCCTAGTTTGGTTTAACCAAACTAGGATTTTCTAACACGTTTTTGTCTACGATAGCCATTGAGCTTTTTGTTTTCCCAATAACTATTAAAGATTTTTTCTTTGCTATCGCGATTGATTTCTAAAAAGTAGGCATAAATCAAATCTATTAAAATGAGCATAGGGAGTTGAGCGGAAATACGCTGGATGTAAGAAGATTGACTGTGGCTTGCGACAAGGACCGTTTCGGTATAGGCCTGACTGTTTTTGTTTGGAGCGCTGGTAAATAAAATGGTCTTGGCACCCATTTCCTTGGCATCCAACAAACTATCGAGGACGGATTGGGTAGTTCCTGATAGGGAAAAGCCAAGTACCAGACAGTTTTCATCCATGATACTGGTCGTCCAAGCAAAGCCATCCCGATCGGTCAAAGCTTCACAGACAACACCTAGACGCATAAAGCGCAGTTTCATCTCACGGGCAATCAGACCAGAACTTCCCGTCCCAAAAAAGTAAACTCGTTCAGCGTCATCGATTAATTGGGCGACGCGTTCCAGTTGTTCTTCGTCAATCAAATCCTGAGTTTGTTCTCGCATGATACTGTAGCTTCGCAAAACACGTTTGGTCAAAGGACTGTGTTTGTGCGAATGAGTGTCCGGTTTACTAGCCTGATGCTGGTATTGAAAGACGAACTCTCGGTAGCCTGTAAAACCACACTTTTTGGCAAAGCGGGTCAAGGCTGCTTGGGAGATATGTAATTTCTGGGTAACTTGCTGAGAAGAGAGATCATCTTGGATCGTTTCAGCTTGTAAAAAATAGCGAGCGATTTCTTGCTCGAGCTCGGTTAATTCTTCAAAATGGAGATCGATTATGGTTGCGATATCTGGCTTGTTCATGAGGCTCCTTTTTATGAGTCAAAGTCTTAAAAGTTAACGCTTTCCTAACTATTACTATCATTATATCATAGAAAATAGGATAACCAAATAAAAAGGCATTTTCAGTTAAAAGTCAAAAAATGCTTCGACTTTTCCAAGAGTTTCTCCGTAAAATATGGTACAATGAAATGTACTGAGATTCACCTATTTACTCTATTATTTTAGGGAAAATAAAGGTGGAAATCGGGAATTTTTCTAGAAAAGAGTCTTAGTTGTATGAGAAAATTTAATAGCCATTCGATTCCGATTCGGCTTAATTTACTATTTGCGATTGTCATCCTGCTCTTTATGGCCATTATTGGTCGTTTGTTATACATGCAGGTGCTCAATAAAGATTTTTATGAAACAAAATTGGCCTCAGCCAGCCAAACAAGGGTAACAACCAGTTCAGCTCGTGGACAGATCTATGATGCGGCAGGGAAACCCTTGGTAGAAAACATTGTCAAGCAGGTTGTTTCTTTCACACGAAACAATAAAATGACGGCAGCTGAATTGAAGGAGACAGCCAAGAAACTCCTCACATATGTAAATGTAACTTCCCCAGATCTGACTGATCGACAGATTGCAGACTACTACTTGGCGGACCAGGATATTTACAAAAAAACAGTCGAATCCTTGCCAAGCGACAAACGCCTGGATTCAGATGGGAACCGCTTATCGGAAGCGACACTTTACAATAATGCGGTTGAAAGCATTGACGTGAGTCAACTTAATTATACAGACGACCAGAAAAAGGAAATCTATCTCTTTAGTCAGCTCAATGCTGTTGAAAATTTTGCAACGGGTACCATTTCTACGGATGCCTTAGATGATACCCAAGTTGCTCTCGTTGCATCAGCGTCCAAGGAATTACCAGGTATCAGCATTTCAACCTCATGGGATCGTAAAGTCCTAGACACTTCTTTGTCAACAATCGTTGGTAGCGTTTCAAATGAGAAGTCAGGACTTCCGGCTGAGGAAGTTGATGCTTATCTCAAAAAAGGCTATTCTCTCAATGACCGAGTGGGAACTTCCTATCTTGAAAAGCAATATGAAGATGTTCTTCAAGGGAAACGTTCCGTCAAGGAAATCCACCTCGACAAACACGGAAATATGGAAAGTGTGGAAAATGTCGAAGAAGGAAGTAAAGGAAACAACATCAAGTTAACGGTTGACCTAGCTTTCCAGAATGGTGTGGACGACCTACTCAAGAGCTATTTCAACTCAGAGTTGGGTAACGGTGGAGCCAAATATTCTGAAGGGGTTTACGCCGTAGCCCTCAATCCTAAAACCGGTGCAGTTTTGGCCATGTCAGGTGTCAAGCATGATGTCGAATCCGGAAAATTAAGTTCAGATTCGCTTGGAACGATAACCAATGTCTTTGTACCAGGATCTGTCGTTAAGGCAGCGACCATCAGCTCTGGTTGGGAAAATGGAGTCTTGTCAGGCAATCAAACCTTGACAGACCAACCGATTGTTTTCCAAGGTTCGGCCCCTATCAATTCATGGTACACCTTGTCCTATGGCTCTTTCCCTATCACAGCAGTTGAGGCTCTAGAATACTCTTCTAATACCTATATGGTTCAAACCGCGCTAGGAATCATGGGACAGACCTACACACCAAATATGACAGTCGCAACGGGACAGTTAGAGACTGCAATGGGCAAATTGCGATCAACTTTTGGGGAATATGGACTCGGAGCTTCAACAGGGATTGACCTCCCAGATGAATCTACAGGATTTACGCCAAAAGAATTTGATTTGGGGAACTATATCAATAATTCCTTTGGTCAGTTTGATAACTACACACCTATGCAGTTAGCCCAGTATGTCGCAACCATTGCAAACAATGGCGTACGTTTGGCTCCTCACATCGTTGAAGGAGTTTATGGAAACAATGACCAAGGTGGCTTAGGCAGCCTGGTTCAAGAAACAGCCACTAAGGAACTAAACAAGGTCAATATCTCAGAATCAGATATGGCTATCTTGCAGCAAGGTTTCTATCAAGTTTCGCATGGAACGAGTGCTCTGACAACTGGTCGTGCCTTTTCAAATGGCGCAGCCGTTTCCATCAGCGGGAAAACGGGTACTGCCGAAAGTTACGTTAATGGCGGTCAAAAAGCCAATAATACCAACGCAGTCGCCTATGCACCGACCGAAAATCCTCAAATTGCGGTCGCAGTCGTCTTTCCTCATAATACCAACCTTACAAACGGTGTCGGACCTTCAATTGCACGAGACATTATCAACCTCTATAACCAACACCATCCAATGAATTAGAAAGGAACTTATGCTGTATCCAACACCTATTGCCAAGCTGATTGATAGCTATTCAAAGTTACCAGGTATCGGAATCAAAACGGCTACCCGCCTAGCCTTCTATACCATTGGAATGTCTGATGATGATGTCAATGAATTTGCCAAAAACCTTCTATCTGCCAAGCGGGAATTGACCTATTGTTCCATCTGTGGTCGCTTGACGGATGATGATCCCTGCTCTATCTGCACAGATCCGACTCGAGACCAGACAACGATCTTGGTGCTAGAGGATAGTCGTGATGTGGCTGCTATGGAAAATATCCAAGAATACCACGGACTCTATCATGTCTTACATGGTCTTATTTCTCCAATGAATGGTATCAGTCCAGATGATATCAATCTCAAGAGCCTCATGACTCGTCTTATGGACAGTGAAGTTTCAGAGGTTATTGTGGCAACCAATGCGACGGCAGATGGAGAAGCGACATCTATGTATCTCTCTCGTCTCCTCAAGCCAGCTGGCATCAAGGTCACTCGCCTAGCACGAGGACTAGCCGTGGGAGCAGATATCGAGTATGCGGACGAAGTCACACTCTTACGAGCCATTGAAAATCGGACAGAGTTGTAGAAGTCAGTTAAAACGTAGCTCTTTTTGACACATAAGACGAGCCCTAGGAATTTTTCTAGGGCTTTGTTTTTTCTGTTTCTCACCAGAGAAGAACAAACCTTGCTAATAAAACTACTCAAACTATAAGGCATCAGAAAACCGGTCTCCAAAATGACTAGTACCGTCTTTGTCAAACACATTCAGTGAGCGATAGAGTTTATTCTAAGGAGATGAGCGCTTTTGCCCTTAGGATTTGTTTTGAAATCATACTATTTTTGTGTTATGATATGGTCAATATACAATGAATAAGGGGAGTTTGAAGTATGGGTGGAAAGATAAAATCTAGCACGATAGCAGCAGAGGCAGCTATTAATGAATTGGTCGGGTATGACACGAGCAAGAAGCAAAATCAGCAAGTAGAATTTTCATATACTTCTGAAATTGCTGGGATGGAAGCGGGACGTCAGGCCTGCAATCAAATGCTTCAGGCAGTCAGTGATTTCAGCTCGGCTGTTTTGACCCAAGCAAATAAGTTTCCAGAAATTGCTCATAAGATTGAAAAACGCGACGTAGAGCTGGCTAAGAGATGGGAACATTAAAAATGGCAGATAAGAACGAAGAAAAACGCTACAAACTTTGGCGAGAAATTGTCAAGATTGACGATAAAGAAGAAAATCTTCAGACTCTAAAAAGACAATATGAACAGCAGCTAACTCACTTTCACTCAGAAATCCAGAGTATCCACCATCGTATGGCGACTCTATTGGCTATCTCGCCTAGTTCTCGTCAGGTGATAGAGCAAATCGAAAGTGAAAATAGAACCATTCAGCGACAGGTCAACTCCTATGTAGATGAGGAACTGGATGAATTGGGAAAACAAACGAAGAAGGCTCGTCGAACTTTCGATGAAGCCAGAGAAGAACTGATATCGGAAAGGAATCGGCTACCATGGGAGTAAAATACAGCGCACAAGAATCACAAGAATTGATTCAGGCCATGACGAACAACCTCCAAGTCGCAAATGAAGTCACGGACCGCTTATCTAGTGGCTGTGATCACCTGATTTCCTCTTTAGACTCAGGTGAGCTGACAGGAGCAGCCTACACAGCTGGTAAAGGTCTCTTCACAGAGATTATCATCCCCAGCATCAAGAAGTTACAAGCAGCGATAGATGATATCCAACTAGAGTTGACTTCCTACAAAAATGCGGATGCTCAGATCTCAGGATATGGTGATTTGGACCTGGACCAACTCAAGGAACTGAAAAAATTGAGGGAAGAGCAGTTAGCTAAATTGGGGGAAAGCCTTCTCTGAGAAGACCATCCTCTACAATACTAAGTCTCAAATCGAGTCGGGTATTCAGGATTTGGATGACAAGATTGAAAAACTAGAATTTTTTGTCTCAGAGGTTTCCCAGTATTTCAGAACTAGAATTTTTTGTCTCAGAGGTTTCCCAGTATTTCAGCGATAGTCTAGAAGTCCTTAGCTTAGCGATTCAAGGAGCTACGCAACTAAGTAAAATCATTGTCGATAGCGATGGCAACTACTATGTGGACGGTGTAGACATGAGCTGGGTGCAGAAGATGAAGGATGTGAAGATTGTTTCGCATGCCAAAAGAGATTTTCAAGACTCGGAAACTCGTGCCATCAATAAAGCTTCTAGGGATATGATGTTATCAGAAGATGGTGATGCCTACTATCGTGCCGAATTAAAGAAGCGCTTAAAAGGCCACGACAAGTCCGAATGGGATAAAATAATTGACGACTACAATCACACTCTTAAGATTGATGAAACAGGGAATATCATTGAAATTCATTCCTTGGAGCAAGGCTATGTCGTTTTAAAAAATGGGAAATATGATGATGATTATACTCATTTGATTAACAAAAAGCTTGATGAACTAAAAGCCCAAAACTTTGAAGCAAATTCAGTCGAATTTTGGAGTGGAGTAGCTCAAATATTCTCTGGTTTAGGAGTTTACTTTGCGAGTGGCGCTCTCGAAACATTGAGTATCATGGCTAGTCCACCAACAGCAGGGACAAGTATCGTAGCTGGTACGGCAGCATCTGTATCAGGGGTACAATATGGGAATGTACTGATAGCTAGTGGAGCAGTAACTAGCTTATCAGCTATCACAAAGACAGCCTTACAAAATGGCGAAATTCAAGTTGATTATTCTAGCAACTACGATAGCTGGCAGGCAAATAAACCGACGAGTAAGACCATTTCCGGCAGAGGTGGTAAACTAATTGAAGGCAGAGTGGGAAATCGGAAAGTAAAAATTCGAGTGGACTTGGAACCAAATAGTGGTGCAGGAGGTCAAGGTAAGCTTCAAGTTCAATCTGGAAGTGGAAAATCGGGATATGATATTAATAGACACTTAAATATTAATGAAATTACGGGAAAAGATTATATCAGGAATTGGGTAAATAAAACTGGTGATATAAAAAATCAAACGAAAAGTGTCAAAGAGGAAATAATCGAAAGGTTATGGAAGGGTTACCAGGAAATGGTGAATTAAGGAGAAAAGAATTATGAAACTTTATATAAAAGGCGATTTTACTAAAGAAATTCCGTTTGACTATTTAGAACTAGCGAAGAGAATGTGGTTTGAAAATTATCAAGGAGAAGGGGCTTCGTGAAGAATACATCAAAATCCATGGTGAACGTGTTTATGACTACGAGGAAGACGAGTGAGAATATATATCAAAAGTGATTTTAAGCAAAAAATAACCTTTACGACAAGAGAGCTTGTTTGGAAGATGTGGTTTAAGGAACGGAATGACAAGAAAATAAGTTTCTCCAATGTTGGTGATGATGAGATGTTACAGGATGATTTTTACTTTGGTGTTCGGTTACACAAATGGTCTTCAGTTGACGAAAGATGGGATAAGGCTCCTTTTATAATTCCTAGTAATCCTTGGTTGTCTTTGGAATATGAGAGTATAACACTTGAATTTGAAAAAACTTTCATTACAGAGTGGAGAGAACGTGAGTGGAGAGAACGTGGAGATTATCTACGTATCGCAACATCCCATATAGATGTTTTAACCGTAGATAAACGTGCTATGTATATCATGGCAGTCGAGGTAGCTTCTGCTATTGACGGGCAGATCAGTGAGGATGACAAGCAGACCTGGATGGATGTAGAGACATTTAAGGAGTTGCACAAGGATGTTCTTTCACTGACTTATGATGAAGTGGTTGAAATTAGTTTGGAAGAATTAAAGACAATGATACCAGTAAGAGATCCGCTATGGGAAGAAGAAGAACGGCTTCGCGAAGAATATATTAAAATCCATGGTGAACGTGTTTATGACGACTAGGAAGACGAGTGAGACTATATCTTAAAGGCAACTACGAAATTAGTATCTATCAGGCCTGTATGGAATTTCCTTGGAAAATGTGGTTCAAAGAACGCAAAGGTGTGGAAGTTGGTTTTTCTTACGCACGTGATGATGATTTCTATTTTAGCGTTAGTTTGGATAAATTTTCTTCGAATGATGAACGTTGGGGGGTGACTGATTTTAAAATAGGAGATAATCCATGGAACTCATTTAAATATGAGTATCTAATATTGGATTTTGAAGATTCCTATGAAAGCGATGGACGCAAGAAAGGTGATTATTTGCGGATTATTTCCACTCATCTAGATATTTTAACGGTTGACAAGCGTGCGATGTATATTATGGCGATTGAAGTAGCTTCTGCCATTGACGGCCAAATCAGCGAAGACGACAAAGAAACGTTTGAAACCTGTAGAGGAACCTTTGTGGGATGAAGAAGAGCGCCTTCGTGAAGAATATATCAAAATCCATGGCGAACGTGTTTATGACGATGAGGACGACGAGTGAGACTTTATATCAAAGGCGATTATACTAGAAAAGTGTCATTTGGCTACAGAGAACTCGCATGGAAAATGTGGTTTAAAGAAAGAAATGGTAAAAAAATAAGTTTCTCAAATGTCGGGGATGATGAGATGTTGCAAAATGACTTCTATTTATCTTTACGGTTAGATAAGTGGGGAGCAAGTGGCTCTCGTTGGAAAGATGTCAAGGCAAAAGGGGGCAGTGCAATCAATTCCCAAAAATATGAAAACATTGATTTGGATTATGAAGGAAGTTATGAAAGCGACGGTAGAGAAAAGGGTGCTTATCTAAGAATCGCTTCGAATTATCTAGATATATTAACAGTTGATAAGCGAGCTATGTATATTATGGCACTCGAAATTGCGACTGCGATTGATGGAAAAATTAGTGAAGATGATAAGAAAACATGGTTAAAAATCGAGGAGTTCAAGAAAAAGCACAAAGATATCTTATCTCTGACCTTTGACGAAGCAAATGAGATGAGTTTGGAAGAAATTCAGACGATTGACGCTATTGACGAACCCATCTGGGAAGAATTGGATAGGCTTCGTGAAGAATACATGACCTACGACGAAGCAGTCGATATTAGTTTAGAAGAGATAAAGGTTTTGAAAGCCATAGACGAGCCTCTCTGGGAAGAATTGGATAGGAAGCGCGAGGAGTATATCCGAATCCATGGAGAGGTAGAGTTGGACGACGAGGAAGAATGGTGAACGTGTGTATGACGACGAGGAAGACGAGTGAGAATTTACATCAAAGGTGATTACATCAAAGAAATTCCATTTGATTACATGGAACTAGCGAAAAGGATGTGGTTTGATACTAAAGATGGGAAGACAGTAGATATTTCTTATTTTGGGAATACTCGCCCATTTAAAACAGACCCAACTATTCACTTGAAATTGAATAAGTGGATGCATGATAATAGATGGAATAATGTTCAGTTGAAAGAAGGGATTATCAATAAATTTGGGAGTCATGTATATGAAAATCTTGAATTAGATTTTGAAGACAATCCAGCAACAGACTATCGAGAAAAAGGAGACTGTCTACGTTTAGCTTCTACCCACTTTGACCTTCTCACTGTTGATAAACGAGCTATGTATATTATGGCCATTGAAATTGCGACTGCTATTGATGGTCAGATTAGCGAAGATGATAAAGAGAGCTGGTTAAGTGTGGAGGAATTTAAAAACCGGCATGAGGATATCCTTTCGATGAGTTATGAAGAAGCTAATGAGCTGAGTTTGGAAGAAATTTCATTTATGGACCATGTGAGAGACCCAGTCTGGGAAGAAGATGACCGTAGAAATGAAGAATACATCAAAATCCATGGCGAGCCAGTTTATGATGATGAGGAAGGTGAGTGAGAATTTATAATCCCACCTATTTGAAAGAGAGTGTTGATAGAGGAAAGGCGAATGTTAGATAAAGTAAAACAGTTTAAGTGGTTGATTGTATTGTCCTTGTTCCTATTAGCGATTCCTTTATATTTTACTTACAATCATTTCCAACAATCTAGTGCTTTAAAAGAAGCTTTTGAAAAAAATGAAAGAATTGAAGTTCTTCATCGTTTGACATCATCAGAAAAATATGCGTCTGACATCCACAAGGCAGGATATACTATTCCTTCTGACGGAGCTATTCGATTGGATGGAGTTATTTATCCATTAGAAATAGAAGGAGAGTTACATTTGAAAATTAGCCCTCCCAAAAAGGATGCTAAGGATTTTCAGTTATTTTTCATTACACAGATTAATGAAAAACAAACGCATGTAGCTTTCATTTTAGATAAAAATCTGAATTTAATTTATTCCAGCTATTCTCAGCAAAATGGAAACGGGAAAAGAGAGATTGTTTCTGTCTCACAAGCCGAAGAAGATTACTTGTTGAGAAGTGTTCAAAGCGAGATTGATGACTTCATGAAAAAAATGTATCAAACCTTGTATGGTTAGATTGTTTGAGAAAGTAACTTCTTGCTCAACGCAATGCTGTATGAACAAGACTTCTAAGATTACTTAGACAGAGGGGGTGAAAAGAATGTCGGGACTTAAAAAAATACTGATCGTTATTGGTTCTGTAATTGCCTTAGCTACTGGCTTGAATCTTTGGATGGAGGAATTGACTCCATAGAGATAAAAGGAGACATCAATTTGGATATCTCAAATCCGGGACGGAATGGGGTTACTGTTTATTTTAGAATGGAGATAGATGGTAAAATAACTAGCGTACTATATGAATTGGATAAGAACTTTGATATAGTTTCTAGCAGCTACTTTCAATTTAATGAAAAAAATATAAAAGAGAGTGTGAACATCTCTCAATCCGAAGAAGAACGCCTATTAAAGATTGTTCAAAAAGAGCTTGATGGCTTCATGAAAAAGATGTATCAAACCTTGTATGGATAGTTTGCCAGAGAAAGTAACTTCTTGCTCAACACAATGCTGTATGAACAACACTTCTATGATTACTTAGACAGAGGGGGTGAAAAAAATGTCGGGACTTAAAAAAATACTAATCGTGATTGGTTCTGTAATTGCCTTAGCTACTGGCTTGAATCTTTAACTAGAATTTTTTGTCTCAGAGGTTTCCCAGTATTTCAGTGATAGCCTAGAAGTCCTTGGCTTAGCGATTCAAGGAGCTACGCAACTAAGTAAAGTCATTTTCGATAGCGATGGCAACTACTATGCGGACGGTCTGGACATGAGCTGGGTGCAAAAGATGAAGGATGTGAAGATTGAGAGTGCAAAATATGATTCTTCTAAGAAAGCTAAGGATTTGCATAAAGAATACCAGAAAATCTTAGATAAGTTGGAAAATGGAAAAGAACTGAGTGATAAGGAGTTTCAAATTTTAGAATCTTATGTACATCACCATCCTCAAATACAATTTCCTAAAGTTGTAATAGAAAAATTGAAAGCGGAGGCTACCAATAGAGCTAATCCAGAGAAACTTAAGGAAAAAGTTGAGAAAATTAAAAATAGCAATGGAGATTTGAATAAAAAAGCTGAACTAATTGTGAAAACTTATGAAGATTATCTATTTTATAATAATAAAGAAGCTTTTGAAGAATACTGGAGGAAGAGAAAGGAGTTAACAAAAGATAAAGATTGGAAGGATGTTGATAGCAAGATAAGAGATACTATTGAGTATAATCTTAATGTAGAATTAAAAAAATCAGGGATAGATATAAAGGAAGTATCTAATAATCTAGCTGATGATATTTTATCTATTCATGAAGGAGACATGAAACAAAGAAACTATCTAATTAACGAAGGTAGAAAAGTATGGAAAAGTCCTGGAGATGATATAATGATAAATTCAGCAGATTTGACACAGGTTGGTATTGACCTTACTGATTTTGTAAATTTGGTAAATACTGGAAAACCTTTAGACTTAAAGAGTAGAAATTATAATGATGAACTTGAATTTTCACTTTGGTCACGTAAGTGGGAAGGTAACTTAAGAGATGATTATTTAGGGAACTATCTGTTTGGATATGTAGCAAAAGGATATTTAGGAATGGAAGATGAGCAGATCAAAAATTATGCAGGTTTAGCTCAATTGGCCTCAGATAAAGATGTTGTTAAATTTTTCAAAAATAAATCAAATGGGAATTTTGGTGATAATGAAGGAGATGCTTCTGCAATCCAAGATGGTATAGATTCATACAAGGAGAATAATAAGTGATCAACAAGAGAAAACAACTTAATAAATGGAATCTAGGATGTTCAGGAGTAGTAGTTGTTGTAACAATCATATTTATATGTTGTATTTATTTGTACTTCAAAAATGAGAATTATACATTGAAACCAGGTGATTCTATAGTTTTAAAAGTTCCGACATCAAAACAAAAAGAATTCTCCCCCAAATTATATCTATCTAAGATTTCTGGCGGGAAATTAGAATTATCTGGGAAAACCTCATGGTGGCAGAAGGGAGAAGGAAATCTTTTAGGGACTAACTATGATGTTTTGAAGCAAGAAATTAGCGAAATCTACTCATCGTCAAGTAATATCCCAACAAAAATAAAAGAAAACGATACAAATAATAGTATATATTTATCAGAAAAAGGTGTAGTTCTTCAATCTAAAGAATCTTGGGAATTTGAGATTCCAAACGCAAAACAAATAAAAATAACGAATATTTCAGACAGAGACATTAGATTTGAAGCGCAGGTGACAGGTGAATAGAGGAAACTAGAAAAGTAAAATGAAGAAAAAATGATTATTTTTTCACTTTGATAGCTTTATTCTTGTCTTCTTTTCTTTGTAAAACTTAAGTTACCAATTTTACACTCCCCTTTTTTCTTTTAGTTCTATACTTCGTGAGGACTATTCATTTTCAGAGTTTCCTTTTTTAGTGATTACTAGGAATCTATTTGTGTAAATTCCCCATACCTCGTCAATAGTGATGGCAACTACTATGCGGACGGTGTGGACATGAGCTGGGTGCAGAAGATCAAGGATGTGAAGATTGAGAGTGCAAAATATGATCCTTCTAAGAAAGCTAAGGATTTGCATAAAGAATACCAGAAATCTTAGATAAGTTGGAAAATGGAAAAGCACTGGTGATAATGGAAGAGTCGATAATTCGATTGCTATAGGAAATGAGATTGGAGACAATGGAACATTTATAGATTTGGTTAATTCTAATAAACCGCTAGACTTAAAAAACCGAAAATACAGAGAAGATTATCCGTTCTCAATCTGGGGACGCCAGTGGAAACAAGGGATGAAGTCTGATTATTTGGGAAATTATCTCTTTGGCTATGTTGGTAAAGGTTACTTAGAATCGAGTGATGCATATTTGAAAGTTGGGGCAGGAGTGGCTCAGGGATGGTCAGATAAGAATCCTTTGAAATATTTAGAGAACATTATTAATGGAAATTATGGAGATAATCCAGGAGATGCTAAGATGATTCAAGACTGAATTAATGACTATAAGGAGAGTTACAAATGAACTTGAAGAGAAAATCAAATTGGAATTTAGGTTGTAGTTTAACACTTGTTGTAGTTTTGGCGGCCATTTTTTTCTTTAATCTATGGGCACAAAATCTTGGTAAGTATACTCTGCAACCAGGAGAGTCGGCTAACTTTACAGTAAATCCTCGGACACATGATGTAGAATACTACTCAGAATTAATCTTGAAAAAAAATGACACTAATAAGCTTAAATTATCAGGTAAAAAAGTTTGGTTTGAGATGGATAGCGATATTTTTTATGGTGTTGAAGAACAAAAACTTTTTAGAAGAAATCATTCAGAAAATGATGATGAAGAGCTTCCAAACAATCAAAAAGACATTGATTTAGTACAGGATGGAATTGTTGTCAGTTACAAAGGGGAAAAAGTTTTTAATGTGACTAATAACGAGTCCTACACGATCACTATCACCAATGTAGACGACAAACCAGCTTACTTTGAAGCTCAAGTGGTGGATAGGTAACATTTCAGCTCTCAAATGAGGGCTTTTTTAGATACAAGTTTCAAAAAAGAAGCAAATATGATATACTAAAGAACGAGTATTCTATTAGAATTAGGACAAGCAATATGAAACAAACGATTATTCTTTTATACGGTGGACGGAGTGCAGAGCGTGAAGTCTCTGTCCTTTCAGCTGAAAGTGTGATGCGTGCGGTCAACTACGACCGTTTCACAGTCAAGACTTTCTTCATCAGCCAGTCAGGTGACTTTATCAAAACACAGGAATTTAGCCAGACCCCAGGTCAAGAGGATCGTCTCATGACCAATGCGACCATTGACTGGGACAAGAAAATAGCGCCAAGTGCCATCTACGAAGAAGGTGCAGTAGTCTTTCCAGTCCTTCATGGTCCGATGGGAGAAGATGGTTCTGTTCAAGGATTTTTAGAAGTTTTGAAAATGCCTTATGTCGGCTGCAATATCTTGTCATCCAGCCTTGCCATGGATAAAATCACGACCAAGCGTGTTTTAGAATCAGTAGGGATTGCTCAAGTTCCTTATGTGGCCATTGTCGAAGGGGATGATGTGACTGCTAAAATAGCTGAAGTTGAAGAAAAACTGACTTATCCAGTCTTCACGAAGCCGTCAAACATGGGTTCAAGTGTCGGTATTTCTAAGTCTGAAAACCATGAGGAACTCCGCCAAGCTTTGGAACTTGCCTTCCAATATGACAGCCGTGTCTTGGTAGAGCAAGGGGTGAATGCGCGTGAAATCGAGGTTGGTCTCTTGGGCAACTACGATGTGAAGAGCACGCTTCCTGGTGAAGTGGTCAAGGATGTTGCCTTTTATGACTATGATGCCAAATATATCGATAACAAGATTACCATGGACATCCCAGCCAAGATTAGTGATGATGTGGTAGCTGTCATGCGTCGAAATGCTGAAACAGCCTTCCGTGCGATTGGTGGACTTGGTCTGTCTCGTTGTGATTTCTTCTATACAGATAGGGGCGAGATTTTCCTAAATGAGCTTAATACCATGCCAGGTTTTACCCAGTGGTCTATGTATCCACTACTTTGGGACAATATGGGAATCAGCTACCCTGAACTAATCGAGCATTTGGTTGACCTTGCTAAGCAAAGTTTTGACAAGCGCGAAGCGCATTTGCTATAAAAATGAAAGAGAGGGTAGAAGCCAGAACTATCACTGCATGGTGACTAGAGTTCTTGGACTTCAACCCTTTTTAAAGGAGTAGAAATGAAATTAACAATCCATGAAGTTGCCCAAGCTGTTGGAGCTAAAAATGACGTTAGTCTTTTTGCGGATGCTCAGTTAGAAAAGGCTGAGTTTGACAGTCGTTTGATTGGGACAGGTGATTTATTTGTGCCTCTCAAAGGTGCGCGTGATGGTCATGACTTTATCGAAACGGCTTTTGAAAATGGTGCAGTAGTAACCCTCTCTGAGAAAGAGGTTGCAAATCATCCCTACATTCTAGTAGATGATGTTTTGACTGCCTTTCAAACCCTTGCAGCCTACTATCTTGAAAAAACGGCAGTAGATGTCTTTGCTGTTACAGGTTCAAATGGCAAGACAACGACCAAGGATATGTTGGCCCACTTGCTATCAACAACCTACAAAACCTACAAAACGCAAGGCAATTACAATAACGAGATTGGCCTTCCCTACACAGTTCTCCACATGCCTGAAGGGACAGAAAAGTTGGTCTTGGAGATGGGGCAGGATCACTTGGGGGATATCCACCTCTTGTCTGAATTGGCTCATCCTAAGACAGCCATTGTAACCTTGGTTGGAGAAGCCCATTTGGCCTTTTTCAAAGACCGTTCGGAGATTGCTAAAGGGAAAATGCAAATTGCTGATGGTATGGCACCAGGTTCTTTGCTTTTGGCACCAGCTGACCCGATTGTAGAGGACTACTTGCCTACAGATAAAAAAGTAATCCGTTTTGGGCAAGGAGCTGAGTTAGAAGTCACAGACTTGATTGAGCGCAAGGATAGTCTGACCTTTAAGGCGAATTTTTTGGAACAAGCCCTCGATTTGCCAGTGACAGGTAAGTACAATGCCACCAATGCTATGATTGCTGCTTATGTGGCTCTACAAGAAGGAGTTTCAGAGGAGCAAATTCGTCAGGCCTTTCAGAACCTAGAATTGACCCGCAATCGTACTGAGTGGAAGAAGGCAGCCAATGGAGCAGATATTCTGTCTGACGTATACAATGCCAATCCAACTGCTATGAAGTTGATTTTGGAGACATTCTCTGCCATTCCAGCTAATGAAGGGGGCAAGAAAATCGCTGTCTTGGCAGACATGAAGGAACTCGGAGACCAGTCTGTCCAACTCCATAACCAGATGATTTTGAGCCTATCGCCAGATGTGGTGGATACCGTGATTTTCTATGGAGAAGATATTGCGGAATTAAGCCAACTTGCCAGTCAAATGTTCCCAATCGGTCACGTTTTCTACTTCAAAAAAACAGCTGACGAGGACCAATTTGAAGACCTAGTCAAGCAGGTTAAGGAAAGCCTCGGTGCCAATGACCAAATTTTGCTTAAAGGCTCTAACTCCATGAATCTAGCCAAGTTGGTAGAAAGTTTAGAAAATGAATGCAAGTGATTTTGCCAAGTATCTGCAAAGAATGCTAGCCATTACGGATACTGGATTAACCTTTACAAAAGATCCTTTCGACCGAGAGCGCTACGAGGACTTGCGAAGCCTGTTATCTGAAATGTTGAATCAGGGATCAGACCTCGATGCAGAAGAAATGGCAGAAGTCATGAAACCGACTTCCGCTTATGCAACTCCTCTGATGGACGTCCGTGCTTGGATTGTTGAGGATGAAAAAGTATGTTTAGTTAGAGGAAAAGGGGAGGATAGTTGGGCTTTGCCAGGTGGTTTTGGTGAAGTCGGATATTCTCCAACCGAAAATATTCTTAAAGAAATTGAAGAAGAAACCGGTTTTACAGCAAAAGCTGAAAGGTTACTTGCAGTTTTTGACACCAATCGTTTCCAACTACAGAGCAAACAATATGCAAAGTTTGTCTTTGAATGTAAGCTTCTTGATGGACAATTTCAAGAGAATCAAGAAATTGCTGAGCTTCAATTTTTTGCCATTGACCAATTGCCAGTCTTATCTGAAAAACGCATCACCAAGGAGCAAATGGAGATTCTTTGGAAAGTTTATAAAGGACAAAGAGACCAATATGTTGATTAGTTTATGCTAGAGAAGTTGACAAATCAAAAAAGGGTATCTGCAAGGTGCATTTCTGCAATACAAATGATATAATAGGTTGCGAATTTAAGATGCAAGTATTCTATGCATGGCATAGAATCAAGTTTTTTCAAAAAATTTAAAAGCTGGGGGGAGAGAATTTTTTTTACTGCCTCTAGCTAGATGAACGAGGAATAGAATATGAATTTGTGGGATAAATTATTTACCACACAGATATCAGAACCGCCCCAGTTTGAACTCCACTGGTACATTGGTTTGTTATGTTTATTGGCTCTTACTTTCTATGCTTCTTATCGTTTTCGCGACAAAGTTGCTTACCAGCGTTTTATTCAGATTCTTCAGTCTGTTCAACTGATTGTTCTGTATAGCTGGTATTGGGGCAATTTCATGCCTCTGTCAGAAAGTTTGCCCTTCTATCATTGCCGTATCGCCATGTTTGTGATGCTCTTGATTCCAGGGACATCCAAGTACAAACAATACTTTGCCCTTTTAGGAACTTTTGGAGCAACAGCGGCACTGGCTTACCCACTCTTTGATCCCTACCCATTTCCACACGTGACCATTTTGTCCTTCATTATCGGACATGTTGCCCTTTTAGGAAATGCGCTCCTATACTTGTTTAGAAACTATCAACCTTCCCTTCTCGATTTGAAGAATGTGGTGGTGATTACTTTCGCCTTAAATGGCTTGATATGGGTTGTCAATTTAGTTGTAGGTGGGGACTATGGATTTTTGAGTAAACCACCACTTGTTGGAAGTTTCGGCCAGCCCTTAAATTATCTCATTGTTTCGACTGTTATCGTGATAGCAATTCGCTTAACAGGGAAATTAGTAGAAAATTTTTTACAACAAAAATCGGAAGAATTTATTCAAGAGAAGATCTAAAATGATCTTCTCTTTTTTGGATTTTTAAGAAACAAAAAGGAAATTGTGAACGTTAACTTCAAATAATCTCTTAGAAGAAGAATTTTTCTAGAATTTTCTCAAAAAACATGCAGGAATTTTATCAAAAACTAAGCACGATTGGATTTTTTGTGTTATAATATTCTTTGAATAGCTATGCCCAAACATAGTTATTAAATAGAAGTGAGAAACTTGGAAGACAGAGAGGATGCGATGTAATGACTAGAGATGGTTTTTTTACAGGCTTAGATATCGGAACTAGCTCGATTAAAGTGCTAGTAGCTGAGCATAGAGATGGCGAAGTAAATGTAATTGGTGTAAGTAATGCCAAAAGTAAAGGTGTAAAAGACGGAATTATTGTTGATATTGAAGCAGCTGCTTCAGCGATCAAATCCGCAATCACACAGGCAGAAGAGAAAGCTGGTATTTCTATTAAGTCTGTTAACGTTGGCCTTCCAGCAAACCTCTTGCAGGTTGAACCAACACAAGGAATGATTCCTGTAACTTCAGATACCAAAGAAATCACAGATCAAGATGTTGAAAATGTTGTCAAATCAGCTTTGACAAAGAGCATGACTCCTGACCGTGAAGTGATTACCTTTATTCCTGAAGAATTCATCGTGGATGGATTCCAAGGCATCCGTGACCCTCGTGGTATGATGGGTGTCCGCTTGGAAATGCGTGGCCTGCTTTACACAGGTCCTCGTACGATTCTACACAATCTTCGTAAGACGGTTGAGCGTGTAGGTATTCATGTTGATAATGTGATTATTTCACCTTTGGCAATCGTGAACTCCGTTCTCAATGAAGGCGAACGCGAATTTGGTGCGACTGTCATTGACATGGGTGGAGGTCAGACTACTGTAGCGACTATCCGCAACCAAGAATTGCAGTTCACCAACATCTACCAAGAAGGTGGAGATTACGTTACTAAAGACATTTCTAAAGTCTTGAAAACATCTCAAAAAATTGCAGAAAGTTTGAAACTGAACTATGGTGAAGCTTACGTTCCACTTGCAAGTAACGAAACTTTCCAAGTTGAAGTAATTGGTGAAGTAGAACCTGTTGAAGTAACCGAAAGCTACTTGGCAGAAATTATCTCAGCACGCATCAAACATATCTTTGACCAAATCAAACAAGAGTTGGAAAGAAGACACTTGTTAGATTTGCCAGGAGGTATCGTCCTTATCGGTGGAAATGCAATTTTGCCAGGAATTGTTGAATTAGCCCAAGAAGTATTTGGTGTTCGAGTAAAACTTTATGTACCAAATCAAGTTGGAATTCGCAACCCTGCATTTGCACATGTGATTAGCTTGTCTGAGTTTGCTGGTAAATTGACAGAAGTCAATCTTCTTGCACAAAAAGCAGTTAAAGGAGATGAATTCCTTCGTCAAAAACCAATTAACTTTGGCATTCCAAATCAACGTTTGAATCCAGTAGCGCAACCAAGTCCAGCACAAACAGCTCCAGCTGAAACTGTGCAGGAAGCTCCAGTTGCTCCGAAGGAAGAATTCCAAGCAAGTTCTCAAAGTAAACCGAAGCTAACAGAACGTTTCCGTGGTTTGATCGGAAGCATGTTTGATGAATAAAAGAGGATAAGAAATTATGACATTTTCATTTGATACAGCAGCAGCTCAAGGCGCAGTTATTAAGGTAATTGGTGTCGGTGGTGGTGGTGGTAACGCCATCAACCGCATGGTTGACGAAGGTGTTGCTGGTGTAGAATTTATCGCAGCCAACACTGATGTACAAGCCCTTAGCAGTACGAAAGCAGAAACAGTTATCCAACTTGGTCCAAAATTGACTCGTGGTTTGGGTGCTGGAGGGCGTCCGGAAGTTGGACGTAAAGCTGCAGAAGAAAGTGAAGAAGCTTTGACGGAAGCTATCACTGGAGCAGACATGGTCTTTATCACTGCTGGTATGGGTGGTGGATCTGGTACAGGTGCAGCCCCTGTCATTGCACGTATCGCTAAAGATCTTGGTGCTCTTACAGTTGGTGTCGTGACACGTCCTTTCGGATTTGAAGGAAGCAAACGTGGCCAGTACGCTGTAGAAGGAATCAACGAACTTCGCGAGCATGTTGATACTTTGTTGATTATCTCTAACAACAACTTGCTTGAAATCGTTGATAAGAAAACGCCACTTCTTGAAGCTCTTAGCGAAGCAGATAACGTTCTTCGCCAAGGTGTTCAAGGGATTACTGACTTGATCACGAACCCAGGATTGATTAACCTTGACTTTGCTGACGTGAAAACTGTAATGGCCAACAAAGGGAATGCCCTTATGGGTATCGGTATCGGTAGTGGTGAAGAACGCGTTGTTGAAGCGGCTCGTAAAGCAATTTACTCTCCACTTCTTGAAACAACTATCGATGGTGCTGAGGATGTCATCGTCAACGTTACTGGTGGTCTTGATTTGACCTTGATTGAAGCAGAAGAAGCTTCAGAAATCGTCAACCAAGCAGCTGGCCAAGGTGTAAACATCTGGCTTGGAACATCAATTGACGAAAGCATGAAGGATGAAATCCGTGTTACTGTTGTAGCGACAGGTGTTCGTCAAGAGCGAGTGGAAAAAGTAGTTGGAGCTCGTAACAACCAACCAGTTGGACGTCCATCAACTAAAGCGCCACAAGCACACACATTTGACCGTCAATTCGACTTGGAAGAAACAGCAGAATTGCCTAAATCAAGCCCACGTCGTTTTGAAACAAACCAAGCGTCTGCTTTTGGAGACTGGGACTTGCGTCGTGAGTCAATTGTTCGCCAAACAGATCCAGTTGTTTCACCGGTAGAACGCTTCGAAACACCAGTTTCACAAGATGAAGATGAATTGGATACACCTCCATTCTTCAAAAACCGTTAATCAATGAATTTGAAAAAAAATACTGAATTAGTTTTTCAGCAAATAGCTGATGCTAGTCAAGAAGCCAACCGTGCTCTAGATGCTGTTTCAGTAATCGCAGTGACAAAGTATGTAGATGTACAAACAGCGGAAGCCTTGCTTCCGCTTGGTGTCCGTCATATAGGTGAAAATCGAGTCGATAAATTTTTAGAAAAATATCAGGCCTTGAAAGATTACCCAGTTACTTGGCATTTAATAGGAACACTACAGAGACGGAAAGTGAAAGAAGTAATCCCATATGTGGATTACTTTCATGCTTTAGATTCCCTTAAGTTAGCCCAGGAAATTCAAAAGAGAACAGATCATGTTATCAAGTGTTTCTTGCAGGTCAATATTTCTGGGGAAGAAAGCAAGCATGGGTTTTCAAAAGAAGAATTGCTAGAACTTTTGCCAGAATTGGCTAAGTTAGATCAGATTGAGTATGTTGGTTTAATGACCATGGCTCCTTTTGAGGCAGACAGTGATGAATTGAAAGAAATTTTCAAGGATACGCAGGCTCTGCAAGCAGAAATTAGAGAAAAACAAATCCCTAATATGCCGATGACAGAGCTAAGCATGGGAATGAGTCGTGATTTTAAAGAAGCGATTCAGTTCGGCTCAACCTTTGTTCGAATCGGTACAGCATTTTTTAAATAGGAGAGAGCTATGTCTTTAAAAGATAGATTCGATAAATTTATAGATTATTTTACAGAAGACGGAGAAGAAACGACTAACTACCAGACTCAACAAGAGGAAACAGTTAGCCCAGCCATCTCATCTTCTAAAGAATTACCAGCACCTGCTCAGTCAGGATCAGCAAAAGATGCAAATATTACTCGTCTTCATGCGCGTCAGCAAGAATTGGCAATGCAAAGCCATCGTTCAGATGAGAAAGTGACAATTGACGTTCGCTATCCAAGAAAATATGAAGATGCAACTGAAATTGTAGATTTGTTAGCTGGAAATGAAAGTATTTTGATTGATTTCCAATATATGACAGAAGTACAAGCCCGTCGTTGTCTTGATTACTTAGATGGAGCCCGTCATGTCTTGGCTGGAAACATGAAAAAAGTTGCGAGTACGATGTATCTATTGACGCCTGTCAACGTTGTCGTGAATATTGAAGATATCAAGCTTCCAGATGAATCACAAAGCGCTGAGTTTGGTTTTGATATTAAACGAAATAGAGCAAGATAATGATTTTCTTAATTCGTTTAATCCAAAATGCGGTCAGCATTTATTCCATCATTCTCGTTGCATTTGCTCTTCTTTCATGGTTTCCAAATGCCTATGAAAGCCAGCTAGGTCGCCTAGTTATCAGACTTGCTCGTCCAGTTATTGAGCCCCTTCGTAAGCTCAATCTACAATTTGCTGGCCTTGATTTTACGGTTTGGGCAGCGCTGATTCTGATTCAGTTTGTTGGAAATCTCTTAACACGACTAGTCCTATTACTATGACAGCAAATCGAGCCATTTATCAGCATTTTTCCCAAGATGATATTCCCTTTATTGATAAGGGATTAGAGTGGATCAAGCGGGTGGAAGATACCTATGCGCCGGTACTTACTCCTTTTATCAATCCCCATCAGGAACAGATTTTGAGGGTACTAGCTGGGACATATGGACTGGGTTGCCAAAGTAGTGGTGATTTTCTTCCGACAGAGTCGGTTCGAGTTCTTCTCTATCCAGATTACTTTGAACCGGAGATATCAGACTTTGAAATGGCCTTGTTGGAAATTTGCTATCCGAGTAAGTTTGAGCAACTGAGTCATGGAAGAATATTGGGAACAATTATCAACCAACTAGGAATTGACCGTAAATTATTTGGTGATATCTTGGTAGATGAAAAGAGAGCACAGATTTTTGTCAATCGTGATTTCATTCCTCTTTTTCAGGATGGAATAAGAAAGATTGGCAGACTTCCTGTATCGCTGGAGGAATGTCCTTTTACCGATAGGATTTTGTCTAAAATTGATTATAGAGAACGAGAAATTTTAGTTTCGAGTTTTCGATTGGATGCCCTCTTATCAAGTGCCTTGAAATTATCTAGAAACCAAGCTAGTCAACTGATAGAGAAAAAATCTGTCCAGGTGAACTATCATCTGGTTGAAAAAAGTGATTACCAGGTTGCAGTTGGAGATTTGATCAGTGTGAGAAAGTTTGGTCGTCTAAAAATTGTCAAAGACAATGGTCAGACCAAAAAGGATAAGAAAAAACTAACAGTCCGGCTACTTTTAAGCAAGTGAGAAAAAATATGTCAATTACACCACAAGAAATAAGTGATAAAGCTTTCTCAAGAACATTCAGAGGCTACAATCAGGAAGAAGTTGACCTCTTTCTAGATAAGATTTACTTTGAATTAGAGGAGATGATTCGATATAAAGATGAAACTGAACTCTATATCAAAAAACTAGAAGAACGTCTTTCCTATTATACGAATGATATTCCTAAGAGAACAGTAACAAGCGAGCAAGAACCAGAAGCAATTAATGATTCTATTTTTTATTAAGTAAGTGAGGAAAACTATGCCAATTACATCGTTAGAAATTAAAGATAAAACCTTTGGCACAAGATTTAGAGGTTTTGACCCAGAAGAAGTAGACGAGTTTCTTGATATCGTTGTTCGTGATTATGAAGACTTGGTTCGTAGCAATCACGATAAAGAGACACACATCAAGAGTTTGGAAGAACGTTTGTCTTACTTTGATGAGATGAAGGATTCCTTGAGTCAGTCAGTTTTGATTGCCCAAGATACAGCTGAGCGTGTTAAACAAGCTGCTCAAGAACGTTCAAACAATATTATTCAACAAGCTGAACAAGATGCTCAGCGTTTGCTTGAAGAAGCGAAATACAAGGCAAATGAAATTCTCCGTCAGGCAACAGATAATGCGAAGAGAGTGGCTGTTGAGACAGAAGAGTTGAAGAACAAGAGCCGTGTATTCCATCAACGCCTCAAGTCTACGATTGAAAGTCAATTGGCTATTGTCGAGTCATCTGATTGGGAAGATATTCTTCGCCCAACAGCTACTTACCTTCAGACAAGTGATGAAGCCTTTAAAGAAGTGGTGGGTGAAGTTCTTGGTGAAACTGTATCTTTACAACCAGAGGAAGAGCCTATTGATATGACTCGTCAATTCACACCAGAAGAGGTTGCTGAATTGCAAGCTCGTATCGAGGCAGGGAACAAAGAATTAGCTGAGTTTGAAGCTCAACAAAATCAACAGACAGAAGAAAGTGACCAGCATGAAGAGTCAGTTGAAGTAGAAGCTACTGCGGCAACTGAGAACGATGCAAATAAAGAATCTGTTCTTATCCTATAAAAAATGTGAGAACAAGATCCAACCAACTATATTTTCAGCGAGCGGGAGATGGTGAGAGTCCTGCAATCCCTAGTGGTTAGATTATCCTCTCAAGCAATCCAGTCCGAAAACAGTAAGACTGGACGTTCCCCACGTTACGGGAAAAGAGGAAAAGAGACCCTGTCTTTTTTCGAACAAAGGTGGTACCACGATTTTCGTCCTTTTTGCGAATCGTGGTTTTTATTTTGTCAGTTTAAATTAAAGGAGTAACAATGAAACTTAAAGAAACCCTCAATTTAGGGAAAACAGACTTTCCTATGCGTGCTGGTCTTCCAACTAAAGAACCAGTTTGGCAAAAAGAATGGGAAGAAGCAAAACTTTACCAACGTCGTCAAGAATTGAACCAAGGAAAACCGCATTTCACCTTGCATGATGGACCTCCGTATGCAAACGGAAATATCCACGTTGGACATGCCATGAACAAGATTTCCAAAGATATTATTGTTCGTTCTAAGTCTATGTCAGGATTCTATGCACCTTACATCCCAGGTTGGGATACACATGGTTTGCCAATCGAGCAAGTCTTGGCAAAACAAGGCGTTAAACGCAAAGAAATGGACTTGGTTGAGTACTTGAAACTTTGCCGCGAGTACGCTCTTTCTCAAGTTGATAAACAACGTGAAGACTTTAAACGATTGGGTGTTTCTGGTGACTGGGAAAATCCTTATGTGACTTTGACTCCAGACTATGAAGCAGCTCAGATCCGTGTCTTTGGTGAGATGGCTAAAAAAGGCTATATCTACCGTGGTGCCAAGCCAGTTTACTGGTCATGGTCTTCTGAGTCAGCCCTTGCTGAAGCGGAAATTGAGTACCATGACTTGCTTTCAACTTCTCTTTACTATGCTAACCGCGTCAAAGACGGAAAAGGTGTCCTAGATACAGATACTTACATCGTAGTTTGGACCACTACACCATTTACCATTACAGCCTCTCGTGGTTTGACAGTTGGAGCAGATATTGATTATGTATTGGTACAACCAGCTGGTGAATCTCGTAAGTTTGTAGTTGCTTCAGAATTATTGAATAGTCTTTCTGAGAAATTTGGTTGGGCGGATGTTCAAGTCTTGGCGACTTACCGTGGTCAAGAATTGAACCACATTGTGACAGTCCACCCATGGGATACGGCTGTAGATGAGTTGGTAATCCTGGGTGACCACGTTACGACTGACTCTGGTACAGGTATCGTCCATACAGCCCCTGGTTTTGGTGAGGACGACTACAATGTTGGTGTTGCCAACGGCCTTGAAGTTGCTGTAACAGTTAACGAACGCGGTATTATGATGGAAAATGCTGGTCCTGAATTTGCGGGTCAGTTCTATGACAAGGTTGTGCCGACTGTTATCGAAAAACTGGGCGATTTGCTCCTTGCTCAAGAAGAAATCTCTCACTCATACCCATTTGACTGGCGTACCAAGAAACCAATCATCTGGCGTGCTGTTCCACAGTGGTTTGCCTCTGTATCTAAATTCCGCCAAGAAATCTTGGATGAAATTGAAAAAGTGAAGTTCCACTCAGAATGGGGTAAAGTTCGTCTTTACAATATGATTCGTGACCGTGGCGACTGGGTTATCTCTCGTCAACGTGCTTGGGGAGTTCCCCTTCCTATCTTCTATGCTGAAGACGGAACGCCAATCATGACTGCTGAGACTATTGAACATGTAGCTCAACTCTTTGAGGAACACGGTTCTATCATCTGGTGGGAACGTGATGCTAAGGACCTCTTGCCAGAAGGATTTACTCATCCAGGTTCACCAAATGGCGAGTTCAAGAAAGAAACAGATATCATGGACGTATGGTTTGACTCAGGTTCATCATGGAATGGAGTAGTGGTCAACCGTCCAGAACTCAAATATCCAGCAGATCTATACCTTGAAGGTTCTGACCAGTACCGTGGTTGGTTCAACTCATCACTTATCACATCTGTTGCTAACCATGGCGTTGCTCCTTACAAACAAATCTTGTCACAAGGTTTTGCCCTTGATGGTAAAGGTGAGAAGATGTCTAAATCTCTTGGAAATACCATTGCTCCAAGTGATGTTGAAAAACAATTTGGTGCGGAAATCTTGCGTCTCTGGGTAACAAGTGTGGACTCAAGCAATGACGTGCGTATCTCTATGGATATCTTGAGCCAAGTCTCTGAAACTTACCGTAAGATCCGTAACACTCTTCGTTTCTTGATTGCCAACACATCTGACTTTAACCCAGCTCAAGACGCAGTAGCTTACGATGAGCTTCGTTCTGTTGACAAGTACATGACCATCCGCTTTAACCAGCTTGTGAAAACGATTCGTGATGCTTATGCCAACTTTGAATTCTTGACAATCTACAAGGCCTTGGTGAACTTCATCAACGTTGATTTGTCAGCCTTCTACCTTGACTTCGCTAAAGACGTTGTTTACATCGAAGGTGCCAAATCACTCGAACGCCGTCAAATGCAGACTGTGTTCTATGACGTTCTTGTCAAAATCACCAAACTCTTGACACCAATCCTTCCTCACACTGCAGAAGAAATCTGGTCATATCTTGAGTTTGAAGCTGAAGAATTTGTTCAATTGTCAGAATTGCCAGAAGCAGAAACTTTTGCCAACCAAGAAGAAATCTTGGATACATGGTCAGCCTTCATGGATTTCCGTGGACAAGCTCAAAAAGCCTTGGAAGAAGCGCGTAATGCAAAAGTTATCGGTAAATCACTCGAAGCACACTTGACAGTTTATCCAAATGAAGTGGTGAAAACTCTTCTTGGAGCAGTGGATAGCAATGTAGCTCAACTTTTGATCGTGTCAGAATTGAACATCGCTGAAGGTACAGCTCCAGAAGGCGCAGTTAGCTTTGAGGATGTTGCCTTTACAGTTGAACGCGCTGCAGGTGAAGTTTGTGACCGTTGCCGTCGTATCGACCCAACTACTGCAGAACGCAGCTACCACGCAGTTATCTGTGACCACTGTGCAAGCATCGTAGAAGAAAACTTTGCGGATGCAGTTGCAGAAGGATTTGAAGCCAAATAATCAGATTAGAAATATGTCTTCTCATAGTTTAAGATGAGAGGAAAGGTAAAAGAGAGAAAGTCATTTCTCTCTTTTTTGCTGGAAAAAGTTTAGAACAAAGATGCAGAAATCTAATAATTTTGGAGTTCGTTTTAAATTGATTTTTTGAGATTTTTTAAAAAGAGGAGTCGTTTTTCGGTACTTTTCAAAAGCATGTGTTGCTTCTAAAAATCGCGACAAATAATTTGAATAATCAAGTGAAATCAGGTAGAATAGAAAGGATTGAATAATATATTGAAGAGGAAATTTTGAGAATGAAACATCAATTTTATGGAGAAAAACGACAGCGTTTCTCTTTCCGAAAGTTGTCCGTTGGGCTCGTTTCGGCGACTATTGGAAGCTTCTTTTTGAATGGGCAAATGGCTGGGGGCTTGACTTCTGTGAAAGCAGCAGAAATTCAAAGTCAGCAGTCTGCTCAGGTTAAATACCACTACGTAGTGGAGTCTGAATTGACGGAGGTAGAGAAGAGTGCCTTGATCAGGGAGATTCCAAAGTATGTTGAGGATGCTTCAGAGACCTATTACTTAGTTTATCGTCCGACTACTCATGTGGATTCGTCTGGAGTATTGCCTAAGACAGGTCACTCCGGCCTTTGGGAATCAACTTTTACAGCGATGGGTCTTGCATTACTAGTGCTTGTAGTTGTTAGAGGCAGAAATGGGAAGAGGTATTTATCTTCGCTCTTGTTGGTAACTGGAATGGGATCCATGCTGCTATCTCCAACAGTCTTAGCAGTGACGAATATCGAACTTGCAGCATATAATCAAAGTCTTAACTTGGGTCTTGGAGATGCACTGCCAGCGCCATTGAAAATTGATGGTTACGATTATATCGGTTACTTAAAGAATGAAGAACAAAATGATAGTCATTTAGCTCCTTCTGCTCTGAAAGAAAATCCGGCACTTGACTTGGAGAAAGAGAAGGAAAGAGATCTAAAACCAAGTGAAACAAATCTAGATATGAAAGAGATTGTTTCGGATAAGGGGGATGATTTAACTGAGGAAGAAAGAGAAGCTATAGCTGCTAAGGAGAGAGAGTCTGCTCGTCTAAGCACCGTTTATGACTTGCCAGAGCTAAAAATTAGCGAGCAGGAGTCAGTTCATGAACTTCCTTATCAGACAAAATACCAATATACCGATGAATTGGCTCAAGGGCAATCAAAAGTTATACAATCAGGTGTTCGAGGTCAACGTACAGTTGTGACTCGTCATTATCATGAGAATCAAGAAATCGTAAAAAGCGAAATGATTTCTGATCAAGTGACGCTTGAACCTGTTTCTGAAATTATTTTAGTTGGAACAGCTCCAACTAACTCGATACCAAAAGAAACTCCAGTTCACGAAGTTCCGAAATTGTCAGAATATGGCACAACTCCAGAAACAGCACCAGTTCACGAGCGTTGAAAAAATCAACTTTAGCATTCGTGAAGAAGAAACCGATGAGCTTGTTCGAGATGCCCGCCAAATTGCAACTCCGGGTGTCCAAGGCGAACGAACTATCAAGACTCGAGTCTACAGTTCCAATGGTCAGGAAATCGACCGCCAAGAGTTATCTAATGAAGAAACTTTGGCGCCCGTAACACAGATCGTCAAAGTCGGAACTGCTAAACCAAGCATGGTACCAAATGATGCACCGAAAGCAGACGCTTTAGAGGAGTTCGATTTAATTTCACTGCATAATCTCTTGGCAGAAGCGGATCAGATTAAAGCTCAGGCCCGTTATTTCAACGATAGTCAGAGTCATCAAGCTAACTATGATGCTGCTTTGACGGCTGGTCAAGCGATTCTGAGCCAATCCCAAGCCAGCCAAGCAGAAGTCAACCAACTGGTGGAACAAATCAATCAAGCCAAGGCTCAATTAAGTGGTCTTGAGGTTGTCAAAACTGCTCTTCAGACTGAGTACGATTTAAATCCAAGAGTTAAAACTTCGGTTAAATATAAGAATGCGGATTCAGAAAAGCAGACAGCTTATACTGACGAATTGACCAAGGCAGAGGGAGTTTTGAACAATCAGACTGCTACACAAGTACAGGTCAACCAAGCTCTTGTTAGCTTGACAGCAGCCAAAGAAGCTCTAAATGGAGTGCCTAAAGTCAAGCCGACTGTTTCCATTCTAAGTCTGACTGAGAATGCTGATGATAAGTCGGTGACAGTCCAATATAGATTGGAAGACCAGACCAAATCCTTCCGTTCAGCGACTGCAGAATTGTACCAGGGAGATCAGCTGGTTCGCACTCTTCCGATTACTAACTTTGCTGGTAGCTTGAAGATTGGCGACCTAGACTATTACACAGGCTACACTCTAAAAACCAAGTTGACTTATGAACTGGATAATGGCAGTTTTACTGAGTTTGAGACAGACAGTCGTAACTTTGAGTTAGAATACAAGAAGATTGCCTTCCGTGATATTGATTCTGTTGAGTTTTATCATAAAGAAAATGACCAATACAAGCGCTTTGTATCGATGAGCTCTATGCCTACGGATCTGTCTACCTACTTCGTCAAAATCAAGTCAAGCGAATCCAAGGAAATTCTCCTACCAGTTCACAGCATTTCTGAAGCAGAGAAAGATGGCAAGGCAGTCTATAAGGTTAATGTAGCCCTTCCTGAACTCGTCCAAGAAAGTGAGACAGGATACAAGTCTGGGCACGACTTTTACATCAGTAAGGCAGTCCCAAGTCAGCAAAATGTCTACACCAGCTTTGCTGGATTGGTAGACGCTATGAAGCGAAATATGGCAGGAAATTATGTGTTGGGAGCTGATTTGGATGCGAGCGAGGTCAACCTAGCTCCTGCTGATTATGTCTACCTCAAAGGGAACTTCACAGGTAGTCTGACAGGTAGTCAAAATGGTAAGCAATACGCTATTTATAATCTAGCCAAGCCTTTATTTGAAAACATGAAGAACGGGTCTTCTATTACCAATATAGACTTTAAAAATGTGAATATCGTGGGTACCTATGACTCGGCTGCGCTGGCACGCAATGCGGAAAATGCTCGAATCACAGATGTTTCTGTTCAGGGGAAAGTATCGGTAGTAGGCAACGCTTCTAACGTAGCGGGTCTAGTAGTTAATGGAACCAATACGCAAATTACCAATAGTTCCTTTACTGGTACCATCCTATCTAACAGTCAACACATCAAAGCTTATAATGTAGGTGGTTTGGTTGCAAACCTTAAAGGAGGAGAGTCTCTTCTTAGCCAAAGTAAAGCAGATGTAACGATTGTTAGTGGTGCTCGATCAAATGAACAACGTATCGGTGGTTTGGTTGGACGTCTAGAAAACAATGCTCGAATTACCAAATCTTATGTGACAGGAAAACTATATAATGCAACCACTAACGGTCAAATCGGTGGAGTGGTCGGCTCGAACTACTTTAATGGTTTGGTTGATAATGTGATCAGCAATGTCAGTGGTACAAATGTTTACAGTATTTCTGGGGATCAGGGCTATAAAAACGACCGCATTACGCAAGCATATAAAGTTGCCAAGAGTGAAACCTTGAAAAACGATCAGTTTGTTACTTCTACTATTACTCAAGAAGAAATGGAAGAAAAACTGACTGCTATGGACATCACGACTAGCCTAGATGACACGAATCTAAATATGCGTTATGTCGACTATGGTGAGGTAAACAATGCTCAATTCGACCGCGGATATTCTTATGCAAATGTGGAGAAACTGCTTCCTTTCTACAATAAAGAAACCATTGTTTCGTTTGCTAACAAGATTCCGAAAGAACATAAGTTGAACAAGGAGTACCTACTGGATGTTGTTCCGATGAAGGGTGACCAGATTATCACTGATATCCATAGCAATAAAACAGCAATCAATCGTTTGATGCTTCACTACATGGACAATACCATTGACTATCTAGAAATATCTTATCAGGGAGATTTCGTCAACCAAGGTATTGCTGAATATAGGATGAAGGGGTTAGACCTTCTTTATACTCCAGAAGCCTTTGTATCAGATTATACAAGTATTCTAAATCAAGTCCTGCCAGAGTTAAACAAAGTCGTTCTTGATTCGCCAGCTATGCGTACAGCTCTCGGAGTAGCCGCAGATACTTCTTTGGATGAACTATACTTAGATACTGCATTTACGCAGGTGAAAAGCAAGCTATCAGGTGAGCTTCGCAAAGTGCTGGCTATGGATAAGGCTATCAATACTGAAGGAGAAGTAGTTAAGGATTATCTTGTTAAGAAGATTCTGGCTGATAAAGAAGCTTTCCTATTGGGTCTGACTTACCTTAACCGTTGGTACAATATCAACTATGACAACTTTAATGTTAAGGACTTGTCGGCTTACAAGTTGGATTTCTACGGTAAGAATGACGTTTCGGTTCTTGATACAATCATTGCTTTAGGGAAATCAGGACTTGAGAATCTCAAGGCTAAGAACAACTATACAGCGTATGATAATTCACTCTCTGAAGCAACTGGCAAGCGAGGACTATTCAATTACCTTGAAGACTACCGTCAGCTCTTCCTGCCATACAAGACCAATAATGAATGGCTCAAGACCAATACAAAAGCCTACATCGTTGAGGCTAAGTCCGATGTAGCAGAAGCGAGACAGCTTCAGGATGCAGCCGAGGGCAAGAGCAAGTACTCTGTCGGTGTGTACGGCAAGATTACTGCAGATAATTGGGAACACAAGGGCATGCTCCTGCCACTCTTGACCATGACAGAGAAAGGTGTCTATGCTATCTCCAATATGTCTACCATCTCAATGGGAGCTTATGATCGCTACCGCCTGGATGCCAATAACAGAGTGCGCACAGACGCAGAACTAGTTGAATATGTCGAAGACAGAGTGAGAAAAACAGCTGAATACCAGCGCGACCATTATGATTTCTGGTATAAGATTCTCAGTCCAGAAAGCAAGGACAAGCTCTTCCGTTCGGTTCTGGTTTATGATGGATTCTCATTGGTTGACAAGAATGGTCAAAGATATTGGGCTCCAGCTAATGACAAAAAATCACAGGCTATGCAGGAATTCTTTGGACCAGCTGGCAAGTGGTATCCAAGCAAGGGCTATAATGCCTATGCTACGGGTAGTGTAACTCACTTTGATGCTGCTAAATTGTTGGAAGACTATGGTAACTCAGTCTACACGCATGAGATGACCCATAACTCTGACGGTGCAATTTACTTTGAAGGTTATGGTCGTCGTGAGGGCTTGGGTGCGGAACTCTATGCTCGTGGACTCTTGCAATCTTCGCCAAGCCCAGATGAACCAACCATTACGCTCAATACTCTCTTCAAGGTGGATAAGGATTCTAAGACACGTATGCATACCTATAATTTCAAGGAACGTGTTCAAAATGAAGCAGACCTACAACACTATGTCCATGGTATGTTTGACATGATCTACACCTTGGACTATCTAGAAGGTACTTCTATGCTGAAGCAGAGTGATGCTGCCAAGTTACAGTGGTTCAGGAAGATGGAGAATTACTATATTACAGATAAGTATGGTAAGGAGACTCACGCTGGTAACCAGACGCGAAGCTTCACTGCTGAAGAAATCAAGCAGCTGAAGACCTTTGACTCCCTGATTGAAAATGATGTGATCACTCGTCGGGAGAATAAAGAAAGTGGGAAATATGGCCGAAATGGCTACCTCAGTCTCAGCCTCTTCTCACCGATTTACTCAGCCTTGAGCAATCCAAATGGAGCACCTGGTGACGTTATGTTCCGTCGCACAGCCTATGAATTACTGGCAGCCAAGGGCTATCATGACGGATTTGTCCCTTATGTTTCTGGTCAGTACTCTCAGGAAGCTTTCGATGAAGGGAAGAAAACGTGGGACGGATGGTCTGGAAGAGATGTTGGTCTAGTGACGGATCAGAAAGTCTTGGAAAATGTATTCAAAGGCGAATATGATTCCTGGGTAGCCTTCAAGAAAGCTATGTACCAAGAGCGGATTGATCAGCTGACCAAGCTGAAGCCAATTACCATTGAGTACGAGCTTAAAAATCCAAACAGTACCAAGAAAGTAACCATTCGTTCTTATGCAGAGATGCAGCAGTTGATGGACGCAGCCGTGGCAGAGGACGTACGTAACATTACCAATGCTACTAGCCGTGTCGAAGCTAGCTGGGTTAACCTGCTCAAGAAGAAGATTTACAACGCTTATATTCGTGAGACAGACGACTTCAGACAGTCTATTTTCAAGAAATAAGGAAACGATTCTGTTTGATTAAAATTTGAAAAATTCCTAGGTTTAAGGCTACCTAGGAATTTTTTCTGTGATTTCTCCCTGATCTTGTTTGTGCATTCAAGACCTGATAAGATAAGGATTTTGAAAGCGCAAATGAACTGAAAAGATTAGCAGTTTTTTGTGGCTATTATTTATAGCAAATAAATTGAATAATCTAGTAAATTTCGGTAGAATAGAGGGGATTCAAATCATGATGAAGGAAAGATTAGGAATGAAAAGAAGTTATTTAGGAGAAAAGCACCAGCGTTTTTCATTGAGAAAAGTTTCGGTTGGTTTGGTTTCTGCTTTGGTAGGGGGTTTCTACCTTTTTAGTGGAGGAGGTTCTCTTGCAAATGTAGCAGCCAGTGAACAGACGCCATCCGTCACAAAACAGATTCACTATAAGTACGTGACAGAGAGTGAGCTCACGGACCAAGAAAAGCAGTTGGTAGTCAAAGAATTGCCACAGTTTGCTGAGGAAACAGATGATACTTACTATTTGATTTATCGTCCGACGAGACAGCTGCCTGCAACTGGTCACAGCCAACTTATTAGCTCAATTGCAGCAGGGGCAGGCATTGTGCTACTGGTCGTAGCGATTAAACTGGGTAGAGATGATCGCAAGAAACTTGCTTCATTCATGCTTTTGACCAGTCTAGGAAGTCAGCTGATTGCGCCAACTTCCTTGGCTTTGACAAATCAAATGCTGGCAGACTATAATCAGGAATTGACTGTACAGGTCGGGGAAACATTGCAATCCCCACTTACGATTGAAGGCTACCAATATGTAGGCTATTTGAAATCTCAAAAAGAAGTAAACTCTCCAGTTGATGGCAAGAAAGAGTTGAATCATTCGGCTCCTATTGATACTCCAGTTCAAACTTCAAACGGAAGCCAAGCGCAGGAAGAGTATCGTGCTCAGAAACCAAGTGAAGCTCCTGTCTTTGAACAACCAGAGTTAAAGGTTGATAGTAAAGAAACGAGTCGTACAGAGATTATTCCTTTCCAAGTGGAGGAAGTAGAGGCAGCTGATTTGCCGCAAGGTCAAACTGAGGTGATTCAGGCAGGGAAAAATGGTAGTCGTACCATCGTGACCCGCAGCTACCTTTTAAATGGTCAGGTGATCCATACAGAGGAGGTTTCCAATCAGGTAACGACTGAGCCGACTTCTGAGATTAGAAAAGTCGGAAGCAAGGTCCCTTCTCCTACAAAACCAAGCCCAGGGGAGTCTGTTAGTGACAAACCAACAAACGCTCCAGTGCACGAAGTTCCGAGCTTAAACGTCGAAGAAAAGGATGTTACCACGACGGTAGCAGAACCCTACACTCGAGAACGAGTGCGACGCTGACGTGGTTTGAATTTGATTTTCGAAGAGTATAAGCATTTTACTGAAATTTTAGCAGGTAGTTTAGGATGTCAAATGACATTCCCTATCAAAAATGATAAAATAAGAAAAAATAATCCGAGAATCGAGGAAGAAAGATGCAAGAAAAGATTTTGGTAACTGGTGGTGCTGGATTTATCGGAACCCACACTGTTATTGAGTTGATCCAAGCAGGTCATCAAGTGGTTGTGGTGGATAATCTTGTCAATAGCAATCGTAAAAGTTTAGAAGTTGTTGAAAGAATCACAGGAGTTGAGATTCCTTTTTATGAGGCAGATATCCGTGACACAGATACACTCAGAGATATTTTCAAGCAGGAAGAACCGACTGGTGTCATTCACTTTGCGGGTTTGAAGGCTGTTGGTGAATCAACCCGTATCCCTCTTACCTACTATGACAACAATATCGCAGGAACTGTCAGCCTTCTAAAAGCCATGGAAGAAAATAACTGTAAGAACATCATCTTCAGTTCTTCGGCGACAGTTTACGGAGATCCTCACACTGTTCCAATCTTAGAAGATTTCCCACTTTCAGTGACCAATCCATACGGTCGTACCAAGCTTATGCTAGAGGAAATTCTGACCGATATCTACAAGGCAGACTCAGAATGGAATGTGGTCTTGCTGCGTTACTTCAACCCAATCGGAGCACATGAGAGCGGTGACTTGGGAGAAAATCCTAACGGAATTCCAAACAATCTCTTGCCTTATGTTTCACAAGTAGCAGTGGGCAAACTAGAACAAGTACAAGTGTTTGGAGATGATTACGATACAGAAGATGGAACCGGTGTTCGTGACTATATCCACGTCGTAGACCTAGCTAAAGGTCACGTTGCAGCTTTGAAAAAGCTTCAAAAAGGTTCAGGTCTTAATGTTTATAACCTTGGAACTGGTAAAGGTTACTCCGTTCTTGAAATTATCCAAAACATGGAAAAAGCAGTGGGACGTCCTATTCCTTACCGCATCGTAGAACGCCGCCCAGGTGATATAGCTACCTGCTACTCAGACCCAGCAAAAGCCAAAGCAGAACTGGGCTGGAAAGCAGAACTCGACATCGCCCAAATGTGTGAAGACGCATGGCGTTGGCAAAGCAAGCATCCAAATGGATTTGAAGACTAAGATGATGATTTCAATCATTGTCCCATGTCTAAACGAAGAGGAAGTACTTCCTCTTTTTTATCAGTCTGTGGAAGCTCTGCTTCCTGACTTGGGAGCAGAGGTCGAATATGTCTTTGTAGACGATGGCTCAAGCGATGGGACTTTAGAGCTTTTAAAGACCTATCGGGAGCAAAATCCTGCGGTCCGTTATGTCTCATTCTCACGAAATTTTGGGAAAGAGTCAGCCTTATACGCAGGCTTGCAGCATGCAACTGGAGACTTGGTGGTCGTGATGGATGCAGACCTTCAGGATCCTCCTAGTATGCTACTTGAGATGAAGGCCTTACTAGACCAGAATGCAGACTTAGACTGTGTTGGGACACGGAGAACTAGTCGGGAGGGAGAACCCTTTTTCCGTAGTCTCTGTGCGAACCTCTTTTACCGCCTCATGCAAAAAATTAGCCCAGTAGCCTTGCCCTCAGGTGTCCGTGATTTTCGCATGATGAGAAGGTCTGTAGTAGATGCTATTTTAACCCTGACCGAATCCAATCGTTTTTCTAAAGGACTCTTTGCCTGGGTGGGTTTTAAAACGCACTATCTGGACTATCCAAACGTTGAACGACAGGCTGGCAAGACCAGTTGGAGTTTTAGACAACTCTTTTTCTACTCGATTGAAGGGATTCTTAACTTTTCAGATTTTCCCTTGAGTATAGCTTTTGTAGCGGGACTCCTATCTTGTTTTCTTTCTTTTGTGATGACTGTTTTTGTAGTGTTTCGGACTCTTATTCTGGGAAATCCGACATCTGGTTGGACGTCTTTGATGGCTGTCATTCTCTTTCTTGGAGGGATTCAACTCCTGACGATTGGGATTCTCGGTAAGTATATTAGTAAGATTTATCTAGAAACCAAAAAAAGACCACTCTATCTCGTCAAAGAAAAAAGTGACCTTTCTGTTATTGAAGGAAAAAATAACCAAAAAAGACTATAATTTTACCTAGAAATATGCTAAACTAGTAAGTGTGGGAAAAATGAGAAAAAATCAATTATATTTATTCCCTGCTTCCTACGATGGATCTTTTAGAAGTGCTCTTGTAGGACAATTTTTGATGGCCTCCAGAACATCGCTGGTCTCAGCGATTTCTCTTTGCAATTCAACTGGATCATCGTAAAATCGAACGATTCCATTATCATGGTAATCAAAGAGTTCAGAATAGGTTTGGCAAAGCCCGCAGGCAATGCACCGTTCGGGTATAAGTGTGACTTTCATATTTATATTGTAATAAGAAAATGTAAAAAAAACAAGGAGTAAGGTATGGAAAAAGAACCGTGGCAAGAAGATATTTACGAAAACAATGAGGAAGAAACAAGATCAGAGCGTCGACACCGGAAACAAAAAGGGAAAGGCGTTGTTGCGAATCGTGTCTTAACGGTTCTAGCCAGCCTCTTCTTTGTAATCGTTGTAGCGATGGTAGTTGTATTGATTTACCTATCAACCGGAGGAAGCAATCGTACTTCATCTTTGAAGGACTTCTATGATGCATCGTCTCCTTCTACAAGTTCAAGTTCTAAAGTGGAAGCATCATCATCTTCAAGTAGCAAGGTAGAGGAAACATCTTCTTCTGAATCAACACCTTCAGAAAGCAGTTCGGAAGAACATGCAGAGGGTGAAGGAACACTTACAGTACAGCCTGGAGAGGGAGAGGCAGCTCTTGCTCAGCGTGCAGGGATTTCCATTGCCCAGCTAGAGGCTCTAAATCCTTCTCACATGTCATCTGGATCTTGGTTTGCCAATCCAGGTGATGTGATTAAGACAAGATAGGAGTCGGTCATGAAGACAATTCAAATTGCTATCGATGGTCCAGCTTCGAGTGGCAAGAGTACGGTCGCAAAGATTGTCGCTAAGGATTTTGGTTATACTTATCTCGATACAGGTGCTATGTACCGTGCTGCGACTTATATAGCGCTCAAACACCAGTTGAATGCAGGAAATGTAGACCAACTTCTTGAGCTTCTTAACCAACACCCCATTAGTTTTGGTCGTTCAGAAACAGGTGAGCAACTTGTTTTTGTAGGGGATGTTGATATTACGCATCCGATTCGTGAAAATGAAGTGACCAACCAGGTTTCAAGCATTGCGGCTATTCCAGAAGTGCGTGAGAAACTGGTCTCTCTCCAACAGAAGATTGCCCAGCAAGGTGGTATTGTCATGGATGGACGTGATATCGGGACAGTTGTTTTACCACAAGCTGAACTCAAGATTTTCCTAGTAGCATCTGTTGAAGAAAGAGCAGAGCGTCGTTACAAGGAAAATATTGCTAAAGGTATTGAGACGGACCTGGAAACTCTGAAAGAAGAGATTGCGGCACGTGATTACAAAGATAGTCATCGTGAAACCTCACCTCTCAAACAAGCAGAAGACGCAGTTTACCTCGACACAACTGGATTGAGTATCCAAGAAGTAGTCGAAAAAATCGAATCAGAAGCAAAAAAATATATGTCCTAGGGACGAGAGGAGCAGGCTAAATGAAGCCTGCTCCTTTTCTCTCTTTTGCGCGCGTTTCAAAACAGCCTTTTTGGGAGAATTTTGATAAAATAGTAGTATCAATAAAAAGGACGGAAGCATGACAAAGAAAATCATAGCCATTTGGGCCCAAGATGAAAAAGGTGTGATTGGGAAGGAAGATCGTCTCCCTTGGCATTTGCCAGCAGAGTTGCAACATTTTAAGGAAACAACTTTAAATCATGCTATACTGATGGGGCGAGTGACCTTTGATGGCATGGGACGTCGTCTGCTTCCAAAACGTCAAACCCTGATTTTAACGCGCAATAGCGAAGAAGTCATAGATGGGGCACTCGTATTTCAAGATGTGAAATCTGTTTTAGCGTGGTATCAGAGTCAGGAAAAAAATCTCTACATCCTTGGCGGAAAGCAGATTTTTCAGGCTTTTGAGCCCTATTTAGATGAAATCATTGTGACACAGATTCATGCTCAGGTGGAGGGAGACACCTATTTCCCTGAGGATTTTGACTTGTCTCTTTTTGAGACAGTCGCAAGTAAATCCTATACCCGAGATGAGAAAAATGACTATGATTTTACCATCCAATACCGAAAGAGAAAGGAAGTCTAATGGAGCGCAGTATATTTGGATTTTTTACAGCCTTTTTGTGCGTAATCTGTATTTTGGCGGGAGCACAGGCTTTTCGTAAGAAGCGCTATGGACTGTCTGCCTTACTCTGGTTGAATGCTTTTACCAATCTGGTAAACAGTGTCCACGCTTTTTATATGACCTTATTTTAGATAGAATGATAAATTAGAATGGAAGGAACTCATGCCTACAAATAGGAAAAATGATATGATGGTTTATTGCTCATTTTGTGGCAAAAGCCAAGAAGAAGTAAAGAAAATAATCGCTGGGAACAACGCCTTTATCTGTAATGAATGTGTGGAGTTGGCCCAGGAAATTATTCGGGAGGAGTTGGCCGAGGAAGTTTTGGCAGACTTGTCTGAAGTACCAAAACCAATCGAGCTCCTCCATATCTTGAACCACTATGTGATTGGTCAGGATCGTGCCAAACGTGCCTTGGCAGTGGCAGTTTACAACCACTACAAACGCATCAATTTCCACGATACGCGTGAAGAGTCAGAAGATGTGGATTTGCAGAAGTCAAACATTTTGATGATTGGCCCAACTGGTTCTGGGAAAACTTTCTTGGCCCAGACCTTGGCTAAGAGCTTGAACGTGCCTTTTGCTATCGCAGATGCGACAGCTCTGACTGAGGCTGGTTATGTAGGTGAGGACGTGGAAAACATCCTCCTCAAACTCTTGCAGGCTGCTGACTTTAACATCGAACGTGCAGAACGTGGGATTATCTACGTGGATGAAATTGACAAAATTGCCAAGAAGAGCGAGAATGTGTCTATCACACGTGACGTTTCTGGTGAAGGAGTGCAACAAGCCCTTCTCAAGATTATCGAGGGAACTGTCGCTAGCGTACCGCCTCAAGGTGGACGCAAACACCCGCAACAAGAGATGATTCAGGTAGATACCAAGAATATCCTCTTCATCGTGGGTGGTGCTTTTGATGGCATCGAAGAAATCGTTAAACAACGTCTGGGTGAAAAAGTTATCGGTTTCGGCCAAAATAATAAAGCGATTGATGAAAACAGCTCTTACATGCAAGAAATCATCGCGGAAGATATTCAAAAATTCGGTATTATTCCAGAGTTGATTGGACGTTTGCCAGTCTTTGCAGCTCTTGAGCAATTAACAGTCGATGACTTGGTTCGCATCTTGAAAGAGCCAAGAAACGCCTTGGTCAAACAATACCAAACCTTGCTTTCTTATTATGATGTTGAATTGGAATTTGACGATGAAGCCCTTCAGGAAATCGCCAATAAGGCTATTGAACGCAAAACTGGTGCGCGTGGTCTTCGCTCAATCATCGAAGAAACCATGCTAGACGTTATGTTTGAAGTGCCAAGTCAAGAAAATGTGAAATTGGTCCGCATCACCAAAGAAGCTGTCGATGGAACGGAAAAACCCATCCTAGAAACAGCCTAGAGGTGACTATGGAAATCAATACACACAATGCTGAAATCCTGCTCAGTGCGGCAAACAAGTCCCACTATCCGCAGGATGACCTGCCAGAGATCGCCCTTGCAGGGCGTTCAAATGTCGGTAAATCTAGCTTTATCAACACCATGCTCAACCGCAAGAATCTTGCCCGTACATCAGGGAAACCTGGGAAGACCCAGTTGCTCAACTTCTTTAACATTGATGACAAGATGCGTTTTGTGGATGTACCAGGTTATGGCTATGCCCGCGTTTCTAAAAAGGAACGTGAAAAATGGGGGCGCATGATTGAGGAGTATTTGACCACTCGGGAAAATCTCCGTGCCGTGGTCAGTCTGGTGGATCTCCGCCACGACCCGTCAGCAGATGATGTGCAGATGTACGAATTTCTCAAGTATTATGAGATTCCGGTTATCATCGTTGCGACCAAGGCAGACAAGATTCCTCGTGGTAAGTGGAATAAGCACGAATCAGCAATCAAAAAGAAATTAAACTTTGACCCCAGTGACGACTTCATCCTCTTTTCATCTGTCAGCAAGGCAGGGATGGATCAGGCTTGGGACGCAATATTAGAAAAATTGTGAGGGAAAGAAATGGCAAAAACAATTCATACAGACAAAGCTCCAAAAGCAATCGGACCTTATGTTCAAGGGAAAATCGTTGGCAATCTTTTGTTTGCTAGCGGTCAAGTTCCCCTATCTCCTGAAACTGGAGAAATTGTAGGAGAAACGATCCAAGAACAGACAGAACAAGTCTTGAAAAATATCGGCGCTATTTTGGCTGAAGCAGGAACAGACTTTGACCATGTTGTCAAAACAACTTGTTTCTTGAGCGATATGAATGACTTTGTTCCTTTTAACGAGGTTTACCAGACTGCCTTTAAAGAGGAATTTCCAGCTCGTTCAGCTGTAGAGGTTGCACGTCTTCCTCGTGATGTAAAAGTCGAAATTGAAGTGATCGCAGAGATTGGATAAGCTAGTTGAAGTTTGGCTCTGCCAAACTTTTTTTGATATAAGGAGAGATAGATGACAAAGAAACAACTTCACCTGGTGATTGTGACAGGTATGAGTGGTGCAGGGAAAACAGTAGCCATTCAGTCCTTCGAGGATTTGGGATATTTCACTATTGACAATATGCCACCAGCCCTCTTGCCAAAGTTTTTGCAGTTGGTAGAGACCAAGGATGATGACCACAAACTGGCCTTGGTAGTCGATATGCGGAGCCGTTCCTTCTTTTCAGAGATTCAGGCTGTTTTGGATGAATTGGAAAACCAAGACGATTTGGACTTCAAAATTCTCTTTTTAGACGCAGCAGATAAGGAATTGGTGGCACGCTATAAGGAAACTAGACGAAGTCACCCTCTAGCTGCTGATGGTCGGATTTTGGACGGCATCAAGCTGGAACGTGAACTTTTAGCACCTTTGAAAAACATGAGTCAAAATGTGGTGGATACGACAGAACTCACTCCGCGTGAACTGCGTAAAACCATTGCTGAGCAATTTTCAGACCAAGAACAAGCCCAGTCTTTCCGTATCGAGGTCATGTCTTTTGGCTTTAAATATGGAATCCCAATCGATGCAGATTTGGTCTTTGATGTCCGTTTCTTGCCAAATCCCTACTACCTCCCTGAACTCCGGAATCAGACAGGTGAGGATCAAGCAGTTTATGACTATGTGATGAATCATGAAGAGTCTGAAAGTTTCTATCAGCACTTACTCGCCTTGATTGAACCCATTTTGCCAAGTTACAAAAAAGAAGGCAAGTCTGTTTTAACCATTGCAGTAGGGTGTACAGGTGGACAACACCGTAGTGTTGCCTTTGCCAAACGCATAGCTGAGGACCTTGCTAAAAACTGGCCTGTCAATGAAAGCCATCGTGACAAAGACAGAAGAAAGGAAACGGTAAACCGTTCATGAGAAAACCAAAGATAACGGTAATTGGTGGAGGAACTGGTATCCCCGTCATTTTGAAAAGCTTGCGAGAAAAGGATGTTGAGATCGCAGCCATCGTAACGGTAGCTGATGATGGTGGATCTTCTGGTGAACTAAGAAAGAATATCCAACAGCTGACACCACCAGGTGATCTTCGCAATGTTCTGGTAGCCATGTCGGATATGCCTAAATTTTATGAGAAGGTTTTTCAGTACCGTTTCTCAGAAGAGGCTGGAGCTTTTGCGGGTCATCCACTGGGGAATATCATCATAGCAGGGCTCTCTGAAATGCAAGGATCTACCTACAATGCTATGCAACTACTCAGTAAGTTCTTTCACACAACAGGAAAAATCTACCCCTCAAGCGATCAGCCTTTGACACTGCATGCAGTCTTTAAAGACGGTTCTGAGGTGGCAGGTGAGAGCCACATTGCAGATCATCCAGGCATGATCGATCATGTCTATGTGACCAATACCTTGGATGATGAAACACCGCAAGCTAGCCGTCGAGTAGTCAATACCATTCTCGAGAGTGATATGATTGTCTTGGGGCCTGGTTCTCTCTTTACATCGATTTTGCCCAATATTGTCATTGAGGAGATTGGGCAGGCTCTCTTGGAGACTAAGGCTGAGATCGCCTATGTCTGCAATATCATGACCCAGCGTGGGGAAACAGAGTACTTTTCAGACAGTGACCACGTAGAAGTCCTCCATCGACACTTAGGTCGGCCATTTATTGATACGGTCTTGGTTAATATCGAGAAGGTTCCTAGAGAATACATGGATACCAACCGTTTTGATGAATATTTGGTTCAGGTAGAGCATGACTTTGCTGGTCTTTGTAAGCAGGTTCCTCGTGTGATTTCATCCAACTTCCTTCGTTTGGAAAATGGAGGAGCCTTCCATGATGGCGATTTGATTGTAGACGAATTGATGCGCATTATACAGGTGAGAAAATGAGTTTCACAGTAGCAGTAAAAGAAGAAATTCTTGGTCAACACCATCTCAGTCGTTATGAACTATCGGCCATTATCAAGATGTCTGGTAGCATCGGTCTCTCGACTTCTGGCCTGACCTTGTCTGTTGTGACTGAAAATGCCAAGTTGGCTCGGCATCTCTATGAGTCCTTTCTCCATTTTTATGAGATTAAGTCTGAGATTCGACACCATCAGAGAAGCAATCTTCGTAAGAATCGTGTCTATACGGTCTATACAGATGAGAGGGTGCAGGAGCTTTTAGCTGATTTGCGACTTGCGGATTCCTTCTTTGGTTTGGAGACAGGCATTGATCCTGATATTTTAGCAGATGAAGAAGCAGGTCGTTCCTACTTATGTGGGGCCTTTCTTGCAAATGGTAGTATTCGCGATCCGGAGTCTGGCAAATACCAGTTGGAGATCAGTTCCGTTTATCTGGACCATGCCCAAGGACTGGCCTCTCTCCTCCAGCAATTTTTACTGGATGCCAAGGTTATTGAGCGAAAGAAAGGTGCAGTCACCTATCTCCAACGTGCAGAGGACATCATGGATTTCTTGATCGTAATTGGGGCTATGCAGGCGCGTGATAATTTTGAGCGCGTCAAGATTTTGCGTGAAACCCGTAATGATCTCAATCGGGCTAATAATGCCGAGACAGCTAATATTGCTCGAACGGTTTCTGCTAGTATGAAGACCATCAATAATATCAGTAAAATCAAAGATAGAATGGGTTTGGAAAATTTACCCGTGGATTTGCAAGAGGTAGCACAGTTGCGGATTCAGCATCCAGACTACTCTATCCAGCAGTTGGCAGATAGTCTGAGCAATCCCCTAACCAAAAGTGGCGTCAATCACAGACTTAGAAAAATAAACAAGATAGCAGATGAACTATAAAACCACGAATCGTTGATTCGTGGTTCTTTTATTATAAACTGGTCGAGTGTTTGGGTTGTACTTTTTGGTCAGGGTCAATGTAGTTAATGGCATTGTTAACAGCTGTTGGAGCTTCACCCAGTCCTGTCGCAATTAAATCGATCTTACCTTCATAGTAGCAGCAGTCCCCGATGGCATAGATACCTGCTTGGCTAGATTCTTGCTTGCTATTGACAATAATCTTGTGTCGGTTGAGATCCAGACCCCATTTTTTAAGATTTCCGACAGAAGACTTAAAGCCGTAGTTGACAAAGAGGTGGTCTACCTCAATCGTTTCGGCTTCATCCGATTTGACTTTTGTGATTTCCAGTTTATCAAGTGTTTTTCCATCTCCAAGGAGTTGGCTAGGAACGAATGGTGTCTTGATAGTCACAGATGATTCTTGAAGAGCCTGCACACTGTGTTCCAAGGCGCGGAAGTTATCTCGACGGTGAACGAGAGTAGTTGGGGCGATTTTTTCAAAAGCCAATGCCCAGTCAACTGCTGAGTCCCCTCCACCAAGGATGGTCACTTTCTTACCAGCGTATTGCTGGATGTTGGAAACGTGGTAGTGGATATTTTCATAGTTTTCGACGCCATCTAATTCGAGCGGACGCGGTTTAAAGGCACCACCACCCATGGCAATGATGACGGTTTTAGTCAGGTGGCTTCCCTTGTTGGTTGTAATGCTAAATCCTTCATCTTGTTTCTCAATCTCAAGAACGGTTTCGTTGAGGTGAACAGGTGTGTCAAAGCCGTTTAGCTGTTCAATCAAGCGATTGGTCAACTCTTCCCCAGTTAAGTTTGGAAAACCTGGCACATCAAGGATTTGCTTTTCAGGGTAGAGGATGGCTGGTTGACCACCGAGCTGGGGAAGAGAGTCAATGATTTGGACTTTGGCTTGGCGTAGGTGGGCGTAAAAGGCAGCAAAGAGCCCAACAGGACCGCCACCTACAATAGTAATATCATAGAGTTGAGACATGATTTCTCCTTTGTTTTTTCTAGTCAGTTTATTTTATCATATTTTTGCTTAATTTAAAATGAGGTAGGATAGGGAAAAAATGGGCAAAAAATGGTATAATGGTACAGAAAGTGTTTTGACAGGGAGGAGGCCAGGGATGAATTTTCAACCATTATCCAATTTGCAATACTGGACGAGTTTGTTTTCAAGCCCTTGGACAATAGTCACCAATCTGATTGATATTCTCATTGTGACTTATATTTTATATCATTTTACCAAAGCGATTGCAGGGACCAAAATCATGATATTGGTGCGGGGTGTTCTGGTCTTTATTTTAGGTCAGATTCTGTCCAATATGATTGGTTTGACGACCATTTCCTGGTTGATCAATCAGATCATCACTTATGGGGTTATCGCAGCGGTGGTTATTTTTTCACCAGAGATTCGGACTGGTTTGGAACGATTGGGCCGGGCTACGGATTTCTTCTACAATGCCCCTATTAGTGCGGAAGAGCAAATGGTTCGTGCCTTTGTCAAATCAGTCGAGTACATGAGCCCCCGTAAAATTGGTGCTCTGGTAGCGGTGCAGCGCGTGAGAACCTTGCAGGAATATATCTCAACTGGGATTCCTCTAGATGCTAAGATTTCTTCTGAGTTATTGATTAATATCTTTATCCCCAATACTCCCTTACACGATGGAGCGGTCATTGTCAGAGAAGATCGGATTGCCGTAACTTCAGCCTACCTACCCCTGACTGAAAATACAGGAATTTCCAAGGAGTTTGGAACACGTCATAGGGCAGCGATTGGTTTGTCAGAAGTATCAGATGCTCTTACCTTTGTGGTTTCAGAGGAAACAGGAGGAATCTCAATCACCTATAATGGAGTCTTTAAGCATGATTTGACCTTGGAAGAGTTTGAATCGGAGTTAAGAAGAATCTTGCTTCCAACATCTGAGAAAAAACAAGGTCTGAAAGAGCGCTTGCTAGGAGGATTGAAACATGAGAAAAAATAGTCTTTATATTATTTCTTCCTTCTTTTTCGCCTGCATCCTCTTTATCTATGCGACTTCAACAAACTATCAGAATAGCAACAGTGCCAGACAGGTGAGGACAGAAACCTATACCAATACGGTACTCAATGTCCCAATCGATATTCAGTACGACAGCGATCAGTATTTTATCAGTGGTTTTACATCTGAAGTGACGGTCTTTCTGACAGGGTCAAACAGAGTTGCTTTGGCGAGTGAAATGCAGGAAAGCACTCGGAAATTCAAGGTCAAAGCTGACTTAACCAATGCCAGTGTAGGAACCATCGAAGTTCCTCTAACCATTGAAAATTTACCAAGTGGTTTGACGGCTGTTGCGACACCGCAAAAGATAACAGTCAAGGTCGGCAAAAAAGCAAAACGAGATAATGTAATCGTTGTGCCGGAGATTGACCCTAGTCAGATTGATTCTCGTGTGAAAATTGATACAGTCACTGTGTCAGATGAAAAAGTAACGGTTATTAGTGACGAGGAAACTCTCTCTAGAGTAGATCGTGTCATTGCCATCTTGCCGACGAGTGAACGGATAACAGGTAACTACTCGGCCTCTGTTCCACTACAAGCAGTTGATAAAAATGGGAATGTCCTACCAAGCGTCATTATGCCATTTGACACTACAATGAAAATTACAACCAAAACAGTATCGTCTAGCTCGAGTTCTTCGTCAACGACCTCGTCAACGGGCTCTTCAACCAGCAGTTCGTCTTCAACGAGTTCAGAAACGAAACCAGACTCGTCTAAACAGGACTAAATAAAATAGTAGAAAAGGATGATAAATAAAATGGGTAAATATTTTGGGACCGATGGAGTCCGTGGAGAAGCAAACGTAGAACTGACGCCAGAATTGGCCTTTAAACTGGGACGTTTTGGTGGTTATGTTCTTAGCCAACACGAAACAGAAGCCCCTAAAGTCTTTGTAGGACGTGATACACGTATCTCAGGAGAAATGTTAGAATCAGCCTTAGTGGCAGGTCTTCTCTCTGTAGGGATTCACGTCTACAAACTCGGTGTTCTTGCAACACCAGCAGTAGCTTACTTGGTTAAAACTGAGGGAGCCAGTGCAGGTGTCATGATTTCCGCAAGTCACAACCCAGCCCTTGATAATGGAATTAAATTCTTTGGTGGGGATGGTTTCAAACTTGATGATGAAAAAGAAGCAGAAATCGAAGCCTTGTTGGATGCTACAGAAGACACCCTTCCTCGTCCAAGTGCCGAAGGCTTGGGAACCTTAGTGGACTATCCAGAAGGTTTACGTAAGTATGAAGGCTACCTTGTTTCAACTGGAACTCCTCTTGAAGGAATGAAAGTGGCCTTGGACACAGCAAACGGTGCAGCGTCTACGAGTGCTCGTCAAATCTTTGCAGACCTTGGGGCTCAAATAACTGTTATCGGTGAGACACCAGATGGTCTTAACATCAACTTGAATGTGGGTTCTACACATCCAGAAGCTCTTCAAGAAGTGGTCAAAGAAAGCCAGTCAGCTATTGGTTTGGCCTTTGACGGAGATAGTGACCGCTTGATTGCTGTCGATGAAAATGGCGAGATCGTCGATGGTGATAAGATCATGTACATCATCGGAAAATACCTTTCTGAAAAAGGCCAGTTGGCTCAAAACACCATCGTGACAACCGTTATGTCTAACCTTGGTTTCCATAAGGCCTTGGAAAGTGCTGGTATTAACAAGGCAGTGACTGCTGTTGGAGACCGCTATGTCGTTGAAGAAATGAGAAAATCAGGCTACAATCTTGGTGGTGAACAGTCTGGTCACGTTATCTTAATGGATTACAACACTACTGGTGATGGTCAATTATCAGCTGTCCAATTGACTAAAATCATGAAAGAAACAGGCAAGAGCTTGTCTCAACTGGCATCAGAAGTGACGATTTACCCACAAAAACTGGTCAATATCCGAGTGGAAAATGCTATGAAAGAGAAAGCCATGGAAGTGCCAGCCATTAAAACGATCATCGAAAAGATGGAAGAAGAAATGGCAGGGAACGGTCGTATCCTTGTCCGCCCAAGTGGAACAGAACCCCTCTTGCGCGTCATGGCAGAAGCCCCAACAACAGAAGAAGTTAACTACTACGTAGATACAATTGCTGCTGTTGTTAAAGATGAAATCGGAATTGACTAAAGCCTAGAAAACTAGATGAAATGATAAAAATGTGGTACAATTGCATAGTAAATTGTAGCAATGGGAGAGAAAAATGAATCTTAAACGAGAACAAGAATTTGTTAGCCAGTATCACTTTGATGCTCGTAACTTTGAATGGGAAAATGAAAATGGAGCTCCTGAAACCAAGGTAGATGTGAACTTTCAGTTGCTCCAACATGACCAAGAAAATCAAGTAACTTCGCTTGTTGTTATCTTGAGTTTCATGATTGTTTTTGACAAATTTGTCATCAGCGGAACGATTTCTCAAGTTAACCATGTGGAAGGTCGCATTGTCAACGAACCAAGCGAATTTAACCAAGAAGAAGTCGAAACCTTGGCACGTCCATGTTTGAACATGCTCAATCGTTTGACGTATGAAGTAACAGAAATCGCCTTGGATCTTCCAGGGATTAATTTGGAGTTTTAGTCATGAAATTAGCTGTCATTACAGATTCTTCAGCCTATTTAGAGGAGAAGACGCTGCAAAGAGAGAATCTTTTTATCTTGGATATTCCTGTCAATATCGATGGAGAGGAGTATGTCGAAGGTGTCAATCTGACTGCTGAGGAATTTTATCAAAAAATGGCTCAGTCTGTAGAATTGCCTAAAACTAGTCAACCAAGTATTGCCAAATTGGATGAGATTCTTAGTTCTTTGAAAGACGTGGGTTATACCCATGTCTTAGGACTCTTTCTTTCGTCAGGAATTTCAGGCTTTTATCAGAACATCCAATACATGTTGGATGAGTATGATGGCTTGACCATTGCCTTTCCAGATACCCATATCACAAGTTCCCCTATAGGATTTATGGTAGAGAGTGCCTTTGAATGGGCAGAACAAGGCGATGATTTTGCCCAGATTCAGGAGAAGTTGGGGATTCAAATTGCTGATAATTCAGCCTTTATCATAGTAGATGATCTCGACCACTTGGTTAAGGGAGGACGTTTGTCAAATGGGGCAGCCGTCTTAGGGAATCTCCTCAGTATCAAGCCTATCCTTTACTTTAATGACCAAGGAGTGATTGAAGTTTACGAAAAAGTTCGTACAGAAAAGAAGGCAATCAAACGTTTGGTGGAAATCATCAAGGAGTTGACAAAAGATGGGAACTACCGTATAACAGTCATTCATGGGAACGCTCCTCAAAAGGCAGCGGATTTACGTCAGCTTTTGATGGAGAGTGGTGTGACTGCTGAAATTCCAATTGAAACTTTTGGTAGTGTCATTGGGACCCACCTTGGAGAAGGTAGTATCGCCTTGAGCTATACACCAATCCTCTAAATTGATTTTACAGACTTTGTATCTTAGAAATTGAACACGGCCTACCTGCCTCTTGAAAAAAGATGCCTGTCCTGCCTTTCATGGAAAGTCAGCGCCATTCCCTATTTTTCATGGGCAGCTAACGTCCTTTGTATCTTGATAATTGAACACGCCTGGAACCCTGTGTGAAAAAGATAGTTCTTCCAAGGAGTAGACACTCCTTGATTAGAACTCCTATTTTCACTTTGTGTTCTTACAGGCTTTGTATCTTAGACAGGAGTAGAGATGAGTATTCGAGTAATTATTGCCGGTTTTAAGGGAAAGATGGGCCAGGCTGCTTGTCAGATGGTCTTGGCTGATCCAGAATTGGACTTGGTCGCAGTTTTGGATCCTTTTGAGTCTGAGTCAGAATGGCAGGGAATTCCTGTCTTCAATGATAAGGCTGACTTGGCTGGTTTTGAAGCGGATGTTTGGGTAGATTTTACTACACCAGCTGTCGCCTACGAAAATACACGCTTTGCTCTTGAAAATGGCTTTGCTCCTGTCGTAGGAACAACAGGATTCACTAGTGAAGAAATTGCAGAACTAAAAGCATTTTCCCGTGAACAAGATTTGGGTGGTTTGATTGCTCCTAACTTTGCCTTGGGGGCTGTCTTGCTTATGCAATTTGCGTCCCAGGCTGCCAAATATTTCCCAAATGTGGAGATTATCGAGCTCCATCATAACAAGAAAAAAGATGCTCCGAGCGGAACAGCCATTAAAACGGCTGAGCTGATTGCGGAAGTGCGAGAGTCGATCCAGCAAGGTGCGCCTGATGAGGAAGAATTGATTGCTGGTGCCCGTGGTGCTGATTTTGATGGCATGCGGATCCACTCAGTTCGTTTGCCAGGCTTAGTAGCTCATCAAGAAGTTATCTTTGGCAATCAGGGAGAAGGATTGACCCTCCGTCATGACTCCTATGATCGCAGCTCCTTCATGACAGGGGTCAATTTGGGAATCAAAGAAGTTGTCAAGCGTCATGAGCTTGTCTATGGATTAGAACACTTATTATGAGATTAACGCAAATGCCTTCTGAATTTCAGAAGGCTTTACCAGTATTAGAAAAAATTAAAGAAGCAGGTTTTGAGGCCTATTTTGTTGGGGGCTCTGTTCGAGATGCCCTCCTCAATCGTCTCATCCACGATGTGGATATCGCGACTTCTTCCTATCCAGAGGAGACCAAGCAGATTTTTCCGCGAACAGCCGATATTGGAATCGAGCACGGAACTGTTTTAGTTTTAGATGGGGACGAGGAATATGAAGTGACGACCTTTCGGACCGAAGATGTCTATGTGGACTATCGCAGACCCAGTGCGGTTTCCTTCGTGCGTTCGCTAGAAGAAGACCTCAAGCGCCGTGATTTCACAGTCAACGCCTTTGCCTTGGATGAGACAGGCGAAATCATTGACTTGTTTCATGGTTTAGAAGATTTGAAAAACCAAGTCTTGCGAGCAGTTGGAGTGGCTAGTGAACGTTTCAACGAAGATGCTCTGCGGATTATGCGTGGTTTCCGTTTTCAGGCCAGTCTCGGTTTTAAACTTGAGTCAGAAACTTTTGAGGCAATGAAGACTTTGACACCGCTTTTGGAGAAAATTTCAGTGGAGCGCACCTTCGTTGAGTTTGATAAGCTCTTGTTGGCACCTTTTTGGCGAGTTGGTCTGGCTTCCATGATTGAGAGTCGAGCTTATGACTATCTTCCAGATATGGCAGGAAGCCAAGACAAGCTCAACAAACTGTTTGATTTGAAGACTGATTTCACTTTTGAGTCTTCCGAACAAGCCTGGGCGGCTCTATTGTGGGCTATGGAGATTAAAGATGCACAGCCATTTTTGAAAGCTTGGAAAACCTCACGACAGTTTGCCAAGCAGGTGCAGGATTTACTGACTATTTTGGCTTTGCGAGAAGAAGGTGAGCTGAGCAAGCGTGATTGTTACCGCTTTGACTTGGATTCCCTTCTACAAGCTGAAAGTCTTCGTCAGGCCCAAGGGAAAGAAGTCAACCCACAAACCATCAAAGAAACTTACCATAGTTTGACCATTCATGATAAGAAAGAAATCCAGATTAATGGTGGAATTTTGATTAAGGAATATGGTTACCAGCCAGGACCAGACTTGGGAGAGATTTTAACAGAGATTGAGTTTGCCATTGTCGATGGAGAATTGGAAAATGACCGTCAAGCCATCCATGTTTACCTAAGGGAGAAAAAATGAGTGATTTTATCGTTGAAAAACTAAGTAAATCCGTTGGTGACAAGACCGTTTTTAAGGATATTTCTTTTATCATCCATGACTTGGACAGAATCGGTCTGATCGGTGTCAATGGAACGGGCAAAACCACCCTTTTGGACGTCCTTTCTGGAGTTTCAGGCTATGATGGTGATGTTAGCCCTTTTTCCGCTAAGAATGACTACCAGATTGGCTACTTGACCCAGAATCCAGATTTTGATGATAGCAAAACGGTCTTGGATACGGTTCTTTCTAGCAACCTCAAGGAAATCCAGCTCATTCGTGAGTATGAGTTGATCATGCTCAACTACAGTGAGGACAAGCAGGCTCATTTGGAACGGGTCATGGCTGAGATGGATTCTCTCCAAGCGTGGGAAATTGAAAGCCAGGTCAAGACGGTTCTCAGCAAGCTAGGTATTCAGGACTTATCCACTCCTGTTGGGGAATTGTCAGGTGGTCTGAGAAGACGTGTTCAGTTGGCGCAAGTTCTCCTAGGAAACCACGACCTCTTGCTTCTGGACGAGCCTACCAACCATCTGGACATTGCGACCATTGAGTGGCTGACTCTTTTTTTGAAAAATTCCAAGAAGACCGTTCTCTTTATCACACATGATCGTTATTTCCTAGATGCACTATCAACGCGGATTTTCGAGTTGGACCGAGCAGGCTTGACCGAGTATCAGGGAAATTACCAGGACTATGTTCGCCTCAAGGCTGAACAAGATGAGCGTGACGCAGCTCTTCTCCACAAGAAAGAACAACTCTACAAACAAGAACTGGCCTGGATGCGCAGACAACCGCAGGCGCGTGCGACCAAGCAACAAGCTCGTATCAATCGTTTCCACGACTTGAAAAAAGAAGTTTCAGGTGGCGTTGCTGAAACAGACTTAACCATGAACTTTGAAACTAGCCGTATTGGTAAGAAGGTTATCGAGTTTAAAGATGTTTCCTTTGCTTATGAGAATAAGCCGATATTGCAACATTTTAACCTTTTGGTTCAAGCCAAAGACCGTATCGGAATCGTTGGGGATAATGGTGTTGGAAAATCAACTCTTCTTAACCTGATTGCAGAAAATCTTGAGCCGACAGCAGGTCAAGTTGTGATTGGGGAAACCGTTCGTATCGCTTATTTTTCTCAACAAATCGAAGGTTTAGATGAAAGCAAGCGCGTTATCAATTACCTGCAGGAAGTGGCAGAGGAGGTCAAGACCAGTGGTGGTTCTACGACTTCCATCGCTGAGTTGCTGGAGCAGTTCCTCTTCCCACGTTCAACCCATGGAACCTTGATTGAGAAATTGTCTGGTGGCGAGAAAAAACGCCTCTATCTCCTCAAATTGCTCTTGGAAAAACCAAATGTACTTCTCTTGGACGAGCCGACAAATGACCTAGACATTGCAACTTTGACAGTTTTGGAGAATTTCTTGCAGGGCTTTGCGGGTCCTGTCTTGACAGTTAGCCACGACCGTTATTTCCTAGATAAGGTAGCGACCAAGATTCTCGCTTTTGAGGATGGCAAGATTCGTCCTTTCTTTGGTCATTACACCGACTACCTTGATGAAAAAGCTTTTGAAACTGATATGGCCAATCAAGTGCAAAAGGTAGAAAAGGAGAAAGTGGTCAAGGTCCGTGAAGACAAGAAACGCATGACCTACCAAGAAAAGCAGGAGTGGGCAAGCATTGAAGGCGATATTGAAGCCTTGGAAAATCGTATCGCTGCTATTGAAGAAGAAATGCAGGCAAACGGCTCTGACTTTGGTAAACTAGCTACTCTTCAAAAAGAACTAGATGAGAAAAACGAAGCACTCCTTGAAAAATACGAACGTTATGAATACCTAAGTGAGTTGGCGTGATGGAAGAAAAAGTCATTAAACGTAGTCCCAAGAAAATCATTTGGAATGCCTTGTTTGGCTTGACTTCAGTGCTTTTTTTCTTGCTACCTCTCTCTTATCTCCATTTGTACTCGCAAAAGGGAACCAGACTTCATACGATAAGTCTGTTATTAATACTGCTTGTCCTCTTTTGTGCTGGAGTAGTCATTTATCAGACATACAGACTGTTAAGCTTGGATAAGGAGTATTTGAGATGTACTGTCGAGGGGTTTTACTACAAACAAAATCCAAAGAAACCTAGTCATTTCTACGCTTGGGCAGATGTAGAGGACTTTTCCTTCTCTCGGATTCGAGGGAAGTATAGGGATTCTTATCGGATTGAAGTCTATTTTAAAAACAAGGAAAATGTGAAATCCCAATCCTTTCTAGCTCTGTTGAAGAGAAGGATTCTCCCTTTTCATCCGTCAGCAGACTTAATTATCCCTATCTTTCTACTAGATGTAGGACTTCCTGAAAGGGTCTATGAGACCATGAAGTACTATGAAAGAGAATGGCGCATCGAGCAAAATCGCCAAGCTAGAAAACAGACAAAACAAGTTTCGAAAACCAAATCTTCCAAACCGTCATAGTCTGTCTTTGCTTAAAGTAGAATAATCAAAAAGGCCCTATCCACTGGATAGGGTCACTGTTTGTCTTCTTTTTTTGTTTCCTGATGGAAGATGTTTTGCCAAGTCTCATGGCGACGCCAGATACTGGTGTGGACGATGCCATCTAGCTCATAGCAAATGAGCTTGGTTTTCTGACTAATGGAGGTAATCTGAATGTTCTTAATCGTAGCACTAAGTTCTTTTTCAGCCTTATAAGTCTCTTTATCCATCTGCTCTCCATCTTGACGGATATAGAGAAAGTCCTCAGCAAGGAGTTCTTCTAGCTGATTTCCTTGGTCAATCAATTGCTCACGCATGAGCAGTTTTTTATAGACATTGTCTAAAATCTCGTCCTCAGGTATGGGAGCTGGCTCGATATGAACATCGGTATCAAAGACTCCAAAACGCTCTTCCAGCATGGATTCGACCTGGTCCGCAATCTCGTGACTTTCATAGACAGATAGGTCAGGATTCATCTCCAGGGTGATATCAAGGTAGATATTGCTACCGTAGGTCCGCCCTCTTTGGGACTTGACCTTACTAATCTTTGGAATTTCCATAATGGCCTTTTGGTAGTCTTCTAGCAAAAGGTCGTCAAAACCATCTGAAAGACTGAAGGAAGACTCGATAAAGATATCATAGGCTGTTTTTAAGATAAAGAAGGTGATGATGATAGCGACCAATTTATCCACGATAGGGTAATTGAAACTGCTGGCTAAGATAGCAATGGAAGTCCCAAGCGAGGTGACAGCATCGGAAAGATTGTCCTTAGCAGCTGCCTTGAGAGCCTTGGATTTGGATTTCTTACTGAGGCGTGTGTTATAGAGATAAACAGCAAACATAATCGCTGCAGAAATGATTCCTAGAGTTGCACCCAGAGGATCAATGGGTGTTTGTTCCCGACTGAGGATTTTCTGAATGGTGTCCCGAAGCACATCAAAACCAACATAGAACATGATGATGGAAGTAATCAAGCTAGCCAAATCTTCAATCTTCCAGTGACCAAAGCGATGGTCACGGTCTGCAGGTTGGCGGGCCATCCGAATCCCAATCAAGAGGGCAACGTTTCCGATAATATCGGATACGTTGTTGAAACCATCTGCCACCAAACTGGAAGAATGCAGGAGGTGACCAGTTGCCAATTTTGCCGCAGACAAGAGGAGGTAGGTTGAAATACTGATAATGGCTCCACGTTCTGCCAATTTGAGATTTGACATGGATTGGTTCATCGGGCTTCCTTTCTAGTCATATAGTATTCTACCATTATACTGGTTTTCAAGGGAAAATTCAAATTTAGTCTTGTTTCATCGGATTTAAACCCTTGAAAACTTTTCAAATTTTGATATAATAGTACTACTCAAGGGAGTAGCTGGCAGAAACCTGTGATAGTGTCGTCATTCCGAATTGTATACTGAAAAGTATGTTTTCCGGCACTATCTTAAACAGCGAGACTTGTTATGATTAACAGGTCTCTTTTTGTTTGTCATAAAACTAAAAGAGAACTTGTTTTGCACACAATGTCAAGGAGGAGACACATGTCAAAAGAACAAAAACGCCAAGCGTTTTACACTCAAAGTCCTGAAGAGGTCTTGAAGTCAGTTGAAGCAACTGAACAAGGTCTCTCGTCTAGCGAAGCGCAGAAACGTCTAGCTGAATATGGACGCAATGAACTGGAAGAGGGTGAGAAAAAATCTCTCCTAGTCAAGTTTATCGAGCAATTTAAGGATTTGATGATTATCATCCTAGTTGCTGCGGCTATCTTGTCAGTCGTAACTTCTGGTGGGGAAGATATCGCAGATGCCATCATTATCCTAGCCGTGGTTATCATCAACGCTGCCTTTGGTGTTTACCAAGAAGGAAAAGCAGAAGAAGCCATCGAAGCCCTCAAGTCTATGTCTAGTCCAGCTGCTCGCGTTATTCGTGATGGGCACATGGCTGAGATTGATTCCAAAGAATTGGTACCAGGTGATATCGTTGCCCTTGAAGCTGGTGATGTAGTGCCAGCAGACCTACGTTTGCTAGAAGCTAATTCTCTTAAAATTGAAGAAGCAGCCTTGACAGGTGAGTCTGTTCCAGTCGAAAAAGACTTGACTGTCGAGCTCTCTGCAGATGCTGGTATTGGTGACCGTGTCAATATGGCCTTCCAAAACTCAAATGTGACTTATGGTCGTGGTCTTGGCGTTGTTGTCAATACAGGTATGTACACGGAAGTGGGTCATATCGCTGGCATGCTCCAAGATGCGGATGAGACGGATACACCACTCAAACAAAACTTGAACAACCTTTCTAAGGTCTTGACCTATGCAATTTTGGTCATTGCCCTTGTTACTTTTGTAGTCGGAGTCTTCATTCAAGGTAAAAATCCACTTGGTGAGTTGATGACATCTGTTGCGCTTGCTGTTGCAGCCATCCCAGAAGGACTTCCTGCTATCGTGACCATCGTTCTTGCCCTTGGTACTCAAGTTTTGGCAAAACGAAACTCTATCGTTCGTAAGTTGCCAGCAGTTGAAACACTTGGTTCAACTGAGATCATCGCTTCTGATAAGACTGGTACGCTTACCATGAACAAGATGACAGTCGAAAAAGTCTTCTATGATGCAGTCCTACATGATTCAGCTGATGATATTGAACTAGGTCTTGAAATGCCTCTTCTTCGTTCTGTTGTTTTGGCTAATGATACTAAGATTGATGCAGAAGGAAACCTGATTGGGGATCCAACGGAAACAGCCTTCATCCAGTATGCCTTGGACAAGGGCTATGATGTTAAAGGATTTTTAGAGCAATATCCTCGTGTAGCTGAGTTACCATTTGACTCAGATCGTAAACTCATGTCAACGGTTCATCCATTACCAGATGGTAAATTCCTCGTAGCAGTCAAGGGAGCCCCTGACCAACTTTTGAAACGTTGTGTTGCTCGGGATAAGGCTGGAGATGTCGCTCCGATTGATGAGAAAATCAATGACTTAATTCACACAAACAACTCTGACATGGCTCACCAAGCTCTGCGTGTCCTTGCGGGTGCTTATAAGATTATCGATAGTATTCCAGAAAATCCTACTTCTGAAGAGCTTGAAAACAACTTGATCTTTACTGGTTTGATTGGGATGATTGACCCTGAACGTGCCGAAGCAGCAGAAGCTGTTCGTGTCGCTAAGGAAGCGGGAATCCGTCCAATCATGATCACTGGTGACCACCAAGATACAGCGGAAGCCATTGCCAAACGTTTGGGAATCATCGATGAAAATGACTCGGAAGACCATGTCTTGACTGGTGCTGAACTCAACGAACTTTCAGATGAAGAATTTGAAAAAGTCGTTGGTCAATACTCTGTCTACGCGCGTGTATCTCCAGAACACAAGGTTCGTATCGTCAAGGCTTGGCAAAAACAAGGTAAGGTTGTTGCTATGACAGGTGACGGTGTTAATGATGCGCCAGCTCTGAAAACAGCCGATATCGGTATCGGTATGGGAATCACTGGTACAGAGGTTTCTAAGGGGGCTTCTGACATGATTCTTGCAGATGATAACTTTGCGACCATTATCGTCGCAGTTGAAGAAGGACGCAAGGTCTTCTCAAACATTCAAAAGACTATTCAGTACTTACTTTCTGCCAATACTGCTGAAGTATTAACTATCTTCTTATCAACCTTGTTTGGTTGGGACGTCTTGCAGCCAGTTCATCTTTTGTGGATCAACTTGGTCACCGATACCTTCCCAGCTATCGCTCTTGGTGTTGAACCTGCTGAGCCAGGTGTTATGACCCACAAACCTCGTGGACGTAAGTCAAGCTTCTTCTCAGGTGGTGTTTTGAGTTCTATCATCTATCAAGGTGTACTCCAAGCAGCTATTGTTATGAGTGTTTATGGACTTGCAATTGCTTACCCAGTTCATGTGGGTGACAATCATGCCATTCATGCGGATGCCCTTACTATGGCCTTTGCAACCCTTGGTTTGATTCAACTATTCCATGCCTACAATGTCAAGTCTGTTTACCAATCCATCTTGACAGTTGGCCCATTCAAGTCTAAGACCTTTAACTGGTCCATCTTGGTATCCTTCATCCTTCTGATGGCGACCATCGTTGTAGAACCGCTTGAAGGTATCTTCCACGTAACCAAACTAGACTTATCGCAATGGGGTATTGTTCTAGCTGGAAGCTTCTCAATGATACTTATCGTCGAAATCGTCAAGTTTGTTCAACGTAAACTTGGTCTTGATAAGAATGCGATTTAAAAAGAAAGTCATCTTCGGATGGCTTTTTTTGCATTTGAGGGAAAGGACTAGAAGTCGCTCCCTTTTGTGCTATAATAAAGTAAAGTAGCAAGGAGTGAAAGAGAATGGAAAAGAAAATTGTCCTAGATGCCTTATTTTTGTCGCAGGTCTCAAAACCTGCAAGTCAGGAAGACCTTTATCTGGCTAGAGATTTACAGGATACCCTGCTGGCTAATCGCGAAACCTGTGTCGGTCTAGCGGCTAATATGATTGGCGTGCAGAAGCGCGTGATTATCTTTAATCTTGGCTTGGTTCCCATGGTCATGTTTAATCCCATTCTCCTTTCTTATAAAGGACCTTACGAGACCGAGGAAGGTTGTTTGTCCTTGACTGGTGTTCGAACGACGACTCGTTATGAAACGATTACGGTTTCCTATCGTGATAGTAAGTGGCAGGAGCAGACCATTACGCTAACAGGTTTTCCAGCTCAGATCTGCCAGCATGAACTGGATCATTTGGAAGGACGGATTATTTAGGAGGAACTCAGATGAAACGCATACTATTTGAACTTGTTTTTATCGCAACGACTTGGTATATCTTTTTACCGCCCTTCAATCTGACTAGTTGGGAATTCATCTTCTTTCTCTGTGGGCATCTGGTGGTGATGGGGATTTTGTTTAGTTTCCGAAAGGATACCAATCTCCTCAAAACTGTTCATGTACGCCATGGCAAGGCTGCCAAAGATCTCAATCTAGAAGGATTCCTTTTTACCAAACTTAGTAGAGGATTGTTTCTGACTGCAGGTATCATTTTTGCCCTTGCTGGTCTTGTTAGCCTAGTAACCTCTAGCTTTTTCCAAGCAAAAAATTATGCTAATGTGGTGTCTATCACAGAAAAAGATTTTAAAGATTTTCCTAAGAGTGATACCAGTAAGGTTCCAATTCTAGATCGGAGCACTGCAGAGAAGATTGGAGACCGTTATCTAGGCTCTCTGACGGATAAGGTCTCCCAGTATGTGGCAGCAGATACCTATACTCAGCTGACGGTTGATGGCAAACCTTATCGAGTAACTCCTTTGGAGTATGCCGACCCGATCAAATGGTTTAATAATCAGTCCAAGGGAATTGGCGAGTATATCAAGGTTGATATGGTGACAGGAAATGCGGAATTGGTGGATTTAAAAACGCCAATGAAGTATTCAGACTCCGAGTATTTTAACCGCGATGTCAAACGTCATCTTCGGATCAAGTACCCAACCAAGATTTTTAAAACGCCCTCCTTTGAGGTGGATGATGAAGGCAATCCTTTCTATGTAGCAACCGTTTATCAAAAGCAGTTTGGTCTAGGAGTTCCTCGCCCTTCGTCTGTTATTATCTTAGACGCCACCAATGGAGAAACCAAGGAATACAGCTTGGATGAAGTACCAAAATGGGTGGATCGTGTCTATCCAGCAGAAGAAACCATCCAGCAAATCAACTATAACGGCAAGTATAAAGACGGCTTCTGGAATGCCTTGATTTCTAAGAAAAACGTTACCCAAACGACCGAGGGCTATAACTATCTTTCTATCGGAAATGACATTTATCTCTACACTGGGGTGACTTCAGCCAACGCTGACGAAAGTAATCTAGGATTTATCCTTGAAAATATGCGCACTGGTGAAATCACCAAGTACAATCTAGCTTCAGCAACCGAAGAATCAGCCCGTGCTTCCGCAGAAGGAGCAGTGCAGGAAAAAGCCTATAAGGCGACCTTCCCTATCCTTGTCAATCTCAATGACAAACCGCTCTACATCATGGGATTGAAGGACAATGCAGGTTTGGTCAAGGAGTATGCTTTGGTTGATGCAGTAGAGTACCAAAACGTCATCGTAGCAGCTACAGTAGATGAACTCCTCAGCAAATATGCCAATAAAAACGACCTCGAGCTGGATAATGAAACGGTAGAAAACATCAAGGGAGTGGTTTCAGACCTTAAATCAGCTGTTATCAAGGGTGACACCGTCTACTTCTTCAAAGTTGATGGCAAGATTTATAAAGTCAAGGCTTCCGTGTCAGACGACCTTCCTTACCTTGAAAATGGGCAATCCTTTGAAGGTCAAGTTGGAAAAGATAATTATCTCAAGACCTTTAAAGTACAATAATACTCTTCGAAAATCAAATTCAAACTACGTCAGCGTCGCCTTGCCGTACTCAAGTACTGCCTGCGGCTAGCTTCCTAGTTTGCTCTTTGATTTTCATTTGAGAGTGATAGCTTACCAGTTGGCCAGACGAAGATAACCCAAGCTGGTCAAGATGGAGTGCGTACAATCGTCACCCGTCAGTACATGGTAGATGGAAAAGTAGAGAGAAGCCAGGAAATCTCTAATGAAGTGACAACTCCTGCAGTATCAGAAATCGTAACAGTTGGAACAGGCCCTGTTAGCGAGAAACCAACAGACGCCCCAATAAATGAAGTTCCAAGCTTAAACGTTGAAGAAAAAGATGTTACCACGACGGTAGCAGAACCCTACACTCGAGAACGAGTAGAGAGTGATAGCTTACCAGTTGGCCAGACCAAGATAACCCAAGCTGGTCAAGATGGCGTCCGTACGATTGTGACTCGTCAGTATTTAGTAGATGGCAAAGTAGAGAGAAGCCAGGAAATCTCCAACGAAGTGACGACTCCAGCGGTCTCAGAGATCGTAACGGTCGGAACAGCTCCTGTTAGCGAGAAACCAACAGACGCTCCTGTAAATGAAGTTCCAAGCTTAAACGTTGAAGAAAAGGACGTTACCACAACAGTGGCCGAACCCTATCCAACTAAGGAAGTGGAAAGTGCAGACCTGCCTTTGGGGCAAAGGGAAGTTAGCCAAGCTGGTCAAGATGGTGTCCGTACGATTGTGACTCGTCAGTATTTAGTAGATGGAAAAGTCGAAAATACAGAGGAAATCTCTAACACTATCACAAAAGAAGCAGTTCCTCAGATTATCAAAGTCGGTACAAAACCAATTTCTACAAATGTGGATCACGCTCCTGTGGAACCAGAAAAAGGAACTCTCGACCTCGAACCCTTACACCAATTAGTGGAAGAGGCCGATAGCATTCAGAAAACGCATCAGTATTTCAATGATACCACTGCAGATCAAGAGTCTTATAAACAGGCAGTCGCAAATGCCCAAGCTCTCTTTGAGGCATCTCATGCTAGTCAAGAACAGGTTGATTCTTTGAAAAAGGCCCTTGAAACTGCTAAGAATAATCTAGACGGCCAACCTGTTGATAAGAAAACTCTTGGAGTTGAATTTGACATGAAGGATGTGACTCAGTCTACAGTTGCTTACCAGTATGCTGATGAACAAGCCAAACTCCGCTATCGCCGTGCTCTAGATCAGGCCAAGCTCGTTTTGGACAATCCTTTGGCCAATCAAGCCTTGGTCGATCAAGTTCGGACGGATCTCGAGGCAGCTCGTCAAGCTCTGGATGGTGTCAAGAGAAAACCAATCCTCTCTCTAGTCCGTGTCGAGAAGGAAGAAGACAAACGCCAAGTTTCTCTTAGCTATCACTTGACGGATGCTACAGCTAGCTATCAATCAGCCAAAGTGCAGCTATACAAGGGTGAAACGTTAATTAAGGAAGTCGACCTTGCGGACCTCACTCAAAAATTGATACTTGGTGACTTGGACTACTATACTCCTTATACCCTCAAAACTGTCATGAAATATGACCTAGGTCAAGGGGAACAAACTAGTATAGAGGATCAACGTCCAGTTCAGCTAGATTATAAGAAGGTTGAAATCAAAGACATTGACCGCATCGAACTGTACGGTAAAGATGGCAGTCACTACCGACGTTACCTATCCTTGTCAGAAGTGCCGTCTGATTTGGACAACTACTATGTCCGCATTCAGTCAGACAAGTTCAAGGATATGCTCTTACCTGTTTCTAAGATTACTGATAAAGGCAATGCCTATTCCGTAACGGTATCAGCTAATCAGCTCGTCGAGGGAGAAGGGGATCATTATCGTCCAGATTACTCTTTTGAACTGCCGAAAACGCCTCTTAGCCAAGAAGGTGTCTATACGTCTTTCAAAGCGCTCATAGAGGCTATGAAGTCAAACCCGACTGGAAACTTCAAACTAGGAGCGGATGTTTCAGCAGATGAACTCCAGTTGGAACAGTCTGCGACAAGCTATGTACCAGAAGAATTTTCAGGTAGCCTAACTAGCCGAGTGGATGGCAAAGATTATACCATCTACAACTTGGCAAAACCGCTCTTTGCAACCTTGAAAAATGCCACCATCCAGCAACTGACCTTGAAATCGGCTGCAGTTACAGGTAAGGACTCTATCGGGGCCTTGGCTAGCAATGCTCAAAATGCAACGATTACGGATGTTTCTGTAAGTGGTAGTCTATCTGGGAACAAACATATCGGTGGACTCGTAGGAGTTGCCCAAAACACAAAACTAACCAATGTTGCCTTTAAAGGGTCTATCACCAGCACCCAAGATGGGGGGCAGGAGTACAATGTTGGTGGCTTGGTTGGTAATTTCCACGGCAACCAATCACTGGCGCAGAAGAGTCAGGCGGATGTATCTATCCAAGTAACGGGTCGAAATGGAGACCAGCGTGTTGGAGGCTTGATTGGTCGCTTGCAAAATGGAGCTAGATTAGAAACTTCTTATGTGACTGGTTCTATCCAAAATGGAGGTCATTCTGGCCAAGTCGGTGGAGCGATCGGATCTACTTGGAACAATGGACAGGTCCGAAATGTCTTGACTAGTGTCAAGGTTCAAAATGGTCATGCGATGACAGGAGATCCGTATCCTGAGGCCTCTGTTCGGGACTCTTATGTTCTTGAAGGAACTACAGCAAATCGAAAAGATGAGCGTTTTGTCCGTTCTATTTCAGAAGCCGATGCGCAAGCCAAACGTCAGTCCTTTGGAATCACTTCAAACTTGACGGACCAAGAGTCATTGCAGCAAGCTTACCAGCATCAAACAGACTATAGTCGAGTGAGGGGAGCCCAGGAGTCCAGAAAGCAAGCCTACGAAAATGTAGAAAAACTATTACCATTCTACAACAAAGACTTCATCGTTCATACAGCCAACCAATTAGCTGAAGATGATAAACTCAACAAAGTAGCCCTGCTAGATGTTGTTCCGATGAAAGATGAGACACTGATAACGGATGTCAACAGCCATAAGGGTGAAATCAATAGACTGATGCTGCATTATGCAGATAAGACAATCTCTTATCTTGATCTGACCTACAAGGGTGATTTTGCCAATGGCCAGATTGCAGAATATAGCATTGCTGATAAGAATTTGCTCTATACACCAGAGGCCTTTCTATCGGACTATCAGACCATTAAAGAGAATGTCTTGGATGAACTCAAAGCTGTGACTTATGACTCAACTGCAGTGCGTAAGGTACTGGGAATTGGTGAAACAGCTTCCTTAGATGATCTTTATCTAGAAAAAGCCTTTGAACAAACCAAGGCTGAACTAGGTCAGGAGCTCCTCAAGGTACTTTCAGTTGACAAGTCGATTAACACCCTAGGTTCTGCCGTAGCGGATGCGATTAGCCAAAAGATTCTAAAGAACAAAGAGGCCTTCCTGCTTGGTCTGACCTATCTCAATCGTTGGTACAATGTCAACTATGGAACGTTCAACACCAAGGACCTTAATGCCTATAAGTTTGATTTCTTTGGTAATCAAGCAGCTTCGACACTGGATACTATCATTGCTCTCGGGAACTCTGGAATGGGCAATCTTCGAGCGCAAAACAACTTCAATGCTTACCGACAATTCCTAGCCAAGGAAAAAGGCAAAGGAGACCTCTTTGCTTACTTAGAAAGTCTGCGCGAACTCTTCTTACCAAACAAAACCAACAGTGAGTGGTTCAAGGAAAATACCAAGGCTTATATCGTAGAAGCTCGTTCAAGTCTGCCAGAAATTCAGGCTAAACAGGACAATGCAGATCGTAAGAGTAAGTATACAATCAAGGTCTACGACAGACTGACTCAGGGAGATTGGGGCTTCAAGCAAATGGTCCTCCAACTTCTGACCTTACCTGAAAGAGATGTCTATATCATCAGCAATATGTCGACCATTGCCTTTGGTAGCTTTGGAGGCTACAGGAAAGAAGGTGGCAGAGTTCTCTCAGGTGAGGAACTCCATCGACACGTTGAAAAACTTGTGGATCAATCAGCTGAATGGCAACGAAACCACTATGACATGTGGTACAACATTCTAAGTCCAAACAGGAAAGACACTCTATTCAGACGGGTGATCGTTACAGACGGTTTCTTTCTTTATAATGATAAAGGCCAGCAATATTGGGCTCCGCGTAATGATAAGACCTCTGTTGCTATGTACAATTTCTTTGGCCCTGCTGGCAAATATCACGGAGACAATGGACTAGGAGCCTTTGCCAATGGTTATGAAGTCTTCTACGTCTATGACCAGATGCTGGGAGCTTCTGGAACCATGGTCTATACCCATGAAATGACCCACAACTCGGATGGTTCTATCTATTTTGAAGGACATGGTCGTCGTGAGGGTGAAGGACCTGAGAGTTTTGCTACAGGAATGTTAGAGTCTGTAACCAATGTTAGCGAAAAAGGTCTCGTGCTCAATAGCTTCTATCAGGGAGATAAAGATTCGACCACACGTTACCATACCTATGATCCTGTTGCCCGATTCTCCTCAGCAGATGCTCTTCGCGACTACATGCATGGAGTCTTTGATGTACTGAACCTTCTGGATTATGTAGAAGGGGATATTGTTACTGGAGTTCTAACTGATCAACAGAAAATGAAATGGTACCGTAAGGCTGAAAATTATAAATTTGAGAATACGTCTTATGGTAAACAAGCTCACGCTGATGATCGAATTGTCCCTATAACTGCCGAAGAAGCAGCCAAACTAAAATCTGTCGATGCTCTGGTTGACCATAATATCATTGGTCGTCGCGATGGTTGGGATAGAGCTAGCTTTGGACGAAATGGCTACTATGTCATCAATATGTTTGCTTCCTTCTATGCAGCTCTGGACAATCCAACTGGTGCACCTGGGGGACTTATGTTCCGCCGTAGAGCTTATGAATTGCTCGGAGACAAGGGTTACCAACAAGGATTTGTCCCATATGTATCTGGCCAATACGCTGGCCAAGCGCTTAAAGAAGGTCATAAGACCTACTCAATCTGGAACAGAGGAGATGTCGGAGTAGTTGGAGATGATTTGGTTTTCAAAAATCTCTATGGTAGCCAGTATGAATCATGGAAGGATTTGAAGAAAGCCATGTTGAATGAGCGATACAACAAGGCTCAAAACTTCCTTCGCCCTATCACTATCGAGTTTGAAGCAGGAAAACTAGATAGCAAACGACAAATTACGATTTCTTCTTATGAGGAATTACAAGATTATATGTACTTAGCAGTACTAGCGGATGCCTCAGCTAAGAACATTGATCGTGCCTTATCAGACAGCTCTAAGAGCAGTGTCGCCCAACTCAAGTATCGTATTTTCAATGCTTATCTACGTGCTACAGACGATTTCAGACAGTCTATCTTTGAAAGATAGGCACGAAAAAAGAAGATCCAAGTGATCTTCTTTTTTTAGGTGAATGGCTTGCTCAGTGGAGAAGACGAATGAATTTACAAACAATCTGATACATGACCTATTTTTTACTCTAAATGTCTGTTTAGAAATTGGAAATCATTCACCATCTAGTATACTCGTTTTGAAATTTCTTTTGTTTTTCATGAAAATGTGATAAAATGATAGTTGTAAAAATTTTTTAAGGAGATTTGGATGAAAACAAAAGCACTTGCTCGCGTAAATGCGATTTTTGGTCTTATTTCAGGTATCGTCTTGCTGTTGGCTCCAGTTGTTATGTTTATGATAGCTGTCGGTGCTGCTGCGGCAACGGAGGACTCGGATGCAACAGTTGGTCTATTGACGATTTTTTCAATTATTTTATCATTGGTGAAAATTGCAATCTTGGTTTTAGGAATTGTAGCTATTATTTATTACAAGGATGACGAGCGTGTGACTCCTGCACCTTCTGTCTTGTTTATCGTAGGTGGTGCTGTTGGATTGATCCCATTCTTGGGCTGGGTAGGAGGAATTCTGACAATCATTGGTGGATCCCTCTACTTTGGACTTTTGAAAAAATTCGAGATTCAAGAATAATGGCTTTTTGTTAGGAATATTTTGAAATAAGAGAAGGCGCTTAGCCTTCTTTTTTTGTCATCAAGCAGGGGTAAAATTGACAGGATAAATAAGCTTTGACATTCGTGAAATCTAAAGCATTTATTTGAGACAAGGAAGTATTTTTATAGTATAATGGTGGATGTGAAATACCTATATCAAAATATAATACTAGTTATTTTCTTGATAGAGGTTGAAAAGTTGAGAGGATATAGAATGAAAAAGATTTTTGGAGAGAAGCAGCATCGTTTCTCCTTACGAAAATTAGCAATTGGACTTGTGTCAGCTTCGATTTCAAGCCTATTTTTTGTGTCCGTTGCGAGTAGTGGGACCGTATTTGCTCAAGAAAATGCAGCTGTTCACTACAAATATGTGACGGAAACGGAGCTGAGTGGGCAAGAAAAGGACTTGATTGTCAAGGATATTCCGAAAATTGCTGAAGATAGTGAGAGTACCTATTATCTAGTCTACCGTATGGATGAGAAAGCTCAGCTAGGTCAGTTGCCCAATACAGGTGGGCAGAATAGCCTTACTAGCGTTTTATCAGGTGGAGTTCTGGCTTCGATTGGTTTCCTTATTTTTGTCGTATCGAAAAAGAAAGGCAAAAAGAAGGCTCTCTTGAAAGTTGTCTTGATAACAGGGATGGGCAGTGGTTTGGCTTCTTCAGTTCAGGCTATTGAAAATCAACTTTTGCTCCAGTACAATCAGGAACACCAATTATCCCAAGGAGATAGTCTGCCTTTGCCACGTGCCTTATCAGGTTATACTTATCTAGGCTATATTAAGCAAGACAAAGAGATTAATCAGCAAGAAACTGCTGCTAGGGATCAGAAACTTGACTATACAGTTCAACCTCATTTCCAAGCCAACGAAGGTGGACAAAAGGCAGGAGATGAGCAGAAAGCTCCGTCTTCAACAAGCCCTGCAGACAAGACAATCCCTTCTCAAGATTTATCTAATCAAAAGCCGTCTGGTATTGCTAGTGTAGATCCTCAAGACGAAGTCTTGGCTGGTCGCGTGAACAAACCAGAGCTCTTATACAAAGACCAAGAGATTGTAACCAAACTAGATGTTTCAGAAGTGGTGCAGGAAAATCCAGAACTAACAGAGGGAACCATCCATGTCAAACAAGAAGGTCGTGCTGGGAAGAAGATTGAGCTTGTTCGCATTTTCACTGTTGAAAACCAAGAAATTTCTAGGGAAGTTCTCTCGACTAAGGTAGAAGAAGCCTTGCCACGTATAGTAGAAAAAGGGACTAAGAAGGCAGTTGCTGCAAGTGAAGCACCTCAGTCTGCAAGAAAAGGAGAGCCTGAGACTCAGGCTCCATTACCAGAATACAATGGGAATCAAGCGGGAGCGGTTGTTGCCCCTGAAACAGCTGAAAGACCAGAATATACAGGCACCCAAGCAGGAGCAGTTGTTGAACCCGAGCAAGTCGCTCCGCTACCTGAGTATCAGGGAACCCAAGCTGGTGCCATCGTTGAACCGGAACAAGTTGAGCCAGAGGTTGGGGGTGTCCAGTCAGGAGCTTTGGTGGAACCAGAAACAGCTGAGAAACCAGCCTATACAGGCGAGCAGTCTGGAGCAATCGTAGAGCCTGAACAGGTGCCACCAACACCAGAATATACAGGAACTCAAGCAGGAGCGATTGTAGCTCCTGAAACAACTGAAAAACCAGAGTATACAGGCACTCAATCAGGTGCAATAGTAGCCCCAGAGACAACTGAAACACCAGCCTATACAGGCACTCAAGCAGGAGCCATTGTGGAACCGGAACAAGTCGCTCCTCTTCCAGAATATACTGGCAATACCGAGCAAGTAAAACCGGAAGCTCCGACAGAAAAACCAAAAGAAAAAGACCCAGAGAAGACGCTTGAGCTAAGAAATGTTTCGGATCTGGAGTTGTATAGTCAGACCAATGGTACTTACAAACAACACGTTTCTTTAGACGGTGTTCCAAGTAATCCAGACACTTACTTTATCAAGGTTAAATCTTCGTCGTTTAAAGATGTCTATCTACCAGTCGCTTCAATAGCTGCAGAAACGAAAGATGGTCAGCCAGTTTATAAAATCATAGCCAAGGCTGAGAAACTCCAGCAAGAGCTAGAAAATAAGTATGTCGATAATTTCACCTTCTACCTAGCTAAGAAGGCTAGAGAGGAAACGACAACCTTTACTTCCTTTAGCAACTTAGTCAAAGCTATCAACCAGAATCTCTCTGGAACTTATCATTTAGCAGCTAGTTTGAATGCCAATGAAGTAGAACTGGGACCTGATGATAGATCGTACATCAAGGGCGCCTTTACTGGTCAGTTGATTGGTGAAAAAGATGGCAAGCAGTATGCTATTTACAACTTGAAAAAGCCTCTTTTTGAAACCTTGAGTAGTGCCACAGTAGAAAAATTGAGTCTGAAAAATGTCTCTATTTCAGGGAAAGATGATATTGGTTCATTGGCCTATGAAGCTCAGAATGGCACAAAGATTAAGCAAGTTCACGTTGATGGTGTTCTAGCAGGTGAACGTGGTATCGGTGGTTTGCTGGCTAAGGCGGAGCAATCAAGTATCACAGAGAGCAGTTTCAAGGGAAGAATTATCAACACTTATGAAACGACTGCTGCCTACAATATCGGCGGTCTGGTCGGTCATTTGACAGGTGACAAGGCTTTACTTACTAAGTCAAAAGCGACAGTAGCCATTTCATCCAACACAAATAGTTCAGATCAGACTGTGGGTGGTCTTGCAGGTCTAGTAGATCAGGATGCACAGATCCAAGATAGCTATGCTGAAGGCGATATCAACAATGTTAAGCACTTTGGTAGAGTCGCGGGAGTAGCAGGCTATTTGTGGGATCGAAAAACTAATGAGGAACAGCATGCTGGAAGATTGACCAATGTTCTCAGTGATGTCAATGTAACCAACGGGAATGCCATTACCGGTTACCATTATAATGGAATGAAGGTGAAGGACACATTCAGCAGCAAGGCAAACAGAGTCTACAATGTCACCTTAGTCAAGGATGAGGTCGTCAGCAAGGAATCCTTTGAAGAAAGAGGAACAATGCTAGATGCTTCCCAAATTGAAAGCAAAAAAGCAGTCATCAATCCTCTCACTCTACCAACAGTGGAGCCCCTCTCAACAAGTGGCAAGAAGGACAGTGACTTTTCTAAGGTGGTCCATTATCAAGCTAAGCGAACTTTGGCTTATAAAAACATTGAAAAATTGCTACCTTTCTACAATAAGGCAACCATCGTCAAATACGGAAATCTGGTCAATGAGAACAGTCTCTTATATCAAAAAGAGCTCTTGTCAGCAGTCATGATGAAGGACAACCAAGTCATCACAGATATTGTTTCTAACAAACAGACTGCAAACAAACTCTTGCTTCACTACAAGGATCATTCATCTGAGAAGCTCGATCTCAAGTACCAGAATGATTTTGCCAAATTAGCGGAATATAGTCTAGGAAATACGGGTCTTCTCTATACACCAAACCAATTCTTGTATGACCAAAGCTCTATCATCAAACAAGTCTTACCTGAATTGCAGCAGGTGGACTACCATTCAGAAGGCATCAGAAAGACACTCGGTATTTCTCCAAAAGTCGAGCAGACTGAGCTCTATCTTGAAGACCAGTTCGCCAAAACAAAGGAACATCTGGAAGATAGTTTGAAAAAACTTTTGTCAGCAGATGCTGGACTTGCTGGTGATAACTCAGTTACCAAGGGCTATCTTGTAGATAAAATCAAACGCAACAAAGAAGCCTTGCTACTTGGTTTGACCTATCTAGAACGTTGGTATAACTTCAGCTATGGTCAAGTAAACGTCAAAGACCTTGTTCTGTACCATCTGGACTTCTTTGGTAAGGGAAATGCTTCGCCACTAGATACTCTGATCGAGTTGGGTAAATCTGGCTTTAACAACCTTCTAGCTAAGAACAACGTTGATACTTATTCTATTAGTCTAGCTAGCCATCATGGAACGACAGATTTATTTAGCACTCTAGAACATTACCGAAAAGTCTTTTTACCAAATACAAGTAACAATGACTGGTTTAAATCAGAGACCAAGGCTTACATCGTCGAAGAAAAATCTAATATTGAAGAAGTCAAAACTAAGCAAGGACAAGCTGGCACTAAGTATTCTATCGGTGTTTATGATCGCATCACGAGTGCCACTTGGAAATACCGCAATATGGTCTTGCCTCTCCTAACCTTGCCAGAGAAATCAGTATTTGTCATCTCGACCATGTCCAGCCTAGGATTTGGAGCCTATGATCGCTACCGCAATAGTGAGCATAAAGCGGGCAAGAATCTCAATGATTTTGTTGAAGAAAATGCGCGTGAAACAGCCAAACGCCAGCGAGATCACTACGATTATTGGTATCGCATTTTAGATGAACAGTCACGTGAAAAACTCTATCGTACCATCTTGCTTTATGATGCTTATAAGTTCGGTGATGACACAACATCTGGAAAAGCTACAGTGGAGGCTAAGTTTGATAGTTCCAATCCTGCCATGAAGAACTTCTTTGGACCAGTTGGCAATAAGGTAGTACACAACCAGCATGGAGCTTACGCAACAGGGGATGGTGTCTACTATATGTCTTACCGTATGTTGGACAAGGATGGAGCTATTACATATACCCATGAAATGACCCATGATTCGGATCAGGATATTTACCTTGGTGGCTATGGTCGAAGAAGCGGCTTGGGACCAGAGTTCTTTGCAAAAGGTTTATTGCAAGCCCCTGACCAACCAAGTGACGCAACCATTACCATCAATTCTATCTTGAGACACTCAAAATCAGATAGTACAGAGGGCTCCCGTCTGCAAGTCTTAGATCCGACAGAGAGATTCCAAAACGCTGCAGATCTTCAGAACTATGTCCATAACATGTTTGACCTTATCTACATGCTGGAATACCTCGAAGGACAATCAATCGTTAACAAACTGAATGTTTACCAGAAAATGGCGGCTCTCAGAAAGATTGAGAACAAGTATGTGAAAGATCCAGCAGATGGAAATGAGGTTTATGCCACTAACGTAGTCAAAGAATTGACAGAAGCAGAGGCCCAAAAACTAACTAACTTTGATAGTTTGATTGACCATAACATCTTATCAGCTCGTGAGTATCAATCTGGCGACTACGAGCGAAATGGCTACTATACGATTAAACTCTTTGCCCCAATCTATTCAGCTCTCAGCAGTGAGAAAGGCACGCCAGGGGACCTTATGGGACGTCGGATCGCTTACGAACTTTTGGCTGCCAAAGGCTTTAAGGATGGTATGGTACCTTATATCTCAAATCAATACGAAGAAGCTGCCAAACAAAAAGGTCAAACTATCAATCTCTATGGTAAAGAACGAGGATTGGTGACCGATAAACTTGTATTGGACAAGGTATTTGAAGGGAAGTATGCATCTTGGGCTGCCTTTAAGAAAGCCATGTATAAAGAACGTGTGGATCAGTTTGAAAACTTGAAACAAGTGACCTTTAAAGATCCGACAAAACCATGGCCAAGCTATGGGACCAAGACCATCAATCAAGTGAGTGAATTGCAAGCCCTCATGGATCAAGCTGTTCTCAAGGATGCTGTAAGTCCTCGTTGGAGCAACTATAATCCAGAGTATGATAGTGCCGTTCATAAGTTGAAGAGAGCAATCTTTAAAGCTTATCTTGACCAAACAAACGACTTCAGAACCTCTATTTTTAAGAAATAAGGGGTGGAAAATGAAAAGAGAGGATCAACAGATCTTCTCTTTTTATGTCAGGATGTATGAAAGCTGGTAGGTGATTTGTTTGTGACTGAGAAGGTCTTTTGTTTCTGGAGCAAATATGGTAGAATGATAGCTACGATAGAAGGAGGTTTTTATGGAGAGAGATAGATTGGTTCGACTTAATTGGAGACTGGGCATGCTGGCAGGTATAACCTTGCTTTTGGGACCTGTTCTACGATTTTTGCTATCCTATACTGGGGCCATCATCTATAAAGATCCTTCAAAAATGCTGGTTGTCACGGTTGCCTTTTCCCTGCTCCTGACATTTTTTAAGATTTTGATGATTGCATTAGGTACCTTTATGCTAATCTATTTCGAAGAGGATCAACAACTTCGAATGCTGCCATCTATTTTATTTATCATTGGTGGCGTGCTGGGCTTTCTTTCAGCGACCGAGTGGATAGGAGGATTTCTAATCATTAAAGGTGCTGTTACTTTTTCTAAATTTTTAAAAGAAGTTCGTGGCCTTGTCTGATAGTCTAGTGAAACAATCCGTTTGAGGGTTGTTTTTTTATTTAAAGAATTATCTGGCAAAAGAATATGTTAGCAAAATGCTTTTTTTATAAGAAAAAATGATGTAATACAACTTGAAAAAATAAAGGAGAATATTATGAAACAATCTTTCGTTACATCGTATTTAACATTCTATTTAAAAGCTTCCATTGCTTTATAGGGAGTCTTTATAAAAACTTCTAACCCTAATACTATTTTAAAAGTTATTCCACTGGGTTCTCAAAATAAAACAATTCCTGTTGATCATGTTGCAAGTGTAGATAGTTCATTTTGTCTTGATTTCAAATCATTTGCTTGGGGTATCATTTTCGCTCTTATTGGCCTTTCAATGATGCAAAATTCATTTATCGGAGGATTGATATTAGCGGTTTATGGTGTATTAACAGTGCTAATTGCTTTTAAAACTCTACTAGTTTTGCATCTTACTTCCGGTGGAACAAATGTTGTCAGTGTGGTAGTATTTGAAAAAGCTAATCTTGAAAATTGCAAAGAAACAATTGAAGGTCTAATTCATAATCGTTACAATGATACTAATGTAACTAAGAATACTGATCGTATAATTGATGCTTTAAATAACAAATAATTGCAATCGTTTCTTGATTGAATATAGCGAATTAATAATAACTAGATGAGAGGACACTGTTCTCTCTTTTTAGTTGATTTTAACTAGCTTTTTTGTGAAAAATTGTGTAAAATAGAATAGATAAACGAGGGAAACCTCGAAAAATAAAAGGAGAATCCATCTAATGGTAAAATTGGTTTTTGCTCGCCACGGTGAGTCTGAATGGAACAAAGCTAACCTTTTCACTGGTTGGGCTGATGTTGATTTGTCTGAAAAAGGAACACAACAAGCGATTGACGCTGGTAAATTGATCAAAGAAGCTGGTATCGAATTTGACCAAGCTTACACTTCAGTATTGAAACGTGCGATCAAAACAACAAACTTGGCTCTTGAAGCTTCTGACCAATTGTGGGTTCCAGTTGAAAAATCATGGCGCTTGAACGAACGTCACTACGGTGGTTTGACTGGTAAAAACAAGGCTGAAGCTGCTGAACAGTTTGGTGATGAGCAAGTTCACATCTGGCGTCGTTCATACGATGTATTGCCTCCAAACATGGACCGTGATGATGAGCATTCAGCTCACACTGACCGTCGTTACGCTTCACTTGACGACTCAGTTATCCCAGATGCTGAAAACTTGAAAGTGACTTTGGAACGTGCCCTTCCATTCTGGGAAGACAAAATCGCTCCAGCACTTAAAGATGGTAAAAACGTATTCGTAGGAGCTCACGGTAACTCAATCCGTGCCCTTGTAAAACACATCAAACGCTTGTCAGATGATGAAATCATGGACGTGGAAATCCCTAACTTCCCACCATTGGTATTCGAATTTGACGAAAAATTGAACGTAGTTTCTGAATACTACCTTGGAAAATAAAATTCAAAGGAGTCTTTAGACTCAAGATTAAAAAGTTTCTTGTTAACTACAGTGGTTGATGATAAACTAATATTGAGAGGGGACCAGTTTGGTCCTCTCTTTTTGGTTATATTAAAAAATGTTATTCAATTTATGAGTTGTTTGCCTTTAAAATATGAAATGTAAAATAGGATTAAACTGAATGAGGAGAGGGTAATGAAGTTATTACATACGTCAGATTGGCATGTAGGTCGAACGCTCAATGGTTGGTCTTTGTTAGAAGAGCAGGAGTGGGCCTTTCAACAGATTGTGGATTTAGCTATTTCTGAACAGGTGGATGGGGTTATTATTGCTGGTGACCTCTATGACCGTGCGGTTCCACCTGTGGATGCAATCAAGCTTTTTAATAAGACTTTGGCACGTTTGGTCTTGGAGGAGCAGATTCCTGTCTATGCCATTAGTGGTAATCACGATGGGGCTGAACGCTTGCATTTTGGGCGAGACTTTTTTCAACCTCAGGGTCTTCATTTAAGCACACGTTTGGAGGAAGCTTTTGAACCTATTGAGTTGGAGGATTGCCAGATTTTCTTGCTGCCCTTTATCGACCCTATTGATGCTCGTATTTACTATAAGGACGATAAGGATAAGAGGATTCAGGAAATTGGAGATGCCTTGGCCTATATTCTTGAGGATATGGAAAAAGCTTTTGATCCTAGCAAGTCCCATGTTTTAGTGACGCATTTTGCGGTTTCTAAAAAAGATGACAAGGACGGTAAAAGTCTACGGGAACTGATGTTTTCTGAAACGAGCAATACGGTGGGCGGTCTTACCAATGTGACCAGCGACCTTTTCAAGGCATTTGATTATGTGGCTTTGGGGCATATCCATACGCGCTTTGCCAGTCCGACAAAGCGCGTGCAATATTCAGGCAGTCCAGTCGCTTTTAATGTCAAAGAAGCTAAACGTAAGGAAGAAAAGGGTGTTTATATTGTTGAATTGGATGCGACTGGTAATTTGTCTCAGACCTTCCATTCTTTAGAGGTCAAACGGCCAATCGTGACCCTTCAGGAACCTTTTGAAATCTTGATGTCACCTGAATTTTATAGGGAACAGCCTTGTCAAAAGGTTTGGTTTGCCTTTGATATTCAATTATCCAGTCGTAAGGAATTAGAGGGTATCAACGTGCGTGCCCGTCTGGAAGAAATTTATGGGAAAGATATTGTAGAAATTACTTTCAGTCGTCTGGGTGATGTCAGTAAGGAAACATTAACTGTTGATCAGCACCTAAAAGATTTGGAAATGCAGTCGCCACAGGAAATTGTTTCTGATTTCTACCAGACAGTGACTGGGGGCGATGTCTTGTCTGAGAGACAAAAGGCCCTTGTGGAAAGTATTTTTGAGGAGATTGGAAGGAGCCAACAATGAGACCAGTCCAGTTAGAATTGACCAATTTTGGACCTTATCGTAAGGAAGTTATCAATTTTACCCAGTTTGACCACGCTCCCCTCTTTTTGATTGGTGGGGACACAGGGGCTGGTAAGAGTACTCTCTTTGATGCTATGACAGTTGCCTTGTTTGCAACGACCAGTGGCGATCGTAATGTCGAGGAGATGCGGTCGACCTTTGCTGGTCCAGAGGATGACTTGACCAAGGTGACTTTTTACTTCCAACAAGGCAACCACCTTTATCGCATTGAACGTGTTCTCCAGCAGGAGAGAGGCAAGCGAGGAGGTGGAACGACCATACAAAAGGCAACGGCTTCTCTTGTTATTGTGGATAAGATTGGTGGTCAAGAAATCGAAAAGCTCGGGGATAAAATCAAGGAAGTTAGTGATCAGATTGAGCAGATTTTGGGTCTCAATGCCGAGCAGTTCAAACAGATTATCCTTCTTCCTCAAAATGATTTCAGTCGTTTCTTGAAAGAAGATTCAAAGACCAAGACTCAAATTTTGAAGAAAATTTTTGGAACAGGTATTTTTGACCGCTTCCAAAAGAGCTTGGAAGAGCGTCTTCGTCAGAGCAATAAGGATATGGAGAAGCGCCAGGCTCAACTAGATGGCCATTTTGCCAGTCAGGTTTGGTCTGAGGAAGAATTAGCTATCTTGGCCCAAACACCAGCTTATGAAAAATTGGCACGTCTTGAAGAACTTTTGGCGCAACGGCAAGATAATCTTGAAGAGCAAAAAAGCATCTTAAAGGAAGCCCATGAGGATTTGGCTAAGCTGCAGAAGAGCTTGCAAACTGCACAAGATGTGGCAAGGATTTTCCAAGAATTGGATCTAGCCAAGGAGCGTTACCGTCTGGAAATTGAGGAAGGTGCTCAGGAACAGGCAGAAGCAAAAGCGCATCTGGAGGAATTGCAGTTTGCCCAAGGCTTGCAGGAAACCATTAGCAGTTTGAAGGAGTATCAGAAGCAGTTGTTTCAATTAGAACAAGACCTTGAAATCGCTCAAGAAGCACTAAGTGCTAAGTGGCAGTCTTTTGAGGAAGTTAAGGCTCAAAAAGAGGCACTGGAAGCTCAGAAGGAGGATTTTCTTCAAAGAAAAGAGAAACTGAAAGCGTGGGAAAAGGACATTATCTATGCCCAGAGTCTTGCCCAAGAGCAGGAGAAAATCAAACGTTCACGTACTAACTACAAGCAGTTGGAAGAAACCTATCAGCAGGCTTCGGAAGTGATTGAGTCTCTAAACAAGTCTTTGTCAGATTTGGAGGCCAATCGTCTTAGTTTAGAGAGTTTGCATGAGGCCGAAAAACTCCTCCAGTCTGTGGGTTACAGTGTGGATAAGCAACTGGATCAGAACCTAAAAGATATAGAGGACTTGAATCAGGAGTTGGCAAAGACCGAAAAACGTCATCAAAGGCTATCCTTGGAAATTGACCAAGCTCAAGAAATTCTCAAAGAATTGGAAGAGCAGTTAAGTAGGAGTCTAGAATCACGTCGTCAGCTCATGATTGCCCAGTTGCAGGCAGAATTAGAGGATGGTCAGCCCTGTATGGTCTGTGGTTCCTTGGATCATCCTAAGGTCGATGGTACACAGGCTAATGAAGTAGCTTTGAAGAATCTCATGGATAAGGTCGAGGCACTTCAAGTTCAAAAAGAAAAGCAAGTCGCTACTTTATCAAATCGTCAGGCTACTTTGAATGAAGTTGAGACTTACCATCAAGGTTTGCTGGACCAAGTGGCTAAAGTTAAGCTGACTCTTGAAAAACACTATCAAGAACTCGAAGAGCAAGTTAAGGGACAGTTTGAATTTGACTTTTCAGAGGATTATGAAGCTGTCCGAGGGAAAGCCTTGTTGAGTGCTGTTGAGAATCATTATCAAGAACTCCAAAAACGCTATGAGAAGGAAGAGGCAGACCTTGTCCATTGTCAAGAGGAGTTAGATAAGGCCCAAGAAAAAGCGATAGATTTGGCTAAGAGCTATCAAGAGGCCAAGGCAGCGCTTGACCAAGCTAAGGAGCGCCTAAAAGACTTGCAGGAAGCTCATCCAGAGCTGGAGTCTGTAGAGGATTATCAAGAACGAATTTCCCTTGCGAAGCAGGAGTTGGACCTCTATAATAAGGTAGTCAAGGAAAATGGTGAGGCCAACAACCAACTTCGTGCCGACATTCAAGGCATCAAGGGGCAACTTGAGATCTTGACCAAGTCTAAAGAAAAGACCAGTCAAGAAACGAAGCGTTTATCGGCTGAATTGGACCAAAGTCTTATGGCTGAAGGGGCGCTCACCAATGACCTAGAGCAAATCCAGTTTTGGCTACTTGAAGTGAAAAAGCAGGCTATTCCTAAGATTCAGGCCCAATTGACAAGTTACCAAACCCTTAAACAAGAATTGCAGACCCAGATTAGTAAGGGCCAAGAGCTTCTGCAAAATCAAGAAAAACCAGATTTGGCTGCTTTAACACAAGAGGTCCAAACTAGTCAGGAAAACTATGATAATCAACGGGCTCAGGTTTCTGTCATTGAGAAGGGGCTTAAGGATACGACGACTACCTACCAAGCAGCCAAAACCCTTCAAGAAAGTAGCCAAGAGGCCTTTAAGGCCCACCAAGAACTCAGCGATTTGGTTAAGGTGGTTAAGGGAGAAAATACTGCTCTGACTGGGCGTCTCAATCTTGAGGTCTATGTTATCCGTCAGTATTTCCAACAAATCTTAGACTATGCTAATGCCAACTACATTGGCCTCTTAACGGATAACCGCTATTCCTTTGTCTTGAGCGAGGAAGGGCGTAGGGCGCGTGATCACTTCGGTTTGGATATTAACGTCTATGACCAGCTGACAGGTAGTGAACGCTCCGTTAAATCCTTGTCTGGTGGTGAAACCTTTATCGCCGCACTGGCCATTGCCCTATCCCTCTCAGAAGTTGTGCAAAACACCAGCAAGGGTGCTGTCGTTGAAGCTCTCTTCATCGACGAAGGTTTCGGTTCGCTAGATAAGGAAGCCCTCACCAAGGCTATCGCGGTCCTAGAACAAATCGGTGAAAACCGTATGGTCGGTGTCATCAGTCACGTGGACGATATGAAAGAAGGTATTGCCCAACAACTCTCTATCATCAAGTCACACGATGGTAGTAGTTATATTAAGGTTATGCCGAAAGATTAGAATAAGTTAAATTCAGAAATTAAAGACAGTCTAACTATGTATTGATATGTTCTAAGAATACTGACTAATTCTATTAGTTAACTATGCTAGAAGACTAATTAATTATTCTTCACACTATATTGGACTTAGGGGTAAATGTTACTGCAATAAAAAGTTGACTTTGGTCAGCTTTTTTGTTTTTGCTTCTAGTTACCAACCAGTTGAAAAAGCCTTATAATGATAGTAAAGAGTGACTTAATTGTAAGAAAAGTAGATATGCTCGAAGCCCTGAAATCAGTAGAGTAATTCACGGGTTTAAACAGTAAATCAGTTGACAAAGTCCCTGCTTCTTGGTAGAATAAGAACTGTCGTAAAGACAAATAACTTCTTCTTGGTTACAGGCATGCCAACCTGTCACTCGGATGAAGCCAAATAAAAAGGAGAAACATCATGGCAATCTCAAAAGAGAAAAAAAATGAAATCATCGCACAATATGCACGTCACGAAGGTGATACAGGTTCAGTAGAGGTTCAAGTTGCTGTCCTTACTTGGGAAATCAACCACCTTAACGAACACATCAAACAACACAAAAAAGACCACGCTACTTACCGTGGATTGATGAAGAAAATCGGTCGCCGTCGTAACTTGCTTGCATACTTGCGTAAAAACGACGTTAACCGTTACCGTGAGTTAATCAACTCTCTTGGACTTCGTCGCTAATCTTGCGTCTAAAACGTTTCTATACTTCGTTGGCTTCAGCTCGATGTACCATTAGTACAATCTTCGCCTCGTCGCCTAGTCTATAAACGTTTTATCCAGCAAGACTTGAGCTCTCTGATATTCAGAGAGCTTTTTCTATATATGTCTCTATCCTTGTTCATCTAGTAGAAATATGGTATACTTTTTATGAGAATTTTCTAAATTTTTAATTTTGTCTAAGGAGGTTTTCATGCTTTCCAAATTTTCTGGAAGCCGACAGAACGTAAAATTTGTGTTGTTTTTGGGTATTTTGCTAAGTGTTTTAGGAATTTCACTTTTTCTAGCTGTTTCTATGGGGTCCGTAGCGATTAATTTAGGAGATACCTATCGGATTATTTTGAGCAGGTTGGGTTTTCCTCTTGAGATAGGAGAGGTTTCCAAGTCTACTCTTGCCATTGTATGGAACATGAGATTCCCCCGAGTATTGTTAGGTCTGATAGTAGGGGCTGGTCTTTCTATGTGTGGCAGCGTGATGCAGTCTACAGTGAACAATCCTATCGCTGAGCCCTATGTTTTAGGAATTTCTGCGGGTGCAACTCTAGGGGCAACTTTGAGCATCATTCTTGGTTTAAAAGTGATGATTAGCCTTGGAGCTTTTCTTGGAGCTATTTTGGCAACCATCGCTGTCCTCATCATTGCCTCTATGCAGGGCAGGATGACGACTTCTAGTCTGATCTTATCAGGAACGGTGGTCAATGCTCTCTTTCTGGCATTTTCCAACTTTATTATCTCAGTTGGCGCTAATGCGGACAGTGTGATGACCATTAAGTTTTGGACCATGGGTTCGCTTGCTGGAACTACTTGGTCTGGCATAGTCCTGCCAACTATAGTAGTAGGATTGGCCTTTCTATTTTTCTCTACCCAGTATCGTGTTTTTAATGCGATGATGATGGGAGATGAGGCTGCTTTAACTTTGGGAATTCCCTTACGCTTCTATTGGTATCTTTATGTGACCATGGTGGCTGTGCTGACAGCTGTCTTAGTGGCAACCTGTGGGATTATTGGATTTGTTGGTCTCATTACTCCTCACTTAGCTCGAGGGTTAGTAGGAACGAATTACAGGAGACTTTTTCCCGTTGCGACCTTACTGGGTGCCCTCTTTGTTATTTGGGCAGATGTACTCTCTCGTGTCATCATTCCCAATGCTGAGCTTCCAATTGGTATTTTCACAGCCTTAGTAGGTGCTCCCTTCTTTATTTACATTGTTGGAGGTAGGCGAAGGGAGGTGAGGACCTGATATGGACTTGATTTGTCAGGATGTCCACTTTGGACTAGGAGAGAAAAAAATCCTCAAAGGAGTTTCTCTTAAAGTTGAGGGGCATCAATTTCATACGATACTAGGGCCAAATGGAAGTGGAAAAACCAGTCTGCTTAAACTCCTCTATCGTCAGGAAAAGGCGAACAAAGGCTTGATAAGCCTAGATGGAAAGCCGCTGGAGCATTGGTCACTCAAAGAAACAGCCAAGCAAATGGCAGTTGTCACCCAGTTTAATCAATTGCAGTTTGATTGTACAGTTGAGGAAATTGTCTTGCTGGGAAGGACTCCCCACCTCTCTTTTTTACAGAAGGAAAAGGAAAGGGATTATGCCATCGTTCAAGATGCTCTCGTCAAGGTAGATATGCTTGAGAAGAAAACTCGTCTCTATTCTTCCCTGTCGGGGGGAGAGAAACAGCGAGTCTTGTTAGCCCGCGCCTTGGCGCAAGAACCGACTCTCTTGCTCCTGGATGAACCAACCAATCACCTGGATATCAAGTATCAGCTAGACTTGTTGGCCATTGTGAAGAATCTCAAAGTCAATGTTTTAGCTGTCCTACATGATATTCAACTTGCTTGTCGCTATTCGGATTATCTCTATCTGATGAAAGAGGGAGAAATCCTTTACCAAGGGACTCCAAAGGAGACCATCACCCCAGAGTCATTGCAAACTGTATATGGAGTTCAAAGTCAGGTGACTTGGACTGAGGATCAGCAAGCTATGATTCACTATTTATAAGAAAGAAAAGGAAAACAAAATGAAAAAAACACTCAGTATTTTACTCTTAACAGTAGCTACCTTAACGATGGCAGCTTGTGGCAATACTACTACAGAAAAAACTACCACACAGTCTAGCACAGAAACAAGTCAAAAGGCCAGCACAGAGACGACTTATCCACTAACGGTCAAAACCTATGACGCTAAAGGGAATGAAGTTGAACAAGTTTTTGAGAAGGCACCTGAAAAAGTTATCACCAACAATCTGTCAACCACTGAAATCTTATTGGAGTTAGGCTTGAAGGATAAAATTGCTGGCATGCTTAACCCTGACAATGCTGTGACGGACAAATACAAGGATGCGATTGCGACGATTCCTCAAATTGGGGATAAAAAAACAGTCTCTCAAGAGACAGTCCTTTCTTATGAGCCAGATGCGGTGATGGGTCGAAACATGATGTTTTCTGAAAAATCCTTGGGGACAGTTAGCACTTGGAATGAAAATAAAATCCCAGTCTATACACAAAAAGCTTCTCTCTCGACAATTCAGCAAGATTTGGGAAATATCGTAGAAGATATCAAAAATCTTGGAATGATTTTCAATGTTCAGGACAAGGCTAATGAATACGCAGCCCAATTACAAGCTAAAATTGACGCTGTTAAGAAAGCAAACCCAGCAAGCCAAGGTGAAAAGAAAAAGGCTTTGATTATGGTTGCATATAATGACGAAACCTTTGGTGCTTACAAGTCTGCTTTGCAAGAGAGCTTGTTGAATCAACTTGGTTATACCAACGTTGCAACGGGAACATCAGGCTTGACCTTGGAAAATCTCGTGTCAATGGATCCTGAGTTGATTATCTATGTAACCAGCGACCGCAACAAAAAATTGGATGCCAATGCAGTAGAGTTGATGAAGGCAAATGAAGTTTTAGAAAACGTTCCTGCAATTAAGAATCAAAAAATCATGACCATTTCTTACGATGAGTTGATGGACTATGGTCCAGCAGTGATTGATTCCCTTGAGAAAATCAATGACTTTATCAATAAATAATGAGTTTGATTGGGAAGGGATTCAAGTTAAGATCAGCCTTCCTTCGACCTATGATCCCAACCAAACCTATCCAGCTATTCTCTTGAATGATGGAAACTTGAATTTTCTATCTTCCCTTTCAGAATCTGTGATTTTAGTGGGCTTGACCTCTAAAAATCGCCTAGATGACTACACTCCCTGGAAGGCATCTGCTTTAAGGGATGGGGCTCCAGATTTTGGTGGTCAGGCAAATGCCTATCATGGTCATTTATTTGGAGGTCTTTTAGACAAGCTGCAGTCGCTTTATCGCCTGGACAAAAATCGCCTTGCCTATGGAGGTTACTCACTAGGTGGTCTAGCAGCAGTATACAGTCTTTTCAGCTTTGACAAGGTCTCCTGTATCTTCTCTATCTGTGGTTCCTTTTGGTATCCTGATTTTGTGACTTATTGCAAGGAAGAAAAGGTGAAAAAATTGGACTGTTTACTGTATTTACAGAATGGTCAAACAGAGGGAGCCCATCATATCAATCGCTTGGCTCAAGCACCAGTCTATGCTGAGCAGATTCATACCAGTCTTCAGAAACACTATCCGACTGGTCAGTTTGTCTTTGATCCCTATGGGCATCATGAGCAAGTGGCTGAACGATTCCTAACCTTTTCCAACTGGTTGGCCCAAAAATGGAAAATTGCATAAAAGAAATATCCCTTGGCAAAAGCCAAGGGATAATTGTATTTTTTAACCAAGAGCCTCTCTCTTCTTATCTGGATTCCAGATGAAGCTTGCAATAAAGGTAAAGATAATCGTTAGGATACCAACAAGCACTGCAAGGATAAGGGCAGGGATGCGGACAAACCACCAGAGTGGGTTTGGTTTTTTATCATTGTGCCATTGCTTGGTTTCTTCGTCTAAACGTTGGAATTCAGCTTGGATGCGGTCTGCAACCATTTCGATTCCTTCATCATTCATTTTCTTGATATCTGAGATATCGATTGGATTTCCAAAGTTCATATCTACACGTTCACGGCTAATCAAGCCTTTCAAGGTCATGGGACCGGTGTAGGTAACAGGCATGATACGGACTTTAGCCATCTTGGCAATCAGGGCTACGCCACCCTTGACATCGTTTGAGTGACGGCTCCCACTTGGAAACATGATGAGAGAGCGGTCGCTTTTTTTGAGGACGTTGATAGGGTACTTGATGGCAGAGGCATTAGGTTTTTCTCGGTCGATAGGAAAGGCGCCACACATACGGATCCACCAGCCAAAGATACGGTTGTTAAACAGCTCTTTTTTTGCCATAAAGATGAACTGTTTTGGCTTGGTCGCAAAGGCCATGTAAACAGGATCCCACCAGGTACGGTGAGGTGCGACGAGGATATAGTTTTCGTCCCGGCTAGGGATTTTATCAGTATTGTGATAGTGGGCATTGCCATTGATGGACCACAAGATCAGCATGACTAGTCCACGCAAATAAGTATAAAACATGAGAACTCCTTCGATTGTATTGCTTTTATTATTATACCTTATCAAAAGACTACTGGCAAACTTTTTCAGTTATCAGCCAACAGTTTTAGATGGGATTAGAATTCTTTTAAAAAAAATGATATGATAGAGTTTATGGATAAAAATAAGATAATGGGATTAACCCAAAGAGAAGTCAAGGAAAGACAGGCTCAAGGTTTGGTCAATGACTTTACCGCGTCGGCCAGTACCAGTACTTGGCAAATCTTCAAACGAAATGTTTTTACACTTTTTAACGCATTAAACTTTGTTATTGCTCTAGCGCTGGCCTTTGTGCAGGCTTGGAGCAATCTGGTTTTCTTTGCCGTTATCTGCTTTAACGCTTTTTCTGGGATTGTGACTGAGCTACGGGCCAAACACATGGTGGACAAGCTCAATCTCATGACCAAGGAAAAGGTCAAAACCATCCGTGATGGTCAAGAAGTCGCTCTCAATCCAGAAGAGTTGGTTCTAGGAGATGTCATTCGTTTGTCTGCTGGGGAGCAGATTCCTAGTGATGCTCTGGTTCTGGAAGGATTTGCAGAAGTCAATGAAGCCATGTTGACGGGTGAGAGTGATTTGGTGCAAAAAGAAGTGGATACCTTGCTTTTATCAGGGAGTTTCCTAGCCAGTGGCGCAGTTTTGGCTCAAGTCCACCATGTCGGGGCAGAAAACTATGCTTCCAAACTCATGCTGGAAGCTAAGACTGTGAAACCGATCAATTCCCGTATCATGAAATCGCTAGACAAGCTAGCTGGTTTTACTGGGAAGATTATCATTCCCTTTGGTCTTGCTCTCTTGTTAGAAGCCTTGATTTTAAAGGGTTTGCCCCTCAAGTCATCTGTTGTAAATTCCTCGACAGCCCTTTTGGGAATGTTGCCTAAGGGAATTGCCCTTTTGACCATTACTTCGCTCTTGACTGCGGTGATTAAGCTGGGCTTGAAAAAGGTTTTAGTGCAGGAGATGTACTCTGTTGAGACCTTGGCGCGCGTGGATATGCTCTGTCTGGACAAGACGGGGACCATCACCCAAGGAAAGATGCAGGTGGAGGCGGTTCTTCCTCTGACGGAAACTTATGGTGATGAGGCTATTGCCAGCATTTTGACTAGCTATATCGCTCATAGTGAGGATAAAAATCCAACAGCTCAAGCCATTCGCCAGCGTTTCCAAGGACAGGTTGCCTATCCTGCGATCTCGAATCTTCCTTTCTCAAGTGATCGCAAGTGGGGAGCTATGGAGTTAGAAGGGCTAGGAACGGTTTTCTTAGGTGCGCCTGAGATGTTGTTGGACTCTGAAGTCCCAGAAGCTAGAGAGGCCTTGGAGAGAGGCTCGCGTGTTTTGGTCTTAGCCCTCAGTCAGGAAAAACTAGACCATCACAAACCACAGAAACCGTCTGACATTCAGGCCCTCGCCTTGCTGGAAATCTTGGACCCGATTCGAGAAGGAGCAGCTGAGACGCTGGACTATCTCCGTTCCCAGGAAGTAGGTCTCAAGATTATCTCTGGTGACAATCCAGTTACGGTTTCCAGCATTGCCCAGAAGGCTGGTTTTGCAGACTATCACAGCTATGTAGATTGTTCAAAAATCACGGATGAGGAATTAATTGCCATGGCTGAAGAGACAGCTATTTTCGGACGTGTTTCCCCTCATCAAAAGAAACTCATCATCCAAACCCTGAAAAAAGCAGGGCATACAACGGCTATGACAGGGGACGGTGTCAATGATATTCTGGCCCTTCGTGAAGCAGACTGCTCTATCGTGATGGCTGAGGGAGATCCGGCGACTCGTCAGATTGCCAATCTGGTCCTCTTGAACTCAGACTTCAATGATGTTCCTGAGATTCTCTTTGAAGGTCGTCGTGTGGTCAATAACATCGCCCACATCGCACCGATTTTCTTGATTAAGACTATCTATTCCTTCCTGTTAGCAATCATCTGTATCGCCAGTGTTTTACTAGGACGGTCTGAGTGGATCTTGATTTTCCCTTTCATTCCGATCCAGATTACCATGATCGACCAATTCGTGGAAGGTTTCCCACCATTCGTTCTGACTTTTGAGCGAAATATCAAGCCTGTTGAACCAAACTTCCTCAGAAGATCCATGCTTCGCGCCCTACCAAGCGCACTCATGGTCGTGTTCAGCGTTCTCTTTGTGAAACTATTTGGAGCGAGTCAAGGTTGGTCTGAGTTAGAAATCTCAACCCTACTCTATTATCTCCTTGGTTCTATCGGTTTCTTATCTGTATTTAGAGCCTGCATGCCATTTACCCTCTGGCGTGTTCTCTTGATTGTCTGGTCTGTAGGAGGCTTCCTAGCCACAGCTCTTTTCCCAATGATCCAGAAACTGCTTGAAATTTCGACCTTAACAGGACAAACACTGCCTGTTTATGGGACCATGATGTTGGTCTTTACCGTGATTTTCATCTTGACTAGTCGTTACCAAGCGAGAAAATAAAGAAAGACTGCAATCTGTGGATTGCGGTCTTTTTAGGTGCAAGATTGCTAGCTGAAATGTGGTATAATAAGAGGTAATAGAGTTTTGGAAAGTGAGAGAAGATGATTTCAAAGAGATTAGAATTGGTGGCGTCCTTTGTGCCACAGGGAGCCATTTTATTAGATGTGGGAAGTGACCATGCTTATCTGCCCATCGAGTTAGTTGAGAGAGGCCAAATCAAAAGCGCTATTGCAGGGGAAGTGGTGGAAGGTCCTTACCAGTCTGCGGTCAAAAATGTTGAGGCTCACGGCTTAAAGGAGAAAATTCAGGTTCGTTTAGCCAATGGCTTGGCAGCCTTTGAAGAGGCAGACCAAGTATCGGTTATCACCATTGCTGGTATGGGTGGCCGTTTGATTGCTACCATATTGCAAGAAGGTTTGGAAAAGCTAGCTAATGTAGAGCGTTTAATCCTCCAGCCCAATAATCGTGAAGACGACTTGCGCATCTGGCTACAAGATCACGGTTTTCAGATCGTAGCAGAAAGCATCTTAGAAGAGGCTAGCAAGTTTTATGAAATTCTAGTGGTGGAAGCTGGACAAATGAAGCTATCAGCTAGAGATGTTCGCTTTGGCCCCTTCTTGTCCAAAGAAGTCAGCCCAGTCTTCGTTCAAAAGTGGCAAAAAGAAGCAGCTAAGTTAGAGTTTGCTCTTGACCAAATCCCAGAAAAAAATCTGAAGGAACGTCAAGTTCTAGTAGATAAAATTCAAGCCATCAAGGAGGTGCTCCATGTTAGCAAGTGAAGTGATTAATGCATATGAAGCCTTTTGCCCTCAGGAATTTTCCATGGAGGGAGACAGTCGTGGCCTGCAAATCGGAACTCTAGACAAGGATATCCAAAGGGTCATGGTTGCTCTCGATATTCGTGAAGAGACGGTGGCAGAGGCCATTGAAAAGGGTGTGGATTTGATTATCGTTAAGCACGCGCCAATTTTCCGTCCCATTAAGGATTTGGTCGCCAGCCGTCCACAAAATCAGATTTACATTGATTTGATTAAGCATGATATCGCAGTTTATGTCAGCCATACCAATATTGACATCGTTGATAATGGGCTAAATGACTGGTTCTGCCAGATGCTAGGAATCGATGAGACGACTTATCTGCAGGAAACAGGTCCAGAACGTGGAATTGGACGGATTGGGAATGTTCAGCCTCAGACATTTGGGGAATTGGCCAAGCATGTCAAGCAAGTCTTTGGTCTTGATAGTCTTCGCATGGTGCATTATCAAGAGAGTGATTTGAAGAAGGAAATTTTAAGAGTTGCCATTTGCGGTGGTAGTGGTCAGTCTTTCTACTCTGATGCTTTGGCAAAAGGGGCGGATGTCTTTATTACTGGTGATATCTACTACCATACTGCCCAAGACATGCTGTCTGATGGCTTGTTGGCGCTGGACCCGGGCCACTATATCGAAATCCTTTTTGTCGAAAAAATTGCAGCACTTCTTACTCAATGGAAGGCAGAAAAGGGCTGGACTGTTGATATCTTGCCTAGTCAGGCATCGACCAATCCTTTCCACCATATCTAGTTAGAAGGTGAAGACAATGAAAAAAGTTGCCATTATCGGAGCAGGGATTGTGGGGGCAACAGCTGCCTACTACCTCTCGAAAGAAAGCGACCTAGAGGTGACCGTCTTTGACCATGGACAGGGGCAAGCAACCAAGGCTGCAGCAGGAATTATCAGTCCTTGGTTTTCCAAACGCCGCAATAAAGCTTGGTACAAGATGGCGCGCTTGGGGGCTGACTTTTATGTGGATTTGTTGGCTGATTTAGAAAAGTCAGGACAGGAGATCGACTTTTACCAGTGTTCGGGAGTTTTTCTCTTGAAAAAGGATGAATCCAAGTTAGAAGAACTCTATGAACTAGCTCTCCAGCGCAGAGAAGAATCTCCCTTGATAGGTCAGTTAGCCATTCTGGACCAAACGTCTGCGAATGAACTATTCCCTGGTTTGCAGGGATTTGATCGCCTGCTCTATGCTTCTGGTGGGGCGAGAGTAGATGGCCAACTATTAGTGACTCGTTTGCTAAAAGCTAGTCAAGTCAAGCTAGTCAAAGAAAAAGTGACTCTGACACCATTAGCATCAGGTTACCAGATTGGTGAAGAGGTATTTGACCAGGTTATTTTGTCAACGGGAGCTTGGTTGGGAGACATTTTGGATCCTTTAGGATATGAAGTAGATGTTCGTCCCCAAAAGGGACAACTCCGAGATTATCAACTTACCCAAGATATGGAATCCTATCCTGTTGTCATGCCAGAGGGGGAGTGGGATTTGATTCCTTTTGCAGGTGGGAAATTGTCCCTAGGAGCTACCCATGAAAACGACATGGGATTTGACTTGACGGTAGATGAAACCTTGCTCCAACAAATGGAGGATGCAGCCTTGCCATACTACCCAGCCTTGGCTGAAGCTACTATAAGAGGTGAGCGAGTAGGAATCCGAGCCTATACCAGTGATTTCTCCCCATTTTTTGGACAAGTGCCAGAATTGTCAGGTGTCTATGCGGCTAGTGGTCTAGGTTCATCAGGTCTCACAACGGGGCCGATCATCGGTTACCATCTAGCCCAGCTGGTCCAAGACAAGGAGTTGACCTTGGATCCAGTAAACTACCCAATTGCAAACTATGTCAAACGAGTAAAAAGCGAATAATACTCAATGAAAATCAAAGAACAAACTAGGAAGCTAGCCGAAGGCTGTACTTGAGTACGGTAAGGCGACGCTGACGTGGTTTGAATTTGATTTTCGAAGAGTATTAGGACCTAGTTGAACTAGGAACCGACAGTATCTTATATAGAATAGGAGAAGGAGATGAGTTCAGGTAAAATTGCTCAGGTTATCGGACCCGTTGTAGACGTCTTGTTTGCAGCAGGGGAAACACTTCCTGAGATTAATAATGCACTTGTCGTCTACAAAAATGACGAAAGAAAAACAAAAATCGTCCTTGAAGTAGCCTTGGAGTTGGGTGATGGTATGGTCCGTACGATCGCCATGGAATCAACAGATGGTTTGACTCGTGGAATGGAAGTTTTGGACACAGGACGTCCAATCTCCGTGCCAGTAGGTAAAGAAACTTTGGGACGTGTCTTTAACGTTTTGGGGGATACGATTGACTTGGATGCTCCTTTCGCTGAAGACGCTGAGCGTCAGCCAATTCCTAAGAAAGCTCCAACTTTTGATGAATTGTCTACCTCATCTGAAATCTTGGAAACAGGAATTAAGGTTATCGACCTTCTTGCCCCTTACCTTAAAGGTGGGAAAGTTGGACTCTTCGGTGGTGCCGGAGTTGGTAAAACTGTCTTGATCCAAGAGTTGATTCACAACATTGCCCAAGAACATGGTGGTATTTCAGTATTTACCGGTGTTGGAGAACGTACCCGTGAGGGGAACGACCTTTACTGGGAAATGAAAGAATCAGGCGTTATCGAGAAAACAGCCATGGTATTTGGTCAGATGAATGAGCCACCTGGAGCACGTATGCGTGTTGCTCTTACTGGTTTGACAATTGCTGAATACTTCCGTGATGTAGAAGGCCAAGATGTGCTTCTCTTTATCGACAATATCTTCCGTTTCACTCAAGCTGGTTCAGAAGTATCTGCCCTTTTGGGTCGGATGCCTTCAGCCGTTGGTTACCAACCAACACTTGCTACGGAAATGGGTCAATTGCAAGAACGTATCACATCAACTAAGAAGGGTTCTGTAACCTCTATCCAGGCTATCTATGTGCCAGCGGATGACTACACTGACCCTGCGCCAGCAACAGCTTTCGCTCACTTGGATTCAACAACAAACTTGGAACGTAAGTTGGTACAGTTGGGTATCTACCCGGCCGTTGACCCTCTAGCTTCAAGCTCACGCGCCTTGGCACCTGAGATTGTTGGTGAGGAGCACTACGCAGTTGCTGCTGAGGTTAAACGTGTCCTTCAACGTTACCATGAATTGCAAGATATCATTGCTATCCTTGGTATGGATGAACTTTCTGATGAAGAAAAGACTTTGGTTGCACGTGCCCGTCGTATCCAGTTCTTCTTGTCTCAAAACTTTAACGTTGCAGAACAATTTACTGGTCAACCTGGTTCTTATGTGCCAGTAGCGGAAACAGTTCGTGGCTTTAAGGAAATCCTTGAAGGAAAACATGACCAGTTACCAGAAGATGCCTTCCGTGGTGTCGGTTCAATCGAAGACGTCATTGCTAAGGCAGAAAAAATGGGATTTTAAGAGGTGATCTATGGCTCATTTAACTGTCCAGATCGTGACACCAGATGGCCTCGTCTATGATCACCATGCCAGCTTTGTATCGGTACGAACTCTGGATGGTGAGATGGGGATCTTGCCACGACATGAAAATATGATTGCGGTTTTAGCGGTTGATGAAGTGAAGGTAAAACGTATCGATGATGATACTCATGTGAACTGGATTGCAGTGAACGGAGGAATTATCGAGATTGCCAATGACATCATTACTATTGTAGCAGACTCAGCAGAACGTGCTCGTGATATCGATATCAGTCGTGCTGAACGTGCAAAACTTCGCGCTGAACGAGAAATCGAAGAAGCCCATGACAAGCATTTGATTGACCAAGAGCGTCGTGCAAAAATCGCATTGCAACGTGCTATCAACCGTATCAATGTCGGAAATAGACTATAAAAAAATGAACTTGAAACTCAAGTTCATTTTTTTTAATGTGGGAAGTTGATGCAGACTGCTTCAGGGACATGAAAGTCGTTAGAAAGTTCTGCAAGACGACCACTTTTAGGATTGCGCTTAAAGACGGTTGCGTTATCAGAATCTTGATGAACAGCAATGAGAAACTCTTGATCAGGAGTTAGGTCGAAATCACGTGGATTTTTACCATGACTTGGTACAATCTCTAATAATTCCAAGCTACCATCAGCGAGGATTGTATAGACTGCAATGGAATCATGACCTCGGTTAGATGCATAGAGGTATTTGCCATCTTTTGAAAGACGAATGGCAGCAGTAGCATTGAAGCCTTCGTATCCATCTGGTAAGGTTGAAATGACTTGCATGCGTTCAAATTCACCGACCCCATCATAAATCAAGACCTCGATAGTGCTATTAAGTTCGCAGATGAGATAGGCAATCTTATAGTGGTGGTGGAAAACGATGTGGCGAGCACCTGCTCCAGCTTGGCCGTGATAAGTGTGGAGCTTACTTAGTTTTCCTTCTGGACTAACATCGTAGGTCGTTACTTCATCTGTACCTAGATCACAGGTGACGAGATACTGGTCAGGTGTTAGATCTGTAAAGTGTACATGTGGAGAAGTTTGGTTTTCATGAGGGCCTTGTCCACTATGCTGATCTAGATCTGTTTGGATGAGGCTACCATCCGTTTGACGTTTATAAACGAGAACTTGACCTTTATGATAGTTGGCCCCATAAACGAGACCACGCTTTTCATCCACTGCCACATAACAATGGGGAGCGCCTTCTTCAACCACATGATTTAGCAAAGCGCCATCTGTCTTGTAAGCAGCGATTCCACCTAAGCCATCCTGGCTCCCTACAGTGTATAAGTGTTGCTGTTGGTCAAAGGCAAGGTAGGTCGGACTTGGTTCAGCAGCAAAGAGTTCAAGATTTGCAAGCTGGCCTGTTTCTGTATCAAAATCTGCCTTGTAAATCCCTTTAGATAAGCGACGAGTGTAAGTTCCAAAATAAACAGTTTCTTTCATGTCCATACCTCTTAATAATGATAAGTTCATTATACCACAAAATGGGAGTCATGAAGCATCAGATTCATCCATGTAAGCACTTTAAAAAAGAGTTATTTTAGTCTAAAAATGGTATAATGAGAGAATGACAGAAAGGATGTATTTATGGAACATAAAGAGAAACATTTTAGCCTATCTTGGTTTTTTAAGTGGTTTTTAGATAATAAAGCCATCACTGTATTTTTAGTAACTTTGTTACTGGGGCTAAACATTTTTATTCTAAGTAAGATTAGTTTTATTTTTTTACCAGTTTTGGATTTTCTAGGAGTTGTCATGTTGCCAGTTATTTTATCTGGTTTACTTTATTACCTCCTCAATCCGATTGTTGACTGGATGGAGAAGCACAAGATCAATCGTGTCCTTGCCATTAGTATTGTTTTTGTTGTTATTGGACTCTTTATCATTTGGGGGCTGGCAGTCGCAATTCCTAATCTGCAACGTCAAGTCTTAAAATTTGCGAAGAATGTGCCGACATACCTGGAAGATGCTGATAAGGTGATCAATGACCTTGTAACCAAACGCTTGCCAGATGATTTTAGACCACAGTTGGAGCAGGTTCTTTCCAATGTTTCTAGTGAGGCGACCATGTGGGCCAGCAAAATCTCTTCTCAAGCTGTTAACTGGGTTAGCGCCTTTATCAGTAGCGTTTCCCAGGTCATTGTTGCGGTTATTATCGTACCCTTCATGCTCTTTTATCTTTTGAGAGATGGGAAAGGCTTGCGAGATTACCTGACTAAATTCATCCCAAACAAGTTAAAAGAACCTGTCGGACAAGTTTTGTCAGATGTTAATAAACAGTTGTCAAACTATGTTAGAGGGCAGGTTACAGTTGCTATTATCGTGGCAATTATGTTTATTATCTTCTTTAAGATTATTGGTCTCAGATATGCTGTGACTCTGGGGATCACGGCTGGTATCCTCAATCTAGTACCTTACCTGGGTAGTTTTCTTGCCATGTTGCCTGCTTTGGTTTTGGGCTTGATAGCAGGACCTGTGATGCTTTTGAAAGTGATTATTGTCTTTATTGTTGAACAAACGATTGAAGGTCGCTTCGTTTCTCCGCTTATTTTAGGTAGTCAGCTAAACATCCATCCAATCAATGTCCTATTTGTTCTCCTAACTTCAGGTTCTATGTTTGGTATTTGGGGAGTCTTGCTGGGAATTCCTGTCTATGCTTCTGCCAAGGTCGTTATCTCAGCTATCTTTAACTGGTATAAAAAAGTCAGCGGTTTGTATGAAGAAGAAGGGGAGGAAATCAAGAGTGAACAATAGTCAACACATGCTCCAGGCTTTGGATGAACAGGATTTAATCAAAGCGGATCAGTATTTTCACAAAGCCCTCGAAACAGATTCAAGTGAAGTTCTTTACGAACTAGCAAGCTATCTAGAGGGAATTGGCTTTTATCCTCAAGCAAAAGAAATTTACCAAAAAATCGTTACAGAATTTCCAGAAGTGAATCTGAATTTAGCAAGTATTGCTAGTGAGGATGGCAATGTTGAGGAAGCCTTTGCTCACCTTGAGGAAATCACACCCGAAAGTGACTGGTACGTGTCGGCTTTGGCCTTGAAGGCTGACCTCTATCAGTTGGAAGGATTGACAGATGTAGCGCGTGAAAAGTTACTGGAAGCCCTAAACTACTCAGACGATCCCTTATTAGTTTTTGGTTTGGCTGAGTTGGATAGTGAGTTAGGAAATTATCAGGAAGCTATTCAGGGTTATGCTCAATTAGACAATCGCTCCATCTATGAGCAAACGGGTGTCTCAACCTATCAACGAATTGGCTACGCTTATGCCCAGTTAGGCAAGTTTGAAGCTGCAACTGAATTCTTAGAAAAAGCTTTAGAATTAGAATACGATGACCAAACTGCCTTTGAACTGGCTAGTCTTTACTTTGACCAAGAAGAGTATCAAAAATCTGTTCTTTACTTTAAGCAGATTGATACCATTTCACCTGACTTTGAAGGATATGAATATGGTTATAGTCAAGCTTTGCATAAGGAACATCAGGTGGAAGAGGCCCTTCGTATCGCTAAACAAGGTTTGGAGAAAAATCCATTTGAAACTCGGCTCTTACTGGCTGCTTCTCAGTTTTCGTATGAATTGCATGATCCTAGTAGTGCAGAGCAATTTCTCCTTACTGCCAAAGAAGATGCAGAGGATACAGAAGAAATTTTCCTTCGCCTTGCAACCATTTATATGGAACAAGAGCGGTACGAAGATATCATTGCTCTCCAAAGTCAAGAACCTGAAAACCTCCTGACCAAGTGGATGATTGCCCGTTCTTATCAGGAAATTGAGGATTTAGATAAGGCCTATGAGCTCTATCAGGAACTATCGCTTGATCTCAAGGATAATCCTGAATTTCTGGAGCAGTATACTTATCTCCTACGTGAATTGGGGTATTTTGAAGAAGCCAAAGTGCAAGCTGAAGCTTATTTAAAACTCGTTCCAGATGATGTTCAGATGCAAGAACTATTAGAGACACTTTAAGGATTTCTATTTTTTGTAAAATTTTATTAACAGAAACGAATGACTTTAAATGAATGATTTGAAAGACCTCAGAGGTCTTTTCTTTTTTACTAATATAATATAAATGTTAGAATTTCTTATAGCCAATTTAGATGAAGTTTTGAACGATGAAAGCCTGCTACACCCTATAAAATAAGAGTTTAAAGGTATGATTTGAACATCGAACTACTATGAAATACTTGACAAATTTATATAAGAATATATAATAATAAATAGGGGAATCTATCCCCAAAAATAAAGGAGGCAAATGTTGTGAAAAAGATTAATAAAAAACTTTCTCATGCATTCATGGCGCTATTGTTAGTAGCTTCAGTATTTATCCCAGTACTAAGAACTAGCAATGTGGTTAAAGCTGCTGAACTACCATCTAGTAGCTATACGCTAACGACAGTACCGACAATTAACAATAATAAGTTAGTTGACGGTGCAGAGTATGGTGAAGGGAAATTTTACCTTCAAACCACTTACAAATTCGACAACTCAACAACATTGAAGAATGGTGACTTTATGGTTTATAAAGTTCCAAATGAATTCAAAATTGAATCAGATTCAACTACTGAAATCTTTGGTAACGATGGAGTCACTAAGGTTGCTGAGTTAACGACAAATAAGTCTGCAAATACAGCGACTGTAACGGTAAGTAACGAAGATTATTTTGCTAACTTACCTGAAGAGAAACAAATTTCGGCCTTATTTACTGTTGTATGGGCTGATAATGTTGAACTCAATAAATCGTATCCAATCGACATTCCTGGAGCAGGAGTATACAATTTGACTCGTATTGTTCCAGATGAGGATCCAACAGGATTTACTAAATGGGGAGTTCAAGATACGAACGATCCAAATTATATTAATTGGTATATTCGCGTAAACAAATATGCTAATCCTTATGAAGGCGTTTCGATTCAAGATACAATCCCTGAAGGGCAAGTATTAGCTAGTGAGATTACAGGTTACTACTTTACTGAATGGGGTAAGGATGAGCATCATCCTCTTTTGAATCCAAGTCACATTGTTGTTCAAGATTCTAATCGCTTCACTATTACTCCAAATGGTAATGGTGATCTAACCAATCAAGGTTTGTATGTAGTTTATAAGACTCGTATCACCGCACCAGTTGATAATACAACAAAGAAAGCTTTCAATAACGTTAAAATTACGACTTCGTCTGAAAACTTTGATGTAGAAGGTTTTGCACCATTAACCACAACTGAAGGTATTAGTTCAGGTTCACGTTCTACAGAAGTTTCATTTGAGGTTTCTAAGCAGTTAAAAGGAAAAGACTTAGCTGCTGAAGAATTTAGCTTCCAACTACTTGATCCAAACGGATCAGTTGTTGAAACTGTTAAGAATGATAAAGATGGCAAAGTGAAATTTAAAGCCGTTAAATTCTCTACAGTGGGTACTTATAAGTATCAAATCAAAGAAGTTAATGATCAAAAACCAGGTTTTGCTTACGATGATAAGACTATTAACGCAGAAGTTACTGTAACAGATGTTTATGGTGAGAAGTTTGCAAGTGTTAAATATGACAATAAAGTTTTTGTAAATTCGTATTCTGCTAAATCTGCAACAACTTCAATTACTGCTAAAAAAGTCCTAAATGGTAAACCTCTTGAGGCAGATAAATATGAATTTGAATTGAAAGAAGGCGACAAACTTGTAGCTACAGCTAAGAATGCTGCAGACGGAACAGTTGCTTTCCCAGCGATTGAATACACTGCTGCAGGAACTCACACGTATACTATCACTGAAAAAGATGGTGGTGAAGCTGGTGTAACTTATGATAAAAATGCTTATACAGTAACAGTAAAAGTTGTAGACAATGGTCAAGGTCAACTTGTAGCAACAGTTACAGGTAATAATCCAACCATCACAAATACTTATGCTGCTGAGACTCCGGGATCTTCTGATACCAAACCTAAACAACCAGGAGAAACTAAAGAACTACCAAATACTGGTACTTCTGAAATGACTATCTTGCTTACTGTTGTAGGAGTAGTACTTGCATTCGGTTCCATTCTCTTATTCCGTTTCAAAAAAGTTAAATAATCTAGTTGAAAAATCTTGATGCCTTTGCTATGGCATCATCAAAGAGCCACTTGTATGGATAGTAGAAATGATACTATTCTTATAAAGTGGTTCTTTTTTTATATCTCTAGAGGTATGAAGTGAATGAGAGCAAATAGCGTTCTGTATCAATGAAATCTTTATAGATATTTGATAAAAAAATTTTGATCATTGTTCTCTCAGAATTAGAAGTTAATCCTATATTCTCGTCTAGAATCCTTATAATTCTTCGAATTCTTTAAGATGATATTTCGCTCTTATTTCTTAGATAAAGGTGTATAGTTCAAGAATTATAGAATTTTTTTGCAAAAACCCTTGCTAAATTGTTTATTTATGCTATAATAGGAACAATAATTTTTAGGAGGTGCAGTATGTCTTATATGTTTGAGATATTACCAAGTTTATTGAACGGTGCAAGTATGACACTTCAAGTCTTTGCTCTGGTCTTGATCTTTTCAATTCCTTTAGGTATTGTCGTTGCCTTTGCTTTACAAGTCCGCTGGAAACCCCTCCATTATCTGATTGACCTTTATATTTGGGTGATGCGAGGGACTCCCTTGCTCTTGCAATTAATCTTTATTTACTATGTTCTTCCTAGCATTGGGATACGTTTAGATCGTTTGCCTGCTGCTGTGATCGCTTTTGTATTGAACTATGCAGCCTACTTTGCTGAAATCTTTCGTGGTGGGATTGAAACTATTCCTAAAGGTCAATATGAGGCTGCTAAGGTCTTGAAGTTTAGCCCTTTTGACACAGTGCGCTATATTATTTTGCCTCAGGTTACAAAGATTGTCTTACCGAGCGTCTTTAATGAAATCATGAGTTTGGTCAAGGATACTTCATTGGTTTATGCCCTTGGGATTTCAGATTTGATTTTGGCAAGTCGGACAGCAGCCAATCGAGATGCTAGTCTTGTTCCTATGTTCTTAGCCGGGGCGATTTATTTGATTATGATTGGTCTTGTAACCATTGTAGCGAAAAAACTTGAGAAGAAGTACAGTTATTACAGATAGGAGGATTGCTATGTTAGAATTACGAAACATTAACAAGGCCTTTGGTGGCAAACAAATCTTAACCAATTTCAGCCTATCAATTCCTGAAAAGCAAATCCTTGCAATCGTAGGTCCATCAGGAGGCGGAAAGACAACCCTATTACGTATGCTAGCTGGACTGGAAACCATCGATTCGGGGGAAATCTACTATAACGGCGAATCGCTAGCTATAGACGAACTAGAAAAGCGCAATCTTCTTGGATTTGTTTTCCAAGATTTTCAACTCTTTCCGCATTTGTCAGTTCTAGATAACTTAACTCTGTCGCCCATAAAAACGATGAGCATGGAGAAGGAAGTTGCTGAGAAGAAGGCGCGTGGTTTGTTAGAACAGCTTGGGTTAGCTGGGCATGCAGATGCCTTTCCTTTCTCACTTTCAGGTGGGCAAAAACAACGGGTGGCCTTAGCACGCGCCATGATGATAAAACCAGAAATTATTGGATATGATGAGCCTACATCAGCCTTAGACCCAGAATTGCGATTAGAAGTAGAAAAACTTATCCTTCAAAATAAAGAGCGTGGGATGACTCAGATTGTTGTGACCCACGATCTTCAGTTTGCGGAAAACATTGCTGATCAGATCCTTAAGGTTGATCCAAAGTAGGACTAGGAGGTGCCTATGAAGAGAAAGAAAATTGCCCTTGTACTTGCTCTGTTCTTTAGCTTCTTCCTGACGGCTTGTACTCAGAAGGCAAGTGATCCAAATCAGGATAATTGGGCCAAATATCAAAAACAGGGAAGCATTACCATTGGCTTTGACAATACCTTTGTTCCCATGGGATTTGAGGAAAAGAATGGCCAGTATGCGGGCTTTGATATCGACCTAGCCCAAGCTGTTTCTGAAAAGCTAGGAATTCAGATTAAATTTCAACCCATCGACTGGGATATGAAAGAAACCGAACTACAAAATGGTACCATTGATGCCATCTGGAATGGCTATACAGCAACAGATGAACGGAAAGAGAAGGTTGCTTTTACCATTCCTTACATGGAAAATCAACAAGTTTTGGTCTCTAAAAAGTCTCAAAATATCCTCTCAGTTCAGGATATGACTGACAAAGTTTTAGGGGCCCAGGCTGGATCTTCTGGCTATTTGAATTTTGAAGGACAACCTGAACTACTCAAGAATCGAGTGAAAGACCAGAAGGCTAATCAATACCAAAGTTTCAATGAAGCCTTGATTGATTTAAAAAATGATCGGATTGATGCCTTGTTGATTGACCGGGTATATGCCAATTATTATCTCCAGTCTGAAGGGATATTAAATGACTACAATCTCTTTTCAGCTGGATTTGAAAGCGAAGCCTTTGCAGTCGGTGTTAGACCTGCTGATAAAACGTTGCTAGATGCCTTGAACCAAGCCTTTGTATCACTATACAAAGAAGGGAAGTTCCAGGAGATCAGCCAGAAATGGTTTGGGGAAGATGTAGCGACCAGTCAGGTGAAAAATCAAGAATAAGAAAAAGAGATTGAGTTTACCTCAGTCTCTTTTGATATTAAAAATCCTCTGGCAAGTGCCAGAGGATAAGAGCTTATACTCAATGAAAATCAAAGAGCAAACTAGGAAGCTAAGCTTCCTAGTTTGCTCTTTGATTTTCATTGAGTATAAAAATAGGTTTTCTCAGTTCAAGGAGAAAAAAGATAAATTCTTATCTATCTTAACAAGCTTAGCTGGCACAGCCCTTGTTCTCGTGGCTATCTGGTTAGGATGGCCAAAATAAACAGAGAAACCTCGGTGTGAACCGAGGTTTTTAAGATGAAATTCTTGGTCGTGGTTGAAAAATATGCTACACTAACAATATGAAAATTTTAATCCCAACAGCAAAAGAAATGAACACAGACCATCCTTGTATCGAAGCGCTCCCCTTGAGGGAAGAAAGTCAGGTAGTCCTTGACTCACTGGCGCACTACTCAGCCAGTGAATTAGAGACTTTTTATAAGGTATCTGCCGAGAAAGCAGAAGAAGAGTACGCTCATATTCAAGCTCTAAAAGATCACAGGGCTAAACATTATCCAGCCCTGAAACTCTTTGACGGTCTCATGTATCGTCACATCAAACGAGATGGGTTAACCGAAGCTGAACAAACCTATCTTGAAAATCATGTCCTGATTACCTCGGCTTTATACGGTGTTGTCCCAGCCTTGTCGCCTATGGCTCCTCACCGTTTGGATTTCTTGATGAAATTAAAAGTAGCTGGTAAAACCCTAAAGACTCATTGGAAGTCAGCCTACGATGAGGCCCTACAAGATGAGAACTTGATATTCTCACTCCTATCATCAGAGTTTGAAACCGTATTTTCGAAGGAAATCAGAGAAAAGATGGTGACCTTCAAATTTATGGAGGACAAGGCAGGTCAGCTGAAAATCCACTCAACTATTTCAAAAAAAGCCCGTGGCGCCTTTTTGACCGCCTTGATAGAAGGGCAAATCCATACAGTCGAACAAGCTCGCAAACTCAGTTTTGCAGGTTTTGACTACCGACCTGATTTATCCAGTGATTTAGAACTCGTCTTTGTGAAACAAGCATAAAACCAGCTCATTCGAGCTGGTTTTTGATGGATTAGTTGATGGCTGTAAGAAGGTCGTCAGCCTGTTTTGCAAGTGATGAAGCAGTTGCTTCTTCTAACACCAATTTTCCGTCTGCCCAAGCAGAGTCATTGACACGAGCGGCAGTAAAGTCACCAACGACTTGTGTACGGATAAATGGCAAGAGGTCTTTATAAATCGCAAAGAGTTGTTCGTGACCGGCATTGGCTACAGATGAGACAGTAACAAACTTGTCTTGGAGGGCAGAAGCACCACGTGTATCAGACAAATCAATGGCACGAGAGAGCCAGTCAAGCAAGTTTTTCACTGTTCCAGGGATAGAGAAGTTGTAGACTGGAGAGAAGATCCAGATTGCATCTGCAGCAAGGACTGCTTCACGAGCAGCAGCTACAGCTGGATGAGTTGGAACTTCCAAATCTTGGCTGAAGAGAGGAACAGCTGAATAATCAAGATAGCTAACTTCCGCTTTTCCAGCAAGTGCTTTTTCAGCTTCGAGGGCCATTTGGTGGTTGAAAGAACCTTGGCGTAGTGATCCGACGATAAATAGTACTTTTTTAGACATGATGTGTCTCCTTTAGTTTAAAATTCAAAGAGAGAACTCTTTTGTTACCGTCTATGTTACAACAAATGATACTAATTAGCAATAATTTTGCTCACAAATTTTTAAATTTTTTTAAAATGCGGATTAAGTCTTCCTTTTCGCCATCTTCCAAGATGCTGAGTGCTTCTACGATCGAATCGATATGGTCAGGAAGAACCTCTTCGATTTTTCTGCGTCCTGCAGGTGTTAATTTCAGGAAAAAGGAGCGACGATCCTTGGGGTCGCAAGTTCTAGAAATCCATCCATCTCGAACCATATTTCGAATGACAACAGTCATGTTTCCAGAAGTGGCTAGCATTTTTTCAATCAAATCCTGAATGCGCAGTTCCTCCTTGCTATAGAGGGTTTCCAAAACTGAAAATTGGGTGGGTGTTAGCCCGTGTTCTTTAGCAGCCTTGGCTTCATATGGTTTAAAGGTTCGTATGGCTTTGTTGAGGATGATAGCTGTTTTTAAGTCTAGTTGATTATCGGAAATTTTCTTTTTCAAATATTGTTTCATAAGGTTATTTTATCAATAATGAGAGAGAAAAACAAGAACTTACATTTTATAGGAAAAGAATCTTAGAATGTTCCTGTCTTCACTTGTAATAAAGAAGGAGAGATGGTAAAATAGACGAGTGAAACTAAGACAGAAAAAAGCAAAAAACAAGCTACTTTTACAGTATGGAATCGGCATTGCTCTGGTAGTACTAGTCATGACCACTTCCTTCCTTTATCTGATATCACTCAGCATGAAACCCTATCAAGATGCTAGGGTTGAAGGAGAAAAACTGGCCAAGCAGTATGCTGAATTGGAAAAGGCAGATCAGGTTGATTTCTATAATGGACTAGAAGGTTATTACAGCATTTTAGGACATAATAAAAAGCAAGAGGCCATTGCCGTACTGATTGAAAAGAATGACCACAAGATTTATGTTTATCAGCTTGATAAGGGGATTTCTCAAGACAAGGCAGCGACGATTTCGAGGGAAAAAGGAGCTAGCGACATTGACAAGATTACCTTTGGTCGTTATCAGGACAAGCCGATTTGGGAAGTCAAGTCAGGAAACCAGTACTATCTGGTCGACTTTGAAACAGGAGCAGTGATCCAATAAGGAGGGCATATGAAACTATCCAAACGTGTACTAGAAATGGAAGAAAGCGTCACTCTAGCTAGTGATGCAAGAGCCAAAGCATTAAAAGCTCAGGGAAAAGACGTTCTTTTCTTAACCTTGGGACAGCCTGATTTTCATACTCCTGAAAACATTCAGGATGCAGCGGTAGAAGCGATTCGAGATGGACGAGCTTCCTTTTATACAGTTGCTTCAGGCCTACCAGAGTTAAAAGCGGCGGTTAATACCTATTTTGAACGCTATTATGGGTATTCTGTTGCAGCCAACGAGGTTACCTTTGCCACTGGTGCTAAGTTCTCTCTCTACACCTTCTTTATGGCTGTGGTCAATCCAGGTGATGAAGTCATTATCCCTACACCATACTGGGTCAGCTATGGAGACCAGGTCAAAATGGCAGAAGGAGTGCCTGTCTTTGTCCAGGCAAAGGAAGACAATCACTTTAAAGTAACAGTAGAGCAGCTAGAAGCAGCACGAACAGATAAGACCAAGGTCTTGGTTCTCAATTCACCATCGAATCCGACTGGTATGATATACTCTCGTGAGGAACTCTTGGCTATCGGAAATTGGGCTGTTGCGCATGATGTCCTTATCCTAGCAGATGATATTTATGGCCGTTTGGTTTATAACGGGAACGAATTTGTTCCAATCTCTAGTCTGTCAGAAGACATTCGCAAGCAAACCATCGTGATTAACGGTGTATCTAAGGCCTATGCCATGACTGGTTGGCGGGTAGGTTATGCGGTGGGAAATCCTGAAATTATCGCTGCTATGAGCAAACTAACAGGACAAACGACTTCAAATCTGACAGCAGTGTCTCAATATGCTACCATTGAAGCCCTAACTGGACCACAAGACTCTGTTGAAACCATGCGCCAAGCCTTTGAAGAACGTTTGAATACCATTTATCCACTCTTGTGCCAAGTGCCAGGATTTGAAGTTGTCAAGCCCCAAGGAGCCTTCTATCTCTTCCCAAATGTTAAAAAAGCGATGGAAATGAAGGGTTATACTGATGTGACAGAGTTTACAACAGCTATTCTCGAAGAAGTCGGCCTTGCCTTGATTACAGGAGCTGGATTTGGAGCACCAGAAAATGTTCGTCTCAGCTATGCCACAGACATGGATACATTAAAAGAAGCTATTCACCGTTTGCATCGGTTTATGGAAAAATAAAACTTAGAATCTTCGCCTTTTTAGCGAAGATTTTTTGTAACGAAAATCTCGCGATTTTTCTCTAGTAGAACCTAGCTATCGCAGTCTATTTATGGTAAAATAGTGGGTAATGATGTCTTCGGACAAGTTAAACGAAAAAAGGAAGATAGATTATGACAAAACGTGTAACAATTATCGATGTAAAAGACTACGTTGGTCAAGAAGTGACCATCGGAGCTTGGGTTGCCAACAAATCTGGAAAAGGGAAAATTGCCTTCTTGCAATTGCGTGATGGGACAGCCTTTTTCCAAGGTGTAGCATTTAAACCAAACTTTATTGAAAAGTTCGGTGAGGAAGTGGGACTTGAGAAGTTTGATGTCATCAAACGCTTGAGCCAAGAAACGTCTGTTTATGTGACAGGGATTGTCAAAGAAGACGAACGTTCTAAGTTTGGCTATGAGTTGGATATTACAGACATCGAAGTGATTGGTGAATCTCAAGACTACCCAATCACACCAAAAGAACACGGAACAGACTTCTTGATGGACAACCGTCACTTGTGGCTCCGCTCTCGTAAGCAAGTAGCGGTTATGCAAATCCGTAACGCGATTATCTATGCGACTTATGAGTTTTTCGACAAGAACGGCTTCATGAAATTTGATAGCCCAATTCTTTCAGGAAACGCAGCAGAAGATTCAACTGAACTCTTTGAAACAGACTACTTTGGAACACCAGCCTACTTGAGCCAATCAGGTCAACTTTACCTAGAAGCAGGGGCCATGGCTCTTGGTCGTGTCTTTGACTTTGGTCCAGTATTCCGTGCTGAAAAATCAAAAACACGCCGTCACTTGACTGAGTTCTGGATGATGGATGCGGAGTACTCTTACTTGACACATGATGAGTCACTTGACTTGCAAGAAGCTTATGTAAAAGCCCTTCTTCAAGGTGTTCTTGACCGTGCACCTCAAGCCTTGGAAACCTTGGAACGTGATACAGAGCTCTTGAAAAGCTACATTGCAGAGCCATTCAAACGCATCACTTACGATCAAGCCATTGACCTTTTGCAAGAGCATGAAAATGATGAAGATGCTGACTACGAGCATCTTGAGCATGGCGATGACTTTGGTTCACCACACGAAACATGGATTTCAAACCACTTTGGTGTGCCAACATTTGTTATGAACTACCCAGCAGCTATCAAGGCCTTCTACATGAAACCAGTTCCTGGAAATCCAGAGCGCGTACTTTGTGCAGACTTGCTTGCACCAGAAGGTTACGGAGAAATCATCGGTGGTTCTATGCGTGAGGAAGACTACGATGCCCTTGTCGCTAAAATGGAAGAACTTGGCATGGATCGTACAGAGTATGAATTTTACCTTGACCTTCGTAAATATGGTACAGTACCACACGGAGGATTTGGTATCGGTATTGAACGTATGGTAACCTTCGCAGCTGGTACAAAACACATCCGTGAAGCTATTCCATTCCCACGTATGTTGCATCGTATCAAACCATAAACTAGTAAAAAGAAGATATTTTCATCTTCTTTTTTCACTTTTATCTTGCTATCTATCAGTTTTTCTAGTATAATAGTTTATTGTGAGCAAACCTCACTTACCCCTTGCAAAGACTAGGGGTCATTAGACCAAAAGGAGGAACATATCAATGGCTAAATACGAAATTCTTTATATCATTCGTCCAAACATTGAAGAAGAAGCGAAAAACGCTTTGGTAGCACGTTTTGACTCTATCTTGACTGACAACGGTGCAACTGTTGTTGAATCAAAATCATGGGAAAAACGTCGTCTTGCATACGAAATCCAAGATTTCCGTGAAGGACTTTACCACATCGTTAACGTTGAAGCAAACGACGACGCAGCTCTTAAAGAGTTTGACCGTCTTTCAAAAATCAACGCTGACATTCTTCGTCACATGATCGTCAAACTTGACGCGTAAGAAGGTAAATTATGATTAACAATGTTGTACTTGTAGGGCGTATGACACGTGACGCTGAGTTGCGTTATACCCCATCAAATGTAGCAGTTGCGACTTTTACTCTTGCAGTAAACCGTACATTTAAGAGTCAAAATGGCGAACGTGAGGCTGATTTCATCAATGTCGTTATGTGGCGCCAACAGGCTGAAAATCTTGCCAACTGGGCTAAAAAAGGCTCTCTTATCGGGATCACAGGCCGTATCCAGACTCGTAGTTACGATAACCAGCAAGGACAACGTGTCTACGTAACAGAAGTCGTGGCTGAGAATTTCCAAATGTTGGAAAGCCGCGGAGTGCGCGAAGGACATTCAGATGGAGCTTATTCTGCACCAACTGCTGGCCAATCAGCACCTGCAAACCCAGTACCAGACTTTTCACGTTCTGAAAATCCATTCGGAGCAACCAATCCATTGGACATTTCAGATGATGATTTACCATTCTAATGGACAATTAATACTATAAAGGAGAAAAAACATGGCTCAACAACGTCGTGGCGGATTCAAACGCCGTAAAAAAGTTGATTACATCGCAGCAAACAAAATTGAATATGTTGATTACAAAGATACTGAGCTTCTTAGCCGTTTCGTTTCAGAACGTGGGAAAATCCTTCCACGTCGTGTAACAGGAACTTCAGCTAAAAACCAACGTAAAGTAACAACAGCTATCAAACGCGCTCGCGTAATGGCTTTGATGCCTTTCGTAAACGAAGATTAAAGAAAAGACCCTTACGGGTCTTTTTTTCACGAGCCTTGAAATGAGAGAGCGAGTTGAGGTCCGGGGGACCTCTTTTTCAGATTTTTATAGGACTTTGTTAGAAAGGATTCCCTGTTGACCTAGTAAGATTCTTTTGTCTTACTAGGTTTTTTCTTTTAATCTTTATTATCGTGCTATAATGGTAGGAGAAAGCTATAAAGGAGCAGCTTATGAAGACGACATGTTCAATTAGAAAAATGCAAGAATCTGACATAAAAGAACTATCTCGAGGATTTATCAGCCAAGGTTGGCCGGGTAGAGAAGAAATTTTGGCTAGATATTTTCTTGAACAAGAATGTGGGGAGAGAGAAGTCTTAGTTGCAGAGGTTGAGGGTGCTTTAGCGGGTTATATCACAATTTTGCCCTGCGCTAAGCAGGGGCCTTTTGCAGAAATCTATCCAGAACTCTCAGATTTCAATGTCTTTGAACCTTTTCAAAATCAAGGTATTGGAAATCTCTTGCTGGAAGAAGCAGAAAAACGAGTTAGGCTCATATCGGATAAGGTGACCCTTGGTGTTGGGCTCCATTCAGGGTATGGACCTGCCCAGAGATTGTACATCAAACGAGGCTATATTCCAGATGGGACGGGTGTTTGGTATCAGAACCATCAACCGGCCATGAATGCGGTTTGTGAAGATATCGGAGAATTGGTCTTGTATCTGTCGAAAAATTTGTTTTAAGACAGATTTTATAAGGTTTAAATTTTAAATATAGTAAACAATCACAGTCCCTTTTTCATTCGAAAAAGGGATTTTTTTGTTTGAAATTGTTTGATTTATTCCTCAAAGTGGTAAAATATAATTGTTTGAATTATCAAGATAAAAATAAATATCGAAAAAAACATATAAGGTTTAGTTTTTTAAAATACGGATTCTTTTGAAAAGTCTTAAATTTTCCTAAAATAAGGCTTCTTAAAGGTTGTAAATAAAATTGTTACAAAAAGGTTACAAATTGTTAAAATTAAATTAAATGCAATAATATAATTTGGAAAAAATTTGACATATAAATTAATTGACGGTAAAATAATTAAGATAATCAAATTAATTGATTTGCGCAATAATTCGATATAAAGATTAATCTGATGTGTCAAATTTTATTATAGTAGAAGGATAGCGTAATGAAGAAACTGAAAGTGATGGTTGTTTTTGGAACACGACCAGAAGCTATTAAAATGGCCCCTTTAGTGTTAGAATTGCAAAAACATAGTGACAGCATTGAGACGATCACAGTTGTGACAGCTCAGCATCGCCAAATGCTAGATCAAGTTCTTGAAACTTTTAGCATCGAGCCACATTATGACCTGGATATTATGGGGAAAAATCAATCCCTCTTAGATATTACTGGAAAAATTTTAGAAAAGTTTGATCCAGTTGTTAAGCAAGAACTTCCAGATATGATTCTTGTTCACGGAGACACAACGACAACTTTTGCAGCAAGTTTAGTTGCTTTCTATAATCAGGTCCGTATCGGCCACGTCGAAGCCGGGCTAAGGACCTTTGATAAGTATTCTCCTTTCCCAGAAGAAATGAATCGTCAGATGACAGATAACCTTGCGGATCTTTATTTTGCTCCAACTAGTGAGAGTAAAGAAAATCTTCTTAAGGAAAATCATCCTGAGTCTGCTATTGTCATTACGGGGAATACAGCCATTGATGCCTTGAAACTAACCGTTCAATCGGATTACTATCATGAAGTTCTAGATCAATTGGATCCAGATAAGAAACTTGTATTGGTAACCATGCATCGTCGTGAGAATCAAGGTCAACCAATGAGAAATGTCTTTGCAGCTTTACGTGAGATGGTCGATCTTCATCAGGAAATTGAAGTTGTTTATCCTGTTCACCTTAGCCCTGCTGTGCAAGAAGCAGCAAACGATATCTTATCTGGTCACGATCGTATTCACTTGATCGAGCCTTTAGATGTACTTGATTTTCATAATTTGGCTTCAAGAAGCTATTTTATCATGACTGACTCTGGAGGTGTTCAAGAAGAGGCGCCTTCTCTCGGCAAACCTGTCCTTGTCCTTCGTGACACTACGGAACGTCCAGAAGGAGTAAGAGCAGGTACGTTGAAGCTAGTTGGTACGGATCCAGTACGTGTGAAAGAAGCGATGGCAGCACTCTTAACAGATGAAACTCTTTATAGACAAATGTCTCAGGCACCAAATCCTTATGGAGATGGAAGAGCCTCTGAACGAATCGTACAATCCATTCAACAGTACTTTGGTGCAGCGACTTCGGTATCTGAATTCAAAGGGGGGAAATAAGATAAAATGAAAAATTGGAGTCAATTTAAAAACTGGCTTATGGCTTTGCTTGCTTGTGAGGTCATTCTTTTGGTGCTTTGTTTTTTGTATGCTCGAGCAATCATTTTAGAACAAATCTTGTTTTTAGCTTTAGCCTTGTTTGCAGTGTTGGTATTATCTGACCTTTTACTTACTTGGACCCTTATCTTAGCATTTGGTTTTGGACTTATCGTTTTGGTTGCGGGTGTGGTTTATATCCCAATCATGCAACTGGTCTTCTTATTGATCAGTTTTCCACTTTTGATTGGGATTCTACTTAAAGTTCGTTATTATTTCTTCAAGGTGGCCTCAAAGGTACAAGAACAGGAAGACGAAGCTCGAGTAGATTACCAAGCGATGGTCACTGAACAAAGTGATGTGATGGTACAGTTCTTATTGATTCATTGGTCACATGAAGATTTGTTCTTCCAGATTAAACCGAAAGAACATAACCAGATGCTCAGTCGCATTCAAGAGGTGATTGCTCAGGAATTGAGTTACAATGATAAGCTTTATTATGTTTCGGATGGTAATTTTCTCGTTCTATCGAGTACTAACCAACATTCTTTGAAGGAACTTTATTTGAATGGTTTGCAGGAGAAACTGAGCAGTTTAGTTTTTCATGGAGAAGATGGCAATCAAGGAGTTCAGTTCCAAACAGGCTATTTGGTGATTAACTCTGATAATAAAGATAAATACCAAGACTACGCGGATGTCGCCAGTCATCTCAAACGTCAACTAGAGACAGATGTAATTGTAGAATATTAGGAGGGAAACATGACTTTAACCGAACTATTTTTTGGTATTGCTTTGGGACTCAGTCTCGCCTTTGGCATTTGTTTTATCATACTATTTATTGCATACAATATTCTTTACCATCGAGTGAACAAAAATTTTAAGGCGGTGAATCATGATTAGTCAAATGTTAATGATTTTTACCTTGCTTACAATTTGGATTTCTCTAGCTTGGGGCTTGGTAATTCTCTTTTCGGCAGTACACTTTTGGTTTAAACACAGTGATTTTCGTGTAGACACTTCGCCGCTACCTTATTATCCGAAGGTCACCATTGTTGTTCCTGCTCATAATGAGGATGTGGTTATTGCCCAAACGGCAAAAGCTATCTTAGATATGAACTATCCTCACGACCGTGTGGAGTTGCTCTTGTTTGCGGATAACTGTTCGGATAACACCTATGCAGAATGTTTGTCTGTACAAGCCATGCCTGAATATGCAGGAAGAAATCTGACTATTATCGACCGTACTGGTACGGGAGGAAAAGCGGGCGTTCTAAACGATGCTTTGGAGATGGCAACAGGCGAATACATCTGTGTCTATGATGCAGATGCCATGCCTGAAAAGAACGCCCTTTATTTCCTTGTAAAAGAAGTGATGAAGGATCCAGAACGTCATGTGGCATCTTTTGGTCGCAATAAGACTCGGAATGCCAATCAAAATTTCTTGACTCGTTGTATCAACCAGGAAATTGTTGTTACTCAGCGCGTGCACCACGTTGGAATGTGGCATCTCTTTAAAATTGGGCGTATCCCAGGAACAAACTTTATCATTCAAACCGACTTTGTAAAGAGTATCGGTGGTTGGAAAAATGGTGCCTTAACCGAGGATACCGATATTTCCTTCAAAATCATGCAGAGTGGTAAATTGATTGCCCTTGCCTATAATTCAGAGGCTTTCCAACAAGAACCTGAGACCTTAAAGAGTTACTATATGCAGCGTAAACGTTGGGCGAAAGGAAATTATGAAGTTGTTCTCTCGAACTTTAAGCATTTATTTGGCAGAGCAAACTGGCGCGTTAAACTAGAAGTCTTTAACTATTCTTGTGTTTTCTTTTGGTTTAACTTTGCTATTGTTCTTTCGGATTTGATTTTCCTAGCGAATGTGCTAGCGATCTGCCTTAATCTTTTCTTCCCAGATGTCAGGGTTCCATTTGCTTTTGATGCGGACAATATCTACATCGCCCAGCTCATGCTCTTTAACTGGATTCTCATGATTGGTCTTTATTTGATGCAAATTATGACAGCATTAGCAAGTCAATTTGGACAAGCGACGACTAAACAAATCTGGTTGGCCTTGGCTGCCTATTTCACTTATGCACAGATGTTTATCGTTGTTTCCATTGATTCCATTTCTTCAATCGTGCTGGACAAAGTACTCCGACGAAAAGAAACCAAGTGGGTTAAAACCAAGCGATTTGCAGGATAGGAGGTTCTATGAAAACGAATAAATTAAAATATGTCTGGTTTGTGCTCATTCTTTCTATCTTTTGTTTAGCCTTGTTTTTAGTAAGAGGAAGGACTAAAATCGAGATGCGTAATCGAATTTACAGTCAATGGAGTCAACAGTTCCTTGTTACAAAAGGCGATCAGTCTTATGTTCGTACGACGAATGATTCTGAGGAAACGACAGTTCTATCAGAAGCTCAAAGTTACGGCATGCTCATAACGGTTTTAGCAGCCCAAAAAGGTCAAGCAAGTCAATCAGATTTTGATAACCTTTATCGCTATTACCAAAATCATCGTATCGAGGGAACGCAGTTGATGTCTTGGAAGCAAGTGATCACAAATGGTAGCGAATCGGTTGAGAAGCAAAACGCAACCGATGGTGATCTCTACATCGCTTATTCTTTGATTGAAGCTGCCAAGCAGTGGCCTGATAAAGCACAGGAATACCAAGCGCAAGCTAAAAAAATCTTGGATGATATCCTTAAATACAATTATAATGAAGAGACAGGTGTCCTAACAGTAGGGAACTGGGCGAACAAGGATTCCGATTATTATTACTTGATGCGGACTTCTGACACCTTACCTCACTATTTCCAGTCTTTCTATGACCTGACTGGAAACAAACAGTGGTTAGATGTTAAGGATAAGATGCTTGGGCAATTGGAGCAAATCAGTTCTCATTCTGATACGGGTCTCTTGCCAGACTTTATTTGGGCTGAGAAGTCAGGGGCACGTCTTGTTGATGCCAACACTATCGAATCTCAATACGATGGAGCTTATTCTTATAATGCTTGTCGTTTGCCGTATCACTTATCTCAAAGTCAAGATGAAAGAAGCCAAAAACTCGTTCAAAAGATGATGGATTTCTTTATGAAAGAGCAGCGTATTTATGCGGGTTATGACTTGAACGGAACGGCCCTCAATCAATACCAGGCAGGTAGTTTCTTGGCACCGATTACCTATGCATCTGACAAGGGAGAAGGTTATCTGAAACTTCTTCAGCAAAATAAATACATTTTCACACAAGATTTACCTTTGGACAACTACTATGATGCAACGATGATTACCATGATTGCTCTAGAGATGTTCTAGAATGAAAAGAGAGGGCTAGTTATACTAGCTCTCTTTTTGATAGGATTTTCATCTTTTTTCAAAAAAGGAATTTCCTAAGGTTTATGGTATAATGGAAGGAGTGATGGAAAAGAGGTAGAGAGATGGATGCGAAATTAAAATACAAGGCAAAGAAGATTAAAATCATCTTTTTTGATATTGATGATACCTTGCGTACGTCAAAGACAGGTTTTATTCCAGCTACAATTCCCACGCTCTTTAAACAGTTGCGTGAAAAAGGAATTTTAACAGGAATTGCCTCTGGTCGTGGTATTTTCGGTGTTGTCCCAGAGATTCGTGAGCTCAAACCGGACTTTTTTGTAACCCTAAATGGTGCCTATATTGAAGATAAAAAAGGCCAGGTCATTTATCAGCATCAGATTGAGAAGTCAGATGTTGAGGAGTACATTTCTTGGACAAAGCGAGAGGGAATTGAATATGGCTTGGTTGGTAGTCATGACGCCAAACTCTCTACGCGAACAGAACTGATCAGTGAGGCTATTGACCCGATTTATCCAAACTTGAATGTGGATCCTAACTTCCATGAAAAAGCGGACATTTACCAGATGTGGACCTTTGAGGAAAAAGGGGATGACTTGCGGTTACCAGATAGTCTCTCTGGTAAACTTCGCATGGTGCGTTGGCATGAACATTCATCTGATATCGTGCCGATTTCAGGATCCAAAGCAACTGGTGTAGCCAAGGTGGTGGAGCACTTAGGCTTAAAACCAGAGAATGTCATGGTCTTTGGGGATGGTCTCAATGACTTGGAACTCTTTGATTATGCTGGAATCAGTATTGCTATGGGTGTTTCCCATGAAAAAATCAAAGAAAAAGCAGATTATATTACAAAAACAGTAGAAGAAGATGGCATTTTTGATGCTTTAGAAGGATTTGGTATGGTAGAAAAAGAATTGCATTTCCCACAAGTAGAAATTGAAACAGTAGAAGGTCCTCTTGCGACCATTAAGACAAATCACGGAGACTTGCGTATCAAGCTTTTCCCTGAACAGGCTCCTAAAACAGTGGCTAACTTTGTTGCTCTGTCAAAAGATGGTTACTATGATGGTGTCATTTTCCACCGAATTATCAAGGACTTTATGATCCAAGGTGGAGACCCAACTGGTACTGGTATGGGGGGCGAGTCAATCTACGGTGACTCTTTTGCAGATGAATTTTCTGAAGAACTCTATAATATCCGTGGTGCCCTTTCTATGGCCAATGCGGGTCCAAATACCAATGGTAGCCAGTTCTTTATCGTGCAAAACCAACACTTGCCGTACTCTAAGAAAGAGATTGCGCGTGGTGGCTGGCCTGAACCAATCGCTGAGATTTATGCAGAACAAGGTGGAACTCCTCACCTTGACCGTCGCCATACTGTTTTTGGGCAATTGGTGGACGCAGAATCGTTTGCGGTCTTGGATGCCATTGCAGCTGTTGAGACTGGTGCAATGGACAAACCAGTTGAAGATGTAGTAATTGAAACGATTGAAATTGAGGACTAGAATGAAAATTGGTGATAAGCTAACTGGGCGTATTACAGGAATTCAGCCCTATGGTGCCTTTGTTGAGTTAGAGACAGGGGTGACAGGGCTGATTCACATCTCGGAGATTCGGACGGGATTTATTGAAAATATCTATGACATTTTAAAAATTGGTGATGAAGTCCAAGTTCAGGTGGTGGATTTTGACGAATACACTGGGAAGGCTAGTCTTTCTATCCGTACCTTGGAAGAGGAAAAACATCAATTGCCAAGACGGAGACGTTTTTCAAATGATCGGATCAAGCACGGTTTTGCACCACTTGGGCGAATGATGCCTGTTTGGACGCGTGAGGCACTAGAGTATTTAAAGAAGAAGCCATAAATACGATTATTTAAATCGTTTGTAATATTAACATCATTTGTTATAATAAAAGTATGAAAGAAGAACAATTATTAAAACCAGGAGAGCGAATCAACCAGCTCTTTTCGACAGATATCAAGATCATTCAAAATAGAGAGGTGTTTAGCTATTCGGTGGATAGTGTTCTTTTATCACGCTTTCCTCGCTTTCCTAAACGGGGTTTAATTGTGGACTTTTGTGCTGGAAATGGTGCAGTGGGACTTTTTGCTAGTTCACGTACTCAGGCGCGGATAATATCTGTAGAGATTCAGGAGCGCTTGGCGGATATGGCAGAGCGTTCGGTTCAGTTGAATGGCTTGGAAGAGCAGATGCAGGTCATCTGTGATGATTTGAAAAATATGCCTGCCCACATTCAGGGAAGTAAGGTGGATATGATTTTGTGCAATCCGCCTTATTTTAAGGTGGATCCGCATTCCAATCTGAACGAGAGTGAACACTACCTTCTGGCCAGACACGAAATTACGACTAACCTAAAAGAAATTTGCCGTAGTGCTCAGAGTATTCTCAAGTCTAATGGTCGTTTGGCCATGGTTCATCGTCCAGATCGGCTCTTGGATATCTTAGACATGCTTCAACGCCATAATTTGGCACCAAAGCGCCTGCAATTTGTCTATCCTAAACGTGAGAAGGAGGCCAATATGCTCTTAATCGAAGCTATCAAGGATGGATCGACCAGTGGCTTTAAGGTCTTGCCACCTCTCATTGTTCATAATGATGATGGTTCCTATACACCAGAAATTCAAGAGATTTACTATGGATCATAAAGCCTATATGTATGTGGTGGAGTGCCGCGACGGTTCTTACTATACGGGCTATACAACGGATGTGAAGAGGCGCCTTGCCGTTCATAATAGTGGTAAGGGGGCCAAGTATACCCGAGCTCGCTTGCCAGTCAAACTCATCTATGTAGAGGGTTTTGCCAGTAAGGAAGAAGCCATGTCTGCCGAAGCTCTCCTCAAACGAAAGAAACGTCCACAGAAAGAACGATTTTTATCTGAAAATCAAGAGAAAAATCTAGTCAACCATATTGATGTCTAACGAGGAGTCCTTTGGCTCCTCTTACTTTTGTCAAAAGAGGAAAAAAGTGCTACAATAAGATGAATAAATTTAAAGAGGTATTATCATGTCTAAGATTCTAGTATTTGGTCACCAAAATCCAGACTCAGATGCCATCGGGTCATCTGTAGCCTTTGCTTACCTTGCAAAAGAAGCTTATGGATTGGACACAGAAGCAGTAGCACTTGGAACTCCTAATGAAGAAACAGCTTTCGTTTTGAACTATTTTGGTGTAGAAGCACCACGCGTCATTACATCTGCTAAAGCAGAAGGTGCAGAGCAAGTCATCTTGACTGACCACAATGAATTCCAACAATCTGTATCAGATATCGCTGAAGTAGAAGTTTACGGTGTTGTGGACCACCACCGTGTGGCTAATTTTGAAACTGCAAGTCCACTTTACATGCGTTTGGAACCAGTTGGATCAGCGTCTTCTATCGTTTACCGCATGTTCAAAGAACATGGTGTAGCTGTTCCTAAAGAAATCGCAGGTTTGATGCTTTCAGGTTTGATTTCAGATACCCTCCTTTTGAAATCACCAACAACTCACCCATCTGATAAAGTCATTGCTCCTGAATTGGCTGAATTGGCTGGTGTCAACTTGGAAGAGTACGGTTTGGCTATGCTGAAAGCTGGTACAAACTTGGCTAGTAAATCTGCTGAAGAATTGATTGACATCGATGCTAAGACTTTTGAACTCAACGGAAATAAGGTCCGTGTTGCCCAAGTAAACACAGTTGATATTGCTGAAGTCTTGGAACGTCAAGCAGAAATTGAAGCTGCAATGCAAACTGCCAATACAGCAAACGGATACTCTGACTTTGTCTTGATGATTACAGACATTGTCAACTCAAACTCAGAAATTTTGGCTCTTGGATCAAACATGGACAAGGTGGAAGCAGCCTTTAACTTCAAACTTGAAAACAACCACGCTTTCCTTCCAGGTGCCGTTTCACGTAAGAAACAAGTGGTGCCTCAGTTGACAGAAAGCTTTAATGGGTAATAGTCTGTGAGATAATTGACACGAGAAAACGATGTTTTCCTTATAGCTAAAGGGGTTTCGGCTCCTTTTTTTCTAGGAGAGAAAGATGTTAGAAAATGGCGATTTGATTTTTGTGAAGGACCTTTCAGATATGGGGCAGGCTATCCAGGCTTCTACTGGAAACTATAGTCATGTAGCTATCTTTTTGGACGGTTTCATCTACCATGCTAGTGGGAAAGCTGGTGTCATTTGTCAAGAACCGGCTGAATTTTTTGAACCAACTCATCTTTACGATCTTTATGTCTATCCAGAGCTGGAAGCTGACTTGGTAAAGGAGAGAGCTAGCAAACATTTGGGTGCACCCTATAATGCCTCTTTTTATCCAGATGGTTCTGGCTTTTATTGCTCCCAGTACATCGCAGAAATCCTACCTATTTTTGAGACCATTCCGATGAAATTTGGGGATGGAGAGCAGGAGATTAGTGATTTTTGGAGGGACTATTACAGGAAACTCGAACTTCCTGTGCCCCTGAATCAACCAGGGACCAATCCTAGTCAACTAGCAGCATCCCCTCTTTTAGAATGTAAAGAAAGGAATCTTCATGATTCAGATTTTTAATCCCTCTCGTTTGACTCGGCAGCCATTTTTTATAGATTTGGTGGACTATCTGGACCAGCATGACGATGTGATCCTTCGAGAAATCAAGGCCCAGTTTCCAGATGTAGCAGTTGATAAACTCATGGAAGAGTATATAAAGGCAGGCTTGATCCGAAGGGAAAACAAACGTTATTCCCTTAATCTCCCTTTTCTAGAATCAATGGACAGTCTGGTCCTTGACCAAGAAATTTTTATCAGAGAGGACAGTCCAGTCTATCAAGCCTTGCTAGAGAAGACTTTTGAGACAGAATTGCGCAATCAAACCAATGCAGCCATTTTAGTCGAACATACGGACTTTGCAAGAGAAAAGATGACCTTGTCCAATTATTTCTACAAGGTCAAGAATCAATATCCTTTGACAGAAAAACAGCAAGAACTCTATGCCATTTTAGGAGATGTCAATCCTGAGTATGCTCTCAAATATATGACGACGTTTTTGCTCAAGTTCCTCAAAAAGAACCAGCTTATGCAGAAACGGCGTGATATCTTCGTTGAGAGTTTAGTCGTCTTGGGTTATATTGTTCAAAACGAAGAAGGGAAGTATGAGTTGGCTGTTGATTTCGACAAGGAACGCTTGATTTTCTATTTGTCTTAATTGCTTGCTTTTGAGCAGATTGTTTGACTTTACTAAAGAATAAGCATAAACTAAATGTAAGCGATAACGTTTATCGTATTAAAAGCAAAGGAGACAGAGCTATGTCACTTGAAAATAAATTGGATCAAGCAACTGGTGCTATCAAAGAAGGATTTGGGAAAGTTACTGGTGATAGCAAAACTGAAGCAGAAGGTGCTGTAGAAAAAACAGTTGCCAAAGCAAAAGAAGTTGTAGAAGATGCTAAAGGTGCTGTAGAAGGTGCCGTTGAAGGTCTTAAAAATTCATTTAAAAAAGAAGACTAAAAAAATCAAGGGAATGTTTCCCTTGATTTTTTTTATAGATAACGTTCTGCGATAGCTGCGTCTCCAGGATAGTCTTCTTTCTTTCCTTGGACGATTTGGTAACAATCAGCTCCCTTGCCTGCAATAATCACAGCATCGAGTTCTCGATTTGTGATGGCCATGGCTGCCTTGATGGCTTCTTCACGATCGGCAATCTTTTCAACAGGATGACTGATATAGCTACTGATTTCTTCAGCAATGACCATTGGATCCTCATAGTTGGGGTCATCAGCGGTGAGAAAGACATGAATCTCAGGGTGTTGATTGAGGAGGAGTCCAAAGTCTTTGCGACGACTTTCACCCTTGTTTCCAGTCGAACCGAGAACCAGAGCAATCTTTCCAGTTTGATGAGTTTCAACAACAGAAATCAGTTTTTTCAGACTGTCACCATTGTGGGCGTAGTCGATGAAGACCTTGGCTCCATTTTTCTGAGTGAGAACTTCCATACGTCCAGGGACGCGGGTTGCAGCGATCCCTTTTTTGATATCTTCAAGACTGGCACCTAGACGAAGACAGGCAAGTCCTGCAGCAACTGCATTTTCTTGGTTAAAGTGGCCGATGAGTTGGATATCATAATCACCAGCGAGTTTACCTGTAGCGGAAAAGCTAAAGGCTTTGGAGTTCTCGATTTGGTTACTTGACTGGCTACCATAGAAGTCATGTTCTTGATCTTCCACTTGTTCTTTCAATACAGAAAAATGGTCCATGTCGCTATTAATGACAACTGCTCGGCTATTTTTCATCAAGAGACGTTTGTGGTAGAAGTAATCTTCAAAGCTTGGATGCTCAATCGGACCGATATGGTCAGGAGTGATGTTAAGAAAGACACCTACATCAAAGGTCAGACCATAGACTCGATGAACAAGATAGGCTTGGCTAGAGACTTCCATTACAAGATGGGTTCTTCCATTTTTAACAGCCTGAGCCATCATGTCGAAAAGATCGATATTTTCAGGCGTTGAGAAGGAAGATTTAAAGAAGGTCTCGCCATCCAAAGTTGTGTTCATAGTTGACAAGAGGGCTGTTGGGTAGCGTTGAGATAGGATGTGGTAAGCAAAGTACGCTGCTGTCGTCTTTCCTTTTGTCCCTGTGAAAGCGAGAATTTTGAGTTTCTTTTGTGGATTGCCGTAAAATTCCATCGCAATCAAACTCATGGCTTTTTTGATATCGTTCACAACGATGACGGGGATACCAACCTCGTAGTCCTTTTCTGCGACATACCAAGCTAATCCTTGCGTTATAGCGGATAGGAGGTATTCTTTTTTAAAGGCAGCACCTTTTGCAAAAAAAAGAGTCCCTTCTTTTACTTTTCGGCTGTCATAACTGATGCTATCAAAAACAACTTCACTGTAGTTGTAGTGGTAATGTCCTTGGTCAATAATCTCACGAAAAAGGCCATCTTTCTTTAAAATATCTAATACGGTTTCAATCTTAATCATACTTTCTATTATAAACTTCACGCCCGAATTTTACAAGTAACAAGGAAAAGTTTATAATGGAAGATAAGGAACTTTTCCTAGTTATCAAAATTGAATGAGGAAGCTATGTCTAACGAAAACAATCACCAGCAAGCCCAGATGTTGCGAGGGACTGCTTGGCTAACAGCTAGTAACTTTATTAGTCGCCTCCTTGGTGCTATCTACATTATTCCCTGGTATATCTGGATGGGGACCTATGCTGCTAAGGCAAATGGACTCTTTACCATGGGCTACAATATTTACGCCTGGTTCTTGCTGATTTCGACAGCGGGTATCCCAGTTGCGGTCGCCAAACAAGTAGCTAAGTACAATACCATGCGAGAAGAAGAGCATAGCTTTGCCTTGATTCGGAGTTTCCTAAGCTTTATGACGGGCTTGGGCTTAGTCTTTGCCTTGGTCTTGTATCTCTTTTCTCCCTGGTTAGCAGATTTGTCAGGTGTGGGGAAAGACCTGATTCCCATCATGCAGAGCTTGGCTTGGGCAGTCTTGATTTTCCCATCTATGAGTGTCATCAGAGGATTCTTCCAAGGGATGAATAACCTGAAACCCTATGCTATGAGTCAAATCGCCGAGCAGGTAATCCGTGTTATCTGGATGTTGATGGCAACCTTCTTCATTATGAAGATGGGTTCTGGTGACTACTTATCAGCCGTTACCCAATCGACCTTTGCAGCCTTTGTGGGGATGGTGGCAAGTTTTGCAGTTTTGATTTACTTCCTTGCCCAAGAAGGTTTGCTCAAAAGAGTTTTTGAAACACGGGATAAGATCAATAGTAAGCGACTCTTAGTCGATACTATCAAGGAGGCCATTCCCTTTATCCTGACAGGATCAGCCATCCAGCTCTTCCAGATTTTAGACCAGATGACCTTTATTAATAGTATGAAGTGGTTTACCAACTACAGTAATGAAGACTTGGTTGTCATGTTTTCTTATTTCTCTGCCAATCCTAATAAAATTACCATGATTTTAATCTCTGTAGGGGTTTCGATTGGGAGTGTCGGCTTGCCACTGTTGACGGAAAACTATGTAAAAGGTGACTTGCCGGCAGCGGCTCGCCTAGTCCAAGATAGCCTCACCATGCTCTTCTTATTTCTACTACCTGCAACGGTTGGAGTGGTCATGGTAGGGGAGCCTCTTTATACAGTCTTTTACGGTAAGCCAGATAGTCTGGCCATGGGCTTATTTGTCTTTGCAGTTTTGCAGTCTACTATCCTAGGCTTGTACATGGTCTTGTCTCCTATGCTTCAGGCTATGTTCCGAAACCGCAAGGCAGTTCTTTACTTCATCTATGGTTCCATTGCTAAGATCGTCTTGCAATTGCCAACCATTGCTATTTTCCATAGCTATGGTCCCTTGATTTCAACGACTATCGGTTTGATTATTCCGAATGTCCTGATGTACCGAGACATCTGCCAGGTAACGGGTGCTCGTCGAAAGATAATCTTGAAGCGAACCATTTTGATTACCATCTTGACCCTTGTCATGTTTATCCTAGTTGGCTTCTTGCAGTGGCTACTCGGTTTTATCTTCCAACCAAGTGGACGTTTTTGGAGTTTCCTTTATGTGGCTCTCATCGGAGGGCTTGGAGGAGGTCTTTATGGTTTGATGAGCCTACGGACACGACTTCTGGACAAGATAATCGGCAAAGCTCAAGCAGACAGACTACGTACACGATTGAAAATATCGTAAAAAGATTTATAAATAAAAGTAATAAATTTAACCTTTCTTTAATAGAAAGGTTTTTATACTACATTTTTCTTAAAAAAAGAGAACTTTTTCTAAAATTAAGAGCAAAAAATATGCTTTTTTAAGTTTTTCTTCAGAAATTGCTTGACTAAATAAAACTAAAGCTGTATAATAAGACAAAACTTTTAAACAGGAGGTTCTGGAAATGAAAAAGTCTAAGGCCAAGTATCTGACACTTGCAAGTGTCGTGTTAAGCGCAGGTATCTTACTGAGCGCATGTGGAAATTCAAGTAGCGCTACTAAAACATATAACTATGTTTATTCGAGCGATCCATCTAGTTTGAACTATCTTGCAGAAAACCGTGCAACAACCAACGACATCGTGACCAATTTGGTGGATGGGTTGATGGAAAATGACCAATACGGTAATTATGTTCCATCATTGGCAGAGGATTGGACTGTTTCTCAGGACGGTTTGACCTATACTTACAAATTGCGTAAGGATGCAAAATGGTATACTTATGAGGGTGAAGAATACGCCCCTGTAACGGCCCAAGACTTTGTGACAGGTTTGAAATATGCTGCTGATAAAAAATCCGAAGCCTTGTACCTGGTTCAAGACTCGGTAGCAGGTTTGGATGACTATATCAACGGGAAAACAACTGACTTTTCAACTGTCGGTGTTAAGGCGATTGACGACCAAACAGTTCAGTACACTTTGACACGTCCAGAATCTTATTGGAATTCTAAAACAACTTCAACCATTCTCTTCCCTGTCAATGCAGATTTCTTAAAATCAAAAGGGGATGACTTTGGTAAGGTAGACCCTTCTAGTATTTTGTACAATGGACCTTTCTTGATGAAATCTTTTGTTTCAAAATCTGTTATCGAATTCAAGAAAAATCCCAACTACTGGGATGAAAAAAATGTCTTTGTGGATGGTGTGAAATTGGCCTATTATGATGGTAGTGACCAAGATGCACTAGCACGTAACTTTGTAGAAGGAGTCTATAGCTACGCGCGTCTCTATCCAAATAGCTCAAGCTTTGAAGGCATTAAAGAGAAGAACAAGGATAACATCATCTATAGTATGCAAAATGCAACTTCTTATTACTTGAACTTCAACTTGGACAGAAAATCTTATAACTTCACTTCTAAGTCCTCAGATATCGAAAAGAAATCAACCCAAGAAGCAGTTCTGAATAAAAACTTCCGTCAAGCCTTCAACTATGCTTATAACCGTACTGCCTATGGAGCACAATCTCAAGGGGAGGACGGAGCAACGAAGATTATTCGTAATTTGGTTGTACCTCCAACATTTGTAAGTATCAACGGAAAAGACTTTGGCGATGTTGTTTCAGAAAAGATGGTCAACTATGGCCAAGAATGGCAAGGAATCAACTTTGCGGACGCGCAAGATCCATACTACAATCCTGATAAAGCTAAGGCTAAATTTGCGGAAGCTAAGAAAGAATTGGAAGCTAAGGGTGTGCAATTCCCAATCCACTTGGATGTATCAGTTGACCAATCAGCTAAAAAAGGTGTACTTGAAGCAAGTTCTTTGAAACAATCCATCGAATCTGTTCTAGGAGCTGAGAATGTGGTTATCGATATCCAACAGATATCAACAGATGAGTTTAACAACTCTAGCTACCTCGCTCAAACTGCAGCTCAAAAAGACTTTGATATCTATAATGGCGGTTGGAGTGCGGACTACTTGGATCCATCAAGCTATCTAGATATCCTAAATGTCAATAACGGCGGTATGTTGCAAAATCTTGGTCTAGAACCAGGTGAGGTCAATGACAAGGCTAAGGCAGTTGGTCTGGATACTTACACTCAAATGTTAGAAGAAGCGAACAAGGAGCAAGATCCAGCAAAACGTTATGAAAAATATGCTGAAATTCAAGCTTGGCTCGTTGATAGCGCCCTTGCAATTCCAAACGTTTCTCAGGGTGGGACACCGACCTTGAGAAAGACAGTTCCATTCTCATCACCATTCTCACAAGCTGGAAATAAGGGTGTCGAATCATACAAGTATCTCAAGTTACAAGATAAGACTGTAACGGCTGATGAGTATGAAAAAGCTAAAGAAAAATGGCTGAAAGAAAAAGAAGAATCAAATAAAAAAGCCCAAGAAGAACTGGCAAAACACGTTAAATAACCAGTCTATTCAACAGGAAAAACGATAGTTTCTAAAGGAACTATCGTTTTTATATAGTTTGAAACTATAACTAGCTCTTGAAAACAAGAAAATGAGTTAGTGAAAATAAGTGGTACAATAGTTACTATAGATTTGGAGGTATTGTATGAGCAAAGAACTACACATCAACACAATTTTGGCCCAGGCTGGGATCAAGTCAGATGAGGCTACAGGTGCCTTGGTAACACCGCTTCATTTTTCAACCACTTATCAGCATCCGGAATTCGGTCAGTCTACGGGATTTGACTATACCCGTACTAAAAACCCAACTCGCAGTAAGGCGGAGGAGGTCTTGGCGGCTATTGAGTCAGCAGACTATGCCCTAGCAACGAGCTCAGGTATGGCTGCGATTGTACTGGCCTTTAGTGTTTTTCCAGTAGGAAGTAAAGTCTTGGCTGTTCGTGATCTGTATGGGGGTTCTTTCCGTTGGTTCAACCAAGTGGAGCAGGAAGGCCGTTTCCATTTTACCTATGCCAATACAGAAGGAGAGTTGATTGCTGAGTTAGAGAAAGATGTGGATGTTCTCTATATTGAAACACCAACCAATCCCTTGATGTTGGAATTTGATATTGCCAAACTAGCCAAACTAGCTCATGCCAAGGGTGCCAAGGTAGTGGTGGACAATACCTTCTACAGTCCGATTTACCAACGTCCGATTGAAGACGGTGCGGATATCGTTCTTCATTCAGCAACCAAGTACTTGGCAGGGCACAATGATGTCTTAGCTGGGGTGGTTGTGACTAATAGTTTAGAACTATATGAACAACTTTTCTATAATCTCAATACGACAGGTGCGGTCTTGTCACCATTTGATAGTTATCAGTTGATTCGTGGTCTTAAAACTCTGCCTCTTCGTATGGAGCGTTCTACAGCCAATGCCCAAGAAGTGGTTGCTTTTTTGAAGGATTCACCTGCTGTCAAGGAAGTGCTCTATACTGGGCGTGGGGGTATGATTTCCTTTAAAGTAGTGGATGAAAAACGTATTCCTCATATTTTAAATAGCCTCAAGGTCTTCTCATTTGCGGAAAGTTTGGGTGGGGTAGAGAGTCTGATCACCTATCCGACAACTCAGACTCATGCGGATATTCCGGCAGAAGTGCGTCATTCCTATGGCTTAACAGATGACCTCCTGCGCTTGTCAATTGGGATTGAAGATGCTAGAGATTTGATTGCGGACTTGCGCCAAGCTTTGGAAGGATAAGATAGATATGGGAAAATATGATTTTACAAGCCTGCCCAATCGTTTTGGGCATCATACCTATAAATGGAAAGAAGCAGAAGCTGACCGAGAAGTTCTACCAGCCTGGATAGCAGATATGGACTTTGTGGTTTTGCCTGAGGTTCGACAAGCTGTACAAGCCTACGCAGATCAGTTGGTCTATGGCTATACTTATGCTAGTGATGATTTGATTGAGTCGGTTCAGGACTGGGAAGTCAGTCAACACGGGTATCACTTTGACAAGGATGCCCTCGTCTTTATAGAGGGAGTGGTACCAGCTATTTCAACAGCTATTCAAGCCTTTACAAAAGAGGGAGAGGCTGTTCTGATTAACACACCGGTCTATCCACCTTTTGCCCGCAGTGTCAAACTGAACAATCGCAGATTGATTACCAATTCTTTGGTGGAAAAGGATGGGCTGTTTGAGATTGACTTTGATCAGTTGGAGAAGGAATTGGTGGAAGAGGATGTGAAGCTTTATATCCTTTGCAATCCCCACAATCCTGGTGGACGTGTTTGGGAAAAGGAAGTGTTAGAAAAGATTGGGCATCTCTGCCAAAAACATGGTGTTTTGTTGGTTTCAGATGAGATTCACCAAGATTTGGCCCTCTTTGGTCACAAACACCAGTCTTTTAATACCATTGATCCAGACTTTAAAAACTTTGCCCTTATCTTGAGCAGTGCCACTAAAACCTTTAATATTGCTGGAACGAAAAATTCCTATGCTGTCATTGAAAATCCAAAGCTTCGAGTTGCATTCCAGAAACGCCAGTTGGCCAATAACCAGCATGAAATTTCAGGCTTGGGGTATTTGGCGACAGAAGCTGCCTACCGTTATGGCAAGGACTGGTTAGGAGAACTAAAAGAAGTCATAGAGAACCACATTAACTATGTAGTGGATGTTTTGGGCAACGAAACCAAGATTAAGGTCATGAAACCACAAGGTACCTACTTGATCTGGCTTGATTTTTCAGCCTATGACCTAACGGATGATCGCTTGCAAGAGCTTCTGAAGAATGAAGCCAAGGTCATCTTGAACAGAGGTTTGGACTTTGGGGAGGAGGGAACTCTTCATGCCCGCCTCAATGTTGCTATGCCTAAAACACTTTTGGAAGAAGTTTGCCAACGCATCGTGACCACTTTTGATACACTTTAAAATCGAGCCTTCTAGGAGAAAAGTCTTCCTAGAAGGCTATTTTCATAGGGGAAAATGTGGTATAATGAAAAGATAAGATAAAGGGGTAACTATGGCTAAATTGATTCCAGGAAAGTTGCGCATGGAGGGTGTTACTCTCTATGAGACAGGCAACATTGAGATTATCAAGGAAAAAGGGAATCGCCTCTATACTCGTGTGGCGGGAGAAGACTTGCGCTACAGTTTAGAGGATGATCTGGTTTTTTGTGCTTGCGATTTTTTCCAAAAAAGAGGTTACTGTGTTCACCTCGCAGCGCTCGAGCATTATCTGAAGAATGATGAAGAAGGCCAGGTGATTTTACGAGCCTTAGAAAAAGGACATGAAGAGCAAGAAGAGGTCGAAACCAAGGTTAGTTTTGGTGGTAGTTTTTTGGAGCGTATTCAACCTCAGAAACGAGAGAAAATCTACACTTTATCGGCTCAAGGTCAGGTAGAAGCTGGAACCAATCGCCTCCTTTGGACTCTCCGAATCGGTTTAGTTGATAGTCAAAAATATTATGTCATTCGTGACATCCCACTCTTTTTGAAGGTCTTAGTCCTTCGAAAATCATATATGATTGGGAAACACTATGAAAATGACTTGTCTTGGGAGGCTTTTGATACAGCTAGTCAAGATGTTCTTACTTTTTTATGTGGCTTGATTGAGGAGGGACTGAGTCAAGACCTCTTTTTCCCCAATCAAGGTCGTCACCTCTTTTTCCCTCTGACCTTTTTTGAACAGGGAGTGGAGTTGCTGATGAATTTGGAGGATTTTCATTTTGAGCACCAGATTACTAGTTATGAAAATCTTCTCTTTCATGATTTAGATCCTGATGCAGGACTTTTCTCTTTTTCTGTGCAGGAGTATCCCGATTATTTTGAGATGGAGATTTCTGAAAGTGAGCGAGTCAACGTATTCTATGGGGGAGCGGTTCTCTTTCTTAAGGGGAATCTTTATCTATTAAACCCTAAACAAATCAGCCTACTAAAGGAAATCAAGGAGCTCCCTCGTGAGGAAAGAGGGAAAAAATGCCTCCAGTTTGATAACAGTGATCGTGACCGCTTGGCAGCCTGTTTGCCTTTGTTTGGACAGCTGGGCACAGTTTCTGCTCCTGAGCGCTTGCAAATCAGATCCTTTTCACCAATCTTTTACTTTGATAGGGAGGATGACGGTCGCATTCGTTTGGATATCCAGTTTGACTATGGAGATCTTAAGGTGACTAGTCAGCAACAGCTGGAACAATTACCATTTTCAAGCGATGCCGTCTTGGAAAACCAGCTATTTCAAGTCTGTTTAGGAGCTGGTTTTGAGGCTGATTTTCAGTCTTGGAGACAGGCTTTGAAGCCAGAGGCAGTTTATTCTTTCTTTCACCATACGATTCCAGCTTTTGAGAAGTTGGGCCAGGTTTTCTTGTCTGATGAGATGAATCAGCTCTACAGTGTTCAAGCTCCTCAGGTTCAGATTGAGTCCAAGGGAGGATTGTTGGAAATCCAATTTGATTTCCAAGGGATTGCTCAAGAAGAGATTGATCAAGCTCTTAAAGCCCTGACCAGCAATCAGGATTTCTATATCAGTTTTTCTGACCAAGTGTACTTTTTTGATGAGGAAACCAAGCAGATTCGTCAAAATTTGCAGGAACTGGGAGTTGAGCTAAAAGATGGTTCTTTTCAAGCTCGAAAATCTCTAGCTTATAGCCTTTCTCAGCTTTTTGAAGGTCGAGACAGGATTTCCTTCTCGGAAGAATTTCAGCATTTAGCTCATGATTTGACTCATCCAGAGGACTTTCCTTTGGGAGATATACGGGTGCAGGCGAGCTTGAGAGACTATCAGGAAAAGGGAGTCCGTTGGCTCCAGATGCTTCATCACTATGGTTTTGGTGGCATTCTGGCAGATGATATGGGACTGGGAAAAACACTGCAAACTATTGCTTTTTTGACCAGTCAGGTGACAGAAGATAGTCGGGTCTTGATTTTAGCGCCGTCAGGTTTAATCTACAACTGGGCAGATGAATTTAGAAAATTTGCCCCACAGTTGGATTTGGCTGTCGTTCATGGTTTGAAAGCGAATCGAGAAGCAATTCTTTCTGAAAATCACCAAATCTATGTGACTAGCTATGCCACCTTTCGTCAAGACAGCGAGCTTTATCAAGAGATGGCTTTTGATTTTCTCTTCTTAGATGAAGCCCAGGTCATGAAAAATGCTCAGACCAAGATCGCTCAGAGTTTGCGCCAGTTTGTGGTGCCAGCAGTCTTTGCTTTGTCAGGTACGCCTATCGAAAATCATTTAGGAGAGTTGTGGTCTATCTTCCAAATTGTGCTTCCAGGGCTCTTGCCAAGTAAAAAGGAGTTTATGAAATTACCGGCTGACCGAGTCGCGCAGTTTATCAAGCCTTTCGTCATGAGGCGTAAGAAAGAAGAAGTCCTAACAGAACTACCTGACCTGATCGAAGTCGTCTATAAAAATGAACTGGAAGACCAACAGAAGGCTATCTATCTCGCCCAGTTGCAACAGATGCGAGACCGCCTAGCGCAAGTGACAGATCAAGAATTCCAGAGAAGTCGGGTAGAAATCTTATCTGGCCTCATGCGATTGCGCCAAATCTGCGATACGCCAGCACTCTTCATGGACGATTACCAAGGAGCCAGTGGTAAACTCGATAGTCTCCGAGATTTATTGCTACAAGTGGCTGATGGTGGGCATCGGGTCTTGATTTTCTCCCAGTTCAAAGGAATGTTGGAAAAGATCGAGCAAGAACTCCCAGACTTGGGCTTGACCTCCTTCAAAATCACAGGTTCAACTCCTGCTCATGACAGACAGGAGATGACCAAGGCCTTTAACCAAGGGGAAAGAGATGCCTTTCTCATCTCCCTTAAGGCGGGTGGTGTTGGTCTCAATCTAACAGGAGCTGATACGGTTATTTTAGTTGACCTTTGGTGGAATCCCGCTGTCGAAGCCCAGGCTATCGGACGAGCCCACCGCATGGGGCAGGAGCAGATGGTCGAGGTCTATCGTTTGATTACTAAGGGGACCATTGAAGAAAAAATCCAAGAACTTCAAGAACAAAAGAAACATTTGGTTTCCCAAGTTTTAGATGGTACGGAGTCGCGTGCGAGTCTCAGTCTGGCAGAAATTCGTGAAATTTTGGGAATTTCTGAAGCCAGCACTTGAAAAATCAAGACAATACGCTATAATGAAGTGTTGAAAGGAAATACAAAATGAAACAAGATCGATTTCCATTGGTGTCAGATGATGAGATCATGCTGACCAAAATGCCAGTCATGGACTTGTACGATGAGTCAGACTTTATTAGCAATATCAAAGGTGATTACCGGGATAAGAACTATTTGGAATGGTCTCCTATCAATGAGGAAGAAACCGTAGTTTCTCCAGTGGTTAATAAGGAGTCAAAACCAAGCCCAGAACCTAAAAAAGTTGAAAAAACGTATGCTGAATTGGCTCGAGAAGAGGCGCGTGCGGACTTGAAGAAGAAACGCTCAGCCAAGTATTTGACTCAAGATGTTAGTCATACTAGACGACACAATGGTTCAACACTTGTTCGTCAAGGAAACCAACCAACAGCGCCATTTCAAAAGGAAAATCCAGGTGAGTTTGCCAAATTTAGTAAAAACTTGAGTCAGTCTCACTATATCTTAGCTGAGGAGGTTGGCCAAGTGGCGAACCCAACTCCGAAAGTCCAAACGGGAAAAGCTAACAAGAACAACTATGATTTTCTAAAGAAGAGTCAAATCTATAATAAAAAGAATAAGCAAACGGAACAGGAACGTCAGGTTGCCCAAGAGTTGAATCTGACAAGAATTACTGAGTAGGGGAGAAAAGCATGTCAAAAACATATCATTTTATTGGAATCAAGGGATCAGGGATGAGTGCCCTAGCCTTGATGTTGCACCAAATGGGACACAAGGTTCAAGGTTCAGACGTTGAAAAATACTACTTTACTCAACGTGGACTAGAGCAGGCAGGGATTGCGATTCTTCCTTTTGATGAAAAGAACCTACAAGGTGATGTGGAGATTATCGCGGGGAATGCTTTCCGTCCAGATAACAACGTTGAAATCGCCTATGCAGATCAAAATGGTATCAGCTACAAACGTTACCACGAATTCTTAGGTAGCTTTATGCGCGACTTTGTCAGCATGGGAGTGGCAGGAGCTCATGGAAAAACTTCAACAACAGGTATGCTGTCACACGTCTTGTCTCACATCACAGATACCAGCTTCTTGATTGGTGACGGGACAGGTCGTGGCTCAGCCAATGCCAAATATTTTGTCTTTGAATCAGACGAATATGAGCGTCACTTCATGCCTTACCACCCAGAATACTCTATCATCACCAACATTGACTTTGACCATCCAGACTATTTTACAAGTCTAGAGGATGTTTTCAATGCCTTTAACGACTATGCCAAACAAATTACCAAAGGTTTGTTTGTATACGGTGAGGATCCTGAGTTGCGTAAGATCACAGCCAATGCGCCAATCTATTACTATGGTTTTGAAGCTGAAGGCAATGACTTTGTAGCTAGTGATCTCCTTCGTTCTACGACTGGATCAACCTTCACCGTTCATTTCCGTGGACAAGAATTGGGTCAATTCCACATTCCAACCTTTGGTCGTCACAATATCATGAATGCGACAGCTGTTATTGGTCTTCTTTACACAGCTGGATTTGATTTGAACTTGGTCCGTGAACACTTGAAAACTTTTGCGGGTGTTAAGCGTCGTTTCACTGAGAAAATCGTTAATGATACAGTGATCATTGATGACTTTGCCCACCATCCAACAGAAATCATTGCGACCTTGGATGCAGCTCGTCAAAAATACCCAAGCAAGGAAATCGTGGCAATCTTCCAACCGCATACCTTTACAAGAACCATTGCCTTGTTGGACGAATTTGCCCATGCATTGAATCAAGCAGACGCCGTCTACCTAGCGCAAATCTATGGATCAGCTCGTGAGGTGGACCATGGTGATGTCAAAGTAGAAGACTTAGCCAATAAAATCAACAAGAAACACCAGGTTATCACTGTTGAAAATGTTTCTCCACTCCTAAACCATGACAATGCTGTTTATGTCTTTATGGGTGCTGGAGACATCCAAACCTATGAATATTCATTTGAACGTCTCTTGTCTAACTTGACAAGCAATGTCCAATAAGGAAAACAGATGGAACTTCCAATCACAATAAGGCAAGCTATCTTATCAGATTTAGAAGAAATGTTGGCGATTGAAGAAGCCAATCCTTCGTTAGAAGAGGTATTTAGCCGCCAATCTTTAGAAGAGAGTATCCGCAAGACTGCGGGTACCTTTCTTGTAGCTGGGGATGAAAATCAGCTCCTAGGCTATGTTTTAGGAGAAGCTCAGTATCTTCATCCCAAATGGATAGAAATAAAATCATTGACTATTCATCCTGACCATTGGGGACAGGGACTGGGAACTCTTCTTCTTGCAGCCTTGAAACAGGTGACAGTCGAACTAAATCACCAAGGTGTTCTTTTGCAGAGTCCTGATGAACTACTATCATATTTTGAAATGAATGGCTTTGTTGAAGAAGAAGTGACAGAGAGTCATTTTGGCAGTGGTTCTGAATGGTATCTGATTTGGGAAAATCCTTTTTATCAGGAGGAAATATGAAAATCAGACAAGCAAGATTTTCGGATTTAGATAGGATTATAGAGATAGAGCTAGAGAATTTTTCCCTTGAAGAAGCCATTCCTCGTTCGGTCTTTGAGGCCCATTTGCAGGAAATTCAGACCAGTTTTCTGGTAGCTGAAAAAGAGGGGCATATTCTTGGTTATATCGAAGGTCCAGTCGTCCCACACCGCCATCTAGATGATCAGTCCTTTACAGAAGAAATAAAAGACTATAGCTATCAACCTGGAGGTTATATTTCTGTGACTTGCCTATCTATTGCCAAGGAAGCACAAGCTTTGGGAGTGGGGAAAAGACTATTAAAGGCTCTGAAAGAGGTCGCTTTAGAACATGAACGAGAGGGTATTAATCTGACGTGTCATGATTACCTTATCGCCTATTATGAAAAACATGGCTTTGTTAATGAAGGAATATCTCAGTCAAGCTTTGCTGGGGAAACATGGTATGATATGGTCTGGCAGCCTGAAAATAAAGAAAACTAGCTAGGGAATGCCCTAGTTGGTTGCTTTTCTGCGACTTTTAAGATATAATATTATGGATTGTCAACAAGGAGGTAATGCTTTTGACTGAAAAATCAAGAGAAGAAGAAAAATTAAGCTTTAAAGAGCAGATTCTACGTGATTTAGAAAGAGTAAAAGAACAAGATAGAAGAGAGAAAGAAGTAGAGATTCCAAATCTGACGGCTTCATCATCTCCAGCTAGTTCAGCAACTCCTTCAGATCTTGAACCAGAAACATCAACAGAAGAGTTGATGGCTGATTCCCTGTCTGTTGTCGATAAAATTCTAAAGAATGCACCAAGTGTTCCTCCACTTTCAAGTGCTAGAACTGATGAAACGGATGACCAAGAAGAGAAAGAGATTAGACAGCCAATCATCGACAAGATTGAAGTTGTAGAATCTGAAGAACCTCTAGTAGAGCCGATTCATCTGGCTGAAGAACCTGTAGTGGAAACTGTTCAACCTAAGGTAGAACCAGTTGAGCTTAAACCCGAAGAAAAAGAATTTAACGATACTCCGACTAAGGTTGCCGTAACCTATAAAACAGAAGACAAGAAAGAGGAAATCACCCCAGGAATGCCTGAAAGAGTTGAGCCTGTTTCTACAGAATCTAGCAGTGGATTAGCTGATGCTCCACGTCGTAGTCGTCGTCAAGGTGCAACATCAACTAAGAAAAAGAAAAAATCAAAAGCTAAAGGTTTCCTAGTAACAGTTCTAGTTCTCCTAGCACTCGTTGCAGTTGGTGGTTACTTTGGTTATGGTTACGTTCAAGATTCCTTGAAACCTGTTGATGCGAGCTCTAAGGACTATGTAACGGTTCAAATCCCAGACGGAGCAAACGTTCAAGAAATTGGAAGCACCTTGGAAAAATCTGGTCTGGTTAAACATGGACTTATCTTTAGCCTTTATGCTAAATACTATAGCCATGCTAACTTGAAGTCAGGTTATTACAACTTGAAGAAGAGTATGAGTACGGATGAGTTGATTCAAGAATTGCAAAAAGGTGGGACTCCTGAAGCTCAGGCACCTGTTCTTGCAAACTTGACCATTCCAGAAGGCTATACATTAGAGCAAATCGCTCAAACAGTAGGACAACTTCAAGGTGAATTTAAAGAACCTCTTACTGCGGATGCTTTCTTGGCAAAAGCTCAAGATGAGACCTTTATCTCACAATTAGTAGCCAAGTATCCAAACCTACTTGGAAGTCTTCCAACAAAAGACAGTAGCGTTCGTTATCGTCTTGAAGGCTACCTTTTCCCAGCGACCTATACGATCAAAGACAGTACAACTGTTGAAAGTTTGATTGATGAAATGGTAGCTGCTATGGATAAGGCTATGTCACCATATTACGCTACAATCAAAGAAAAGAATCTGACAGTTAATGAATTGCTCAGCATTGCTTCTCTTGTCGAAAAAGAAGGTGCTAAAACCGAAGACCGCAAGATGATCGCAGGTGTCTTCTATAACCGCTTGAATGCTGGTATGCCACTTCAAAGTAATATCGCTATCCTATATGCTCAAGGAAAACTTGGTCAAAAGATTAGTTTAGCAGATGACGCTGGAATTGATACAACGATTGATTCACCATACAATGTTTACACACACCTTGGCCTCATGCCTGGACCGGTTGATAGCCCAAGTTCGGATGCGATTGAAGCAAGTGTAAACCAGACAAAGAGTGAGTACTTGTACTTTGTAGCCAATGTTGAAGACGGTAAAGTATACTTTGCAACAACAAAAGAAGAACATGATCAAAACGTTGCAGAGCATATCAATAGCAAGTTACCTCAAGCAAGTAGTTCAAACTAAAATTATGTGGTTTTCCACATAATTTTGTTTTAAAAAAGTAAATAGAAAAGAAAGTTAAAAAAATGGCAGAAAAAACTTACCCAATGACCCTTGAAGAAAAGGAAAAACTAGAAAAAGAATTAGAGGAGTTGAAACTCGTTCGACGTCCCGAAGTCGTAGAGCGTATCAAGATTGCTCGTTCCTATGGAGACCTTTCAGAAAATAGTGAGTATGAAGCAGCGAAAGATGAACAAGCTTTTGTTGAAGGACAAATTTCAAGTCTAGAAACAAAAATTCGCTATGCTGAAATTGTTAATAGCGATGCAGTTGCCCAAGATGAGGTAGCAATCGGTAAAACAGTAACAATCCAAGAAGTCGGTGAAGACGAAGAAGAGGTCTACATCATCGTCGGTTCTGCAGGTGCAGATGCTTTTGCTGGTAAAGTATCAAATGAAAGTCCGATTGGCCATGCTCTAATTGGCAAGAAGACTGGCGATACTGCAACGATTGAAACACCAGTTGGAAGCTATGATGTCAAAATCTTAAAGGTTGAGAAAACGGCCTAAATAGGATGAAAAAGGAGTAGTGAAGGTTTTGCCTTGCTCAACTCCTTTTTGGTTTTTTGGATAAAAAGGAGACTATATGAGTGAAAATAAGAAGAAAAACAAAATGGAGCGTGGTTTAACCAATCGCCATGTTCAGGTGATGGCCATTGCAGGAACAATCGGAACTGGACTTTTCCTAGGTGCTGGTCGCTCTATCAGCCTTACAGGACCTTCTATCATCCTGATTTACATGATTACAGGAGCCTTTATGTTTTTGATGATGAGGGCTGTTGGAGAGATGCTGTATCAGGATCCAGAACAGCATACCTTTATCAACTTTATCACCCGTCATTTGGGTAAAGGCTGGGGATATTTCTCAGTTTGGTCTTATTGGCTGTCAGTTGTCTTTATCGGTATGGCAGAAATCACTGCCATCTCAGACTATGTCCGCTTCTGGTTCCCTACCTGGCCTAGCTGGATGATTCAGCTTATCTTTTTAACGATTTTGGCTTTGGTCAATCTGATTGCGGTTAAGCTCTTTGGAGAAGTCGAGTTTTGGTTTGCTATGGTCAAGATTGTGGCGATTTTAGCCATGATTGCAACAGGAGTCTTTATGGTTTTGACAGGCTTTAAGACACCGCATGGTGTTGCAAGTTTGGCAAATATCAGCGACCAGTTCTCTCTTTTTCCAAACGGAGTTATGAACTTTGTCATGGCCTTTCAAATGGTATTTTTTGCCTATCTGATGATTGAGTTTATCGGGGTGACAACTTCTGAAACAAAGAACCCTCGTCAGGTCTTGCCCAAAGCTGTTAAGGAAATTCCTCTCAGAATTATCTTCTTCTACGGGGGAGCTCTCATTGCGATTATGGCCATTATTCCTTGGTCTTATCTTAATTCTTCAGATTCTCCATTTGTAACGGTCTTTGAACTGGCAGGGATCAAGTGGGCAGCGGCTCTAATCAACTTTGTTGTCTTGACCTCAGCAGCGTCTGCTCTTAACTCAACTCTCTACTCAACAGGGAGACACTTATATCAGATTGCCCATGATTCGCCAAATCGTTTCTTAAAGGCCATTAAGGTCGATACCCTTTCTCGCCACAATGTTCCACAAAATGCCATCATCGCCTCAGCGATCTTGATTGCCCTCGCTGCCTTTATCAATGTGTTGCCAGGTGTTTCAGATGCCTTTGCTTTGATTACGGCATCCTCATCAGGTGTTTACATCGCGATTTATATCTTGATTATGGTGGCTCATCTCAAATACCGCAAGTCACAAGACTTCATGGCTGATGGCTACCTCATGCCTCAGTATCGCTTGCTTAATCCCCTAACCATTCTCTTTTTTGTCTTTGTTTTTGTGACTCTCTTTTTGCAAGAGTCCACTTTCATGGGGGCAGTTGGTTCTGCTATCTGGATCTTTGTTTTTGGGATTTATAGTCAGTGGAAATTTAGAAAATAAATCATGAACTCATCAACTCTGTTTGGTGAGTTTTTCTAGTTTGACAGTCCATAGAAATAAGACTATAATCAAGCTGTAGTAGTTTATTAGGAGGTTTGGATGCACGTTAGATTAGAAAATAAGGAGTCGCATAAAGCGCAAGAAATAGGAGATTTGATTCGTGCTTATAATCGTTCCAAAAGAGAAGAGGCTGAAAGTGAGCCACTGAACCTTTATGTCGAAGATGAAAAGGGCAATCTCTTGGCGGGATTAGTAGCAGAGACTTTCGGAAACTGGCTGGAAATCGAATATTTGTTTGTAAAAGAGGAATTACGGGGACAAGGAATTGGTTCAAAACTATTGGAGCGAGCAGAAAATGAAGCCAAGAATCGAAACTGTCGTTTTGCTTTCGTGAATACTTACCAGTTTCAAGCGCCAGATTTTTATCTAAGTCATGGCTACAAGGAAGTCTTTACCTTGCAAGACTATCCCTACACAGGACAAAGATACTATTACCAAAAGGATTTGTGATCTAGACTTCTTTCCTTTGAAGAGGAGCTTGTCTAAGTATCAAAAAAGAACGAATTCTCTTTATCATGTAAGATGATAGAGAGTTTTTTGTTAATAAAATCTTACAAAATGACATTTATATATTGCATTAAGTTAGATATATGGTATAATGTTTTTAAAAGAAGCGCAACTTTTTAAAAAATAGAAGGAGGAAACAAGTGGCTAAAAATTTAAAATTAAAACTAGCTCGGGTGGAGCTTGATATGACACAGGGTGATTTGGCAGATGCTGTTGGTGTAACTAGGCAGACTATAGGCTTGATAGAAGCAGGGAAATACAATCCTAGTCTCTCCCTTTGCCAGTCCATTTGCAGATGCTTAGGAAAAACATTAGATCAATTATTTTGGGAGGAAGAAGATGAAAAATAGATTTTTTTATTATCAATTATTAGACGAAAGAGAAGAACAACTGATTAACAAAGCTGGGACAGAGTCTTTTAATGTGTTTATCGGGCTCATTCTGCTAAGTTATTTGGTGGCTGTATTAGCACCTGCTCTTTTTAATTCTAATATTCTTCTGGTTACCCTTCTTTTAGGAATTTTCTTCTTTTTCAATCGTGCACGACAACTTGGAGTGACCTACTATAGTCGTTTTCATTTTACAATTATAGGGTGTTTGCTGGTAACTCTCGCTATTACGTCTCTCTTGATGTTGGAGAATTATCAATTCAATATCGAAATTTATCAGCACAATCCTCTGAACGTTAAATATTTGTCTGCTTGGGTTATTACTTATCTGATTTACCTTCCTTGGGTTTTTATCGGCAATCTCGTCCTTAAAAGTTATGGCGAATGGGCCCAAAAAAAGTTTGAGCAAGATATGGATGAACTTGAGAATGGAGAATAGCTTGTTAGCTTTTTATCAATCTCAGTAAAATGTGTTATAATAGTACTAATTTATCGGATGGTGTGAAAGTGGTAGAATACGTTCATACCTTTGTAAAAAAGGAAGAAGGAAAACAGATGTATCCAGATGATAGTTTGACATTGCACACGGACTTGTACCAGATTAACATGATGCAAGTTTACTTTGACCAAGGAATTCACAATAAGAAGGCGGTCTTTGAAGTTTATTTCCGTCAGCAACCGTTTAATAACGGCTATGCGGTTTTTGCTGGTTTGGAAAGAATTGTACATTATCTTGAAGACTTACGCTTTTCAGATAGCGATATTGCCTACTTGGAGACGCTTGGGTATCATGGAGAATTCTTGGATTACCTACGAAATCTCAAGTTGGAGTTGACAGTCCGTTCTGCTCAGGAAGGGGACTTGGTTTTTGCCAATGAGCCGATTGTGCAGGTGGAAGGACCTCTTGCCCAATGTCAATTGGTCGAAACGGCTCTCTTAAACATCGTTAACTTTCAAACCTTGATAGCGACCAAGGCAGCACGTATTCGTTCGGTCATTGAAGATGAACCCTTGATGGAATTCGGGACACGTCGTGCGCAAGAAATGGATGCGGCTATCTGGGGAACACGCGCAGCCGTGATTGGTGGAGCCAACGGAACTAGCAACGTGCGAGCAGGGAAGCTCTTTGGCATTCCTGTCTTGGGTACTCATGCCCATGCCTTGGTACAGGTTTATGGAAACGACTATGAGGCCTTCAAGGCTTATGCGTCAACCCATCGTGACTGTGTCTTTCTAGTAGATACATATGATACGCTTCGCATCGGTGTGCCAGCTGCTATTCAGGTAGCTCGTGAACTGGGAGACAAGATTAACTTTAAAGGTGTTCGTATCGACTCAGGGGATATTGCCTATATTTCCAAGAAAGTTCGCCAACAGTTAGATGAGGCTGGATATCCAGATGCCAAAATTTACGCTTCCAATGACCTCGATGAAAATACTATCCTCAACCTCAAGATGCAAAAAGCCAAGATTGATGTCTGGGGTGTGGGAACCAAGCTGATTACAGCCTATGATCAGCCAGCTCTTGGGGCGGTTTATAAGATTGTGGCTATCGAAGATGAGAATGGTCAGATGCGTAATACCATCAAACTGTCTAATAATGCGGAAAAAGTGTCTACGCCAGGTAAGAAACAGGTATGGCGCATTACCAGTCGTGAAAAAGGCAAGTCAGAAGGTGACTACATTACTTATGATGGTGTGGATGTGAGTGACATGACAGAAATCAAAATGTTCCATCCAACTTATACCTACATCAAAAAGACCGTTCGAAACTTTGATGCGGTTCCTCTCTTGGTGGATATTTTCAAAGTAGGAACATTAGTTTACAACTTGCCTAGTTTGACGGAGATTCAGGCCTATGCTCGCAAAGAATTTGACAAGCTTTGGGATGAGTATAAACGGGTACTAAATCCACAGCACTATCCAGTAGATTTGGCGCGTGATATTTGGCAAGATAAGATGGACTTGATTGACAAGATGCGCAAGGAAGCCCTTGGCGAAGGAGAAGAAGAATGAGTTTGCAAGAGACCATTATCCAGCAACTAGGTGTCAAGCCAGTGATTGACGCCCAGGAAGAAATTCGTCGTTCCATTGACTTCTTAAAAAAATACCTAAAAAAACATCCCTTCCTTAAAAGTTTTGTACTAGGAATTTCTGGTGGACAGGACTCGACTTTAGCGGGGCGATTGGCGCAATTAGCTATGGAAGAAATGCGAGCAGAAACTGGAGATGACAGCTACAAATTTATCGCTGTTCGGCTCCCTTATGGAGTCCAAGCTGACGAAGAGGATGCTCAAAAAGCTCTTGCTTTCATCCAGCCAGATGTCAGTCTAGTTGTAAATATCAAGGAATCAGCTGATGCTATGACAGCTGCAGTCGAAGCGACAGGAAGTCCTGTTTCAGACTTTAACAAGGGAAATATCAAGGCTCGTAGTCGTATGATTGCCCAATATGCCCTTGCGGGTGCCCATAGCGGAGCTGTCATTGGAACAGACCATGCTGCGGAAAATATCACAGGCTTTTTTACTAAGTTTGGTGACGGTGGTGCAGATATTCTCCCTCTTTACCGCCTCAATAAACGCCAAGGAAAGCAACTCTTGAAGGAACTTGGTGCAGACCCAGCTCTTTATGAAAAAATCCCAACAGCAGACCTGGAAGAAGAAAAACCTGGACTTGCTGACGAAGTCGCACTTGGAGTCACTTACAATGAAATTGATGACTATCTAGAAGGCAAAACCATCAGTCCAGAAGCTCAAGCGACTATTGAAAACTGGTGGCATAAAGGCCAACACAAACGCCACCTACCAATCACCGTCTTTGATGACTTTTGGGAGTGAGACAGAAATCGGTAACTCGAAGAGTTCGATTTCGTTGTCTCACCCCCGCAACGATGACTAGGTTTGAAAAAGCTTTGTCTCACCCCCGCAACGATGACTAGGTTTGAAAAAGCTTGGTAAAGCGCATTTCAAACCAGACAGCGACTGCGTCAAGTAACTAGATGAAAAACTTTTTTTCTAGCTGTTACTGAGTATAGTCTTTTTACCCTGAGCCTAGAAATGAGAAAGCGAGTATAGTCTTTTTACCCTGAGCCTAGAAATGAGAAAGCGAGGAAGGTCCGGGGAACCTTTTTAGCTTGAGCCTTAAGCTTAGAAAGCGAGGTAACATTATGAAAGCAACCGGTACGCAAATATTACAGACAGAACGTTTGATTTTGAGAAGATTTGTGGAGAGTGATGCGGAAGCCATGTTTCAAAATTGGGCTTCGTCTGCTGAGAATCTGACCTATGTCACCTGGGATCCTCATCCTGATGTTGAGGTGACTCGGAACTCGATTCGAAATTGGGTTGCATCCTATACCAATCCCAACTATTACAAATGGGCCATTTGTCTCAAAGAGAACCCAGAGCATGTGATAGGAGATATCAGCATCATTGAAATGCACGAGGAAGATTTAAGTTGTGAAATTGGCTATGTTTTAGGAAAAAAATTTTGGGGCCGAGGTATGATGACAGAGGCCTTGAAAGCTGTGTTAGATTTTTGTTTTACTCAAGCAGGCTTTCAAAAAGTCAGAGCTCGTTACGCTAGTCTCAATCCAGCTTCAGGCCGTGTTATGGAAAAAGCGGGAATGTCTTATCTAAAAACCATTGCCAATGGTGTGGAGAGAAAAGACTACGTTGCGGACCTTATTTATTACCAGATAAGTAGGGAGGACAGGTGATTCTCTTTTCTGTTTCTACCAAAGTCAGACCTTGTCTGGCTTTTTTTGTGCCAGATTTCTAAATAAACTGATTAAATTCCTATTTTTCCCTATCATTGTCCCTGTTTTTTCTGGAGTTTTGGGGATATAATAGACCTATCAAATCAAAGAATGGAGGAAGGCAATGGACAATGTAATCTTTTTTATTAGTGTTTTTCTTGCTGGAATTCTTTCCTTCTTTTCTCCTTGTATTTTACCCTTGTTGCCAGTCTATGCGGGGGTCTTGTTGGATGATAAGAATGATGCTCAGGCTTCTAGTGGAAAATTTTCAATCTCACTTGTTAGTTTATTGCGAACTTTGGCCTTTATAGCGGGGATTTCTTTTATCTTTATCTTACTGGGTTATGGAGCTGGTTTTTTAGGCAATTTGCTTTATGCTTCCTGGTTTCAGTATGTGACAGGTGCGATTATCATTCTCTTGGGCTTACACCAGATGGAAGTCCTACATTTGCAGGGGCTTTACAAGGAAAGAAGACTACAATTAAAGAGACAGGGGCAAAAGGGTAACGGCTATAGTCAGGCATTTTTACTGGGGTTGACCTTTAGTTTTGCTTGGACGCCATGTGTGGGGCCAGTTCTGGGCTCTGTTTTGGCCTTGGCGGCTTCAGGTGGTTCAGGAGCTTTGCAGGGTGCTGGTCTCATGTTGGTTTACACGCTGGGTTTGGCGCTACCATTTTTGGTTCTAGCTCTTGCCTCTAGCTATGTTTTGAAACATTTCCGAAAACTCCATCCTTATCTCGGAACCCTCAAAAAAGTAGGTGGTTTCCTCATTATCGTGATGGGAATCTTGGTTCTTTTGGGAAATGCTTCCATTTTGACTACATTATTTGAATAGAGAGGAAAAAGAAATGAAAAAATGGCAAACATGTCTCCTTGGAGTAGGCTCAATCTGTTGCTTGGCAGCCTGTTCGGCTAAAAACATGGCAGACGAGTCTACTATGAAGGAGCAAACCAAAACAGAACAAGTTAGTTCGAAAACTGCGACTAAAGGTCAGGAAGTCGCTGATTTTGAACTGACAGGTGTAGATGGCAAGACCTATCGTTTGTCTGATTACAAGGGCAAGAAAGTCTATCTTAAATTCTGGGCTTCTTGGTGTTCCATCTGTCTAGCCAGCCTTCCAGATACGGATGAAATCGCTAAGGATGCTGGTGATGACTATGTGGTCTTGACAGTGGTGTCTCCTGGACACAAGGGGGAGCAATCTGAAGCGGACTTTAAGAATTGGTACAAGGGATTGGATTATAAAAATTTTCCAGTTTTAATTGATCCATCAGGTAAACTCTTGGAAAGTTATGGTGTCCGTTCTTATCCGACTCAAGCCTTTATAGACAAGGAAGGCAAGCTGGTCAAAACGCAACCAGGTTTTATGGATAAGGAAATGATTTTAAAAGAATTGAAAGAAATGGGGTAGAGAAAGGCTATGAATGATAAAGTAAAACTTTTTGTCTTGGCAGGGGTCATTCTCCTAGTCCTAACCGGTTTCTATTTTCTATTGATGCGAAATGCAGGGCAGACAGACAGCTCGCAAATTGAGAAAGCGTCAGTTAGCCAAGGAGGAAAAACAGTGAAAAAAACAGAAGTGAGTAAAGACGCAGACTTGCACGAAATTTATCTAGCTGGAGGATGTTTCTGGGGAGTGGAGGAATACTTCTCACGCGTGCCTGGAGTGACAGATGCCGTTTCTGGCTATGCAAACGGTAGAGGGGAAACAACCAAGTACGAATTGATTAACCAAACAGGTCATGCGGAAACCGTCCATGTCACTTACGACGCCAATCAAATTTCCCTCAAGGAGATCCTGCTTCATTACTTCCGCATTATCAATCCAACCAGCAAAAATAAACAAGGAAATGATGTGGGGACCCAGTACCGTACTGGTGTCTATTACACAGATGATAAGGATTTGGAAGTAATCAACCAAGTCTTTGATGAAGTTGCTAAAAAATATGACCAACCTCTGGCAGTTGAAAAGGAAAACTTGAAGAATTTTGTAGTGGCTGAGGACTATCACCAAGACTACCTCAAGAAAAATCCAAATGGCTACTGTCATATCAATGTTAATCAGGCCGCCTATCCCGTCATCGATGCCAGCAAATATCCTAAACCAAGCGATGAAGAGTTGAAAAAGACCTTGTCACCTGAGGAGTATGCAGTTACCCAGAAAAATCAAACAGAACGAGCTTTTTCAAACCGCTATTGGGATAAATTTAAATCCGGTATCTATGTGGATGTGGCAACTGGCGAACCCCTCTTTTCATCAAAGGACAAGTTTGAGTCTGGTTGCGGATGGCCTAGTTTCACCCAACCAATCAGCCCGGATGTTGCCACTTACAAGGAAGATAAGTCTTACAATATGACGCGCATGGAAGTAAGAAGCCGAGTTGGAGATTCTCACCTTGGCCATGTCTTTACAGATGGGCCTCAGGACAAGGGGGGCTTGCGCTACTGTATCAATAGTCTTTCTATCCGCTTTATTCCCAAAGACCAAATGGCAGAAAAAGGCTATGCCTATTTACTAGATTATGTTGATTAAGAAGGCTTTCCTAAGCAGTTAGAGGAAAATTTTGCTATACTGATACTAGTAAGTGGTAAAGGAGCAGAGCATGACCTACACAATCTTAATCGTAGAAGATGAGTATCTGGTAAGACAAGGATTGACGAAGCTGGTTAATGTAGCGGCCTACGATATGGAAATCATCGGTCAGGCTGAAAATGGAAGACAGGCTTGGGACTTGATTCAAAAGCAGGTGCCAGACATCATTTTAACCGATATCAACATGCCTCAGCTAAATGGCATCCAGTTGGCCAGTCTGGTACGAGAAACCTATCCACAAGTGCATTTGGTCTTTTTAACGGGTTACGATGATTTTGATTATGCCTTGTCTGCTGTCAAACTCGGTGTCGATGATTACTTGCTCAAGCCTTTTTCTCGTCAGGATATTGAGGAAATGTTGGGGAAAATCAAGCAAAAACTAGACAAGGAAGAAAAAGAAGAGCAGTTACAAGATTTATTAACCGATAAGTTTGAGGGAAATATTGCTCAGAAAATCCAGTCCCATCTAGCTGACAGTCAGTTTAGTTTGAAGTCTTTGGCCAGTGACCTAGGTTTTAGTCCGACTTATTTGAGTTCCTTAATTAAGAAAGAGTTGGGCCTGCCTTTTCAGGATTACCTGGTGAGAGAGCGTGTCAAACAAGCCAAGCTCTTGCTTCTGACCACGGATTTAAAGATTTATGAGATAGCCGAAAAGGTTGGTTTTGAGGATATGAACTACTTTACCCAACGTTTTAAACAGATTGCAGGTGTGACACCTCGTCAGTTTAAGAAGGGAGAAGATCGATGAAGCGTTCTTCTCTCCTAGTAAGAATGGTTATTTCCATCTTTCTGGTCTTTCTCATTCTCCTAGCTGTGGTCGGGACTTTCTATTATCAATCTAGTTCATCAGCTATTGAGGCCACTATTGAGGGCAATAGCCAAACGACCATTAGCCAAACTAGCCACTTTATTCAGTCTTATATCAAAAAATTAGAAACCACCTCTACCAGTTTGACCCAGCAAAAGGATGTCTTAGCCTATGCTGAGAACCCTAACCAAGACCAGGTCAAAGGAATCCGAGATCTGTTTTTGACTATCTTAAAGGCAGATCAGGACTTGAAAACGGTGGTACTGGTCACCAAATCCGGTCAGGTCATTTCTACAGATGATAGTGTGCAGATGAAAACTTCCTCAGATATGATGGCTGAGGATTGGTACCAAAAGGCTATTCATCAGGGAGCTAAGCCAGTTTTAACCCCAGCTCGTAAATCAGATAGTCAGTGGGTCATTTCTGTCACTCAGGAACTTGTCGATACAAAGGGATCCAATCTTGGTGTACTTCGTTTGGATATTTCCTACGAAACTCTGGAAGCCTATCTCAACCAACTCCAGTTGGGCCAGCAGGGCTTTGCCTTTATCATTAATGAAAACCATGAATTTGTCTACCATCCTAAACGTACTGTCTATAGCTCAGCGAGTGAAATGGAGGCCATGAAACCCTACATCGAGACGGGGCAGGGATATACGCTGGATCACCAATCCTACGTCAGTCAGGAAAAGATTGCAGGTACTGATTGGACGGTTATAGGCGTGTCTTCGTTGGAGAAGTTAGACCAGGTTCGGAGTCAACTCATGTGGACCTTGCTTGGTGCTAGTGCCTTATCTCTTCTTGCCTGTCTCTGCTTGGTGTGGTTCAGTCTCAAACGCTGGATTGCTCCTTTGAAGGACCTAAGAGAAACCATGCTGGAAATTGCTTCTGGTACACAAAATCTTCGTGCTAAGGAAGCTGGCGCCTATGAACTGAGAGAAGTGACTCGTCAGTTCAATGCCATGTTGGATCAGATTGATCAGTTGATGGCAGATGTGCGCAGGCAGGAAGAGGCAACCCGGCAGTATGAACTTCAAGCACTGTCGAGCCAGATTAACCCCCATTTCCTCTATAATACTTTGGACACTATCATCTGGATGGCTGAATTTCAGGATAGTCAGCGAGTGGTTCAGGTGACCAAGTCCTTGGCAACCTATTTCCGCTTGGCGCTCAATCAAGGAAAGGATTTGATTTCTCTTTCTGATGAAATCAACCATGTCCGCCAGTACCTCTTTATCCAGAAACAACGCTATGGTGATAAGCTGGAGTATGAGATTGATGAAGAACCTGACTTTGATAATTTAGTCTTGCCTAAACTGGTGTTGCAACCTCTTGTAGAAAATGCCCTTTACCATGGTATTAAGGAGAAGGAAGGTCAGGGCTATATTAAAGTTTCTGTTCAGAGACAGGATACAGGGGTTGTCATCCGCATTGAGGATGATGGTGTTGGCTTCCAAAATCCTGGTGATAGCAGTCAAAGTCAGCTCAAACGTGGGGGAGTTGGCCTTCAAAATGTCAACCAACGACTCAAACTTCATTTTGGAGACAATTACCAGATGAAGATTGATTCTGCACCCGAAAAAGGGACGACGGTTGAAATATACATTAATAAAATAGAAATAAGTTAGCTCCCAGTCAATTCTGGGAGTTTTGCTTTTAAAAATCAGAATGATTAGTTGGCCTTGATAAAATCAGTAAAAAAAGATATGATAGATAGTGACAAAAGGGGTATCAAGTATGAAGGAAAAAGACATTCAAAGAGCAACAAGCCAGATTGTAGAAGATGTATTAGAAAAGGCCAATTTGAAGCAAGGATCTATCTTTGTTTTGGGCCTTTCTTCTAGTGAAGTGATAGGTGGTCAGATTGGTAAGGAATCCAGTCAAGAAATTGGAGAAATCATTGTGAAGACCATCCTAGATATCCTAGAGGAAAAAGGAATTCATCTAGCTGTTCAAGGTTGTGAACATGTCAATCGAGCCCTCGTCGTTGAACGTCAGCTGGCAGAGCAGTTTGGTCTGGAAATCGTCAGCGTCCTTCCGACTCTTCATGCAGGAGGTTCGGGTCAGTTGGCAGCCTTCAAGTTTATGCAGGATCCAGTTGAGGTCGAATTTATCAAGGCCCATGCTGGGTTGGATATCGGAGATACTGCGATTGGCATGCATGTTAAGCATGTTCAGGTTCCGATTCGCCCTCTTTTGAGAGAAATTGGGCATGCCCATGTAACGGCTCTTGCAAGTCGTCCCAAACTAATCGGAGGTGCGCGTGCGCAGTATCCACAAGATTCTATCAGAAAGTCGTGAAATTATTCTGTAGTAAAAGAAGAAAAGTAAAAGACAGAGGAAGTAATGGTATTTATACCATTACTTCCTCTGTTCTCTTTTGTTGAATTTTGTGTAAAGTGCTCCAATAAGACCAGTTTTTACAAGAAGAAGGGGTGCTATCTGATGGAGAATTGCCAAAAGTAGAAAAAAGCAACGTAGAGATTTTTTTCGTTATAGAAATCAGTAAACAAACCTGGATTTAGCTGTTCTAGGTCGGCTTTTTTGTGCTATACTTAAGATATGCATAGAAAAACAGTGATTGATTTTAGGGCTTTGGGGGAGAGATACACTTTTACCCAGCCAATCAAAGAGTTAAAAACGAGAGACTTATCAGAAGTAGCGGACTTGCTGGCACAAGTGGAAAGCTACCAAGAGCAGGGCTACTATGTGGTGGGCTACGTCAGTTACGAGGCTGCACCTGCATTTGAGGAGAAATTAGCAGTTCATAAAGCTCCTTTACTGGGAGAGTATCTGCTATATTTTACAGTTCACGATAGGGTAGAAACATCGTCTATTCCTCTGACTTATGAGGAAGTAGATCTGCCTTCAAATTGGCATGAACTAACATCTGCAGAGGACTATGAAAAAGCTATTTCCAAGATTCACCATCATTTGCGTCAGGGGGACACCTATCAGGTAAATTACACTGTCCAACTCAAGCAAGACTTAAACGCCAATCCTTTTGCCATTTACAATCGTATGGTGGTAGAACAGGAGGCGGGCTACAATGCCTATGTTGAACATGATGAGATGGCAGTGATTTCCATGAGTCCAGAGCTCTTTTTTGAGCAAAATGACCGAGAATTAACGACTCGTCCAATGAAAGGAACAACCCAGCGGGGAGTGACTGACCAAGAAGACCTTGCCCAAGCTAGCTGGCTAGAACAGGATCCTAAAAATCGCTCTGAAAATATGATGATTGTGGATCTTTTGCGCAACGATATGAACCGTATTTCTGAGGTGGGGAGTGAGCATGTAGAACGTCTGTGTCAAGTAGAACAGTATTCAACTGTTTGGCAGATGACGTCGACCATCAAGAGTCAGTTACGACCGGATGTGGACCTAGTTGAAATCTTCCGTTCGCTCTTTCCATGTGGATCTATCACAGGAGCTCCCAAAATTGCGACCATGGAAATCATCAAGAACTTGGAGCCTCAACCGCGTGGAGTCTACTGCGGAACGATTGGTCTCTTGCTTCCAAATGGGCGACGAATTTTCAATGTCGCCATTCGGACTATTCAACTGCATCAAGAAAAAGCCATCTATGGAGTTGGAGGCGGCATTACTTGGGATAGTACTTGGGAATCTGAATACCGAGAGGTTCATCAAAAGGCGGCTGTACTCTATCGTAAACAAGCACGTTTCCAATTGATTACAACTGGGAAAATCAGTCAAAAACAACTGCTTTTTGAAGATCAACATCTGGAAAGACTGACAAAGGCGAGCCGATATTTTGCCTATCCTTTTGATCCAGAAAACCTGAGACAAAAGATAGAGAAAGAGTGTCAGACCAGCGATTCCCACCAGGACTACCTTTTGCGAATCATCCTCAGTAAATCTGGAGAGATAGAACTCAGTCGCCAAATCTTAACACCCCTCAGTCCAAGCTTCTGCAAAGCTAAACTCTTCCTGCAAGAAGCAGATTTGAATCAATCCTTTACCTACTTTAAAACCACTCATAGACCGCATTTAAATCTAGATAAACAAGAAATCATTTACCATAATGCAGCAGGAGAGCTATTGGAAACGTCTATCGGGAATCTAGTTCTGAAAATCGTTGGAAAACTATACACACCACCTACCAGTCAAGGAATTTTGCCAGGAATCTACCGTCAACATTTGCTAGAAAGAGGACGAGTAGAAGAAAAAGTCTTGACTTTGGCAGACTTGGACCAAGCAGAAGCTGTCTATGGCTGTAACGCGGTCAGAGGCTTGTATGAGTTGGAAGTGATATAATTATAAATTTTTTAATTAATTTTTAGATTTATTTGTTAATATTTAATATTTGATTTGAAAGCAAAATTAAAAATATGGTATACTAATAAGTATAAATCAATAAAAATAATGGAGATTTTTATGAAAAAATCAAAAAAAATTTTAGTAACCAGCTTAGCAACTGCAACACTGGGACTTATTGCATTATCAGATACAACTGGAGACTTTCCTTTTTCGGCTCAGCATGTTTCTGCTCAAGAAAAGGATGCATCTAAAAATGGTAAGGTTGTAAAAGAGAATACAACTTCGGCGTCAAATCAAGCTGAGAAATCAAAAACACCAGCGCAAAATCCTGCTGAGAAACCAAAAACACCAGCGCAAAATTCTGCTGAGAAACCGAAAACACCAGCACAAAAACCTGCTGAGAAACCAAAAACACCAGCACAAAAACCTGCTGAGAAACCGAAAACACCAGCTCAAAAACCTGCTGAGAAACCTAAAAATACAAGTCCTAAAGAGGATAAGTCCAAATCTACAGCTCAGTCTGGTTGGGTAGGCTCATCGTACTATGAAAATGGTACTAAAGTTACTAATAAGTGGATTTTTGATAAAAAAGCTAATTCTTATTTCTATCTAAATGCTTCGGGAAACTATGTCCAAAATGCTTGGGTAGGCAATTACTATCTTAAATCAGATGGTAAAATGGCTAAGAGTGAATGGATTTATGATAAAAACTATGGTTCATATTATTATCTAACCGCAGAAGGTAGCTACGCTCGAAACGCATGGGTAGGTAATTACTATCTTAAATCAGACGGGAAAAGAGCTAAAAATGAATGGTTTTATGACAATAACTATGGGTCATACTATTATTTAACAGGAGAAGGTAGCTACGCTCGCAACACATGGGTAGGCAATTACTATCTTAAATCAGATGGTAAGATGGCTAAAGCTGAGTGGATTTATGACAAAAACTATGGATCCTATTATTATCTAACAGCAGAAGGAAAAATCAGATGGTAAGATGGCCAAGAATGAATGGGTAGATGGTGGCCGTTATTATGTTGAATCAGACGGTAAAATGGCTAAGGACAAATGGGTAGATGGTGGCCGTTACTATGTAGGATACGATGGTGTGTGGCAACCAAAACCAGCAGCCGGGAATCCATACTCAGCAGCTTTAAAGAGAGCACAAGGTTATAATGAGATTCATTTGTCAAAAAAAAGAATTTATGAGATGTTAATTTTTGAAGGTTTTAATAGTGACACTGCACAATATGCTATCAATCATTTGCAAGCAGACTATAAGGAGAATGCCTTAGCTAAAGCAAGAGAATACCGAAAATACAGCAATCTCTCAAAAACAAAAATTTATGACTGGCTAACTTCTCCTAGTATTGACAAATTTACCAAAGAAGAAGCTAACTTCTCCTAGTATTGACAAATTTACCAAAGAAGAAGCGAACTACGCCATTCAACATTTGGGTGACTAATTTTTACAAATAGTGAAGCAAATGAGATGTTTTAATATTGGTTTTTAACACGCAAACCTTTGCATAAAGTTGACGATTTTGTTATACTATATCTGTAAGCATTTTCAGTTTAAAAGGAGAAGACGATGAGTCAAAAGATTATTGGGATTGACCTTGGTGGGACATCTGTTAAGTTCGCAATTTTAACTCAAGAAGGAGAAATCCAAGAAAAATGGTCTATCAAGACCAATATTTTGGACGAAGGAAGCCATATTGTAGACGATATGATTGAGTCTATTCAGCATCGCTTGGACTTGCTTGGATTGTCTGCTACGGATTTCCGAGGCATTGGAATGGGATCACCTGGTGTGGTTGACCGTGAAAAAGGGACTGTTATCGGTGCCTACAACCTCAACTGGAAAACCCTTCAACCAATCAAAGAAAAGATTGAAAAATCCTTGGGGATTCCATTCTTCATTGATAATGATGCCAACGTAGCTGCTCTTGGTGAGCGCTGGATGGGGGCTGGTGAAAACCAACCAGACGTTGTCTTTATGACACTTGGTACAGGTGTTGGTGGCGGTATCGTGGCAGAAGGCAAATTGCTTCACGGTGTCGCTGGTGCGGCAGGAGAGCTTGGTCATATCACTGTTGACTTTGACCAACCAATCGCTTGTACTTGTGGTAAGAAAGGCTGTCTTGAGACAGTTGCTTCTGCAACAGGGATTGTCAACTTGACACGTCGTTATGCAGATGAATACGAAGGCGATGCGGCCTTGAAACGCTTGATCGACGACGGTGAAGAAGTAACTGCTAAAACTGTCTTTGACCTTGCAAAAGAAGGGGACGACCTTGCCTTGATCGTTTATCGTAACTTCTCACGTTACTTGGGAATCGCGTGTGCCAACATCGGCTCCATCCTCAACCCATCAACGATTGTTATCGGTGGTGGGGTGTCAGCTGCGGGAGAATTCCTTCTCCAAGGCGTGCAAAAGGTTTATGATGAAAATACCTTCCCACAAGTACGCACATCAACTAAATTAGCTCTCGCAACTCTAGGAAATGACGCTGGAGTTATCGGAGCAGCATCACTTGTATTGCAATAAGATCATAAAAGGAGAAAAACACTACTTTAAAGCCAGTGATTTTCCTCCTTTCTTTTTTTATGCTATACTAGTTAGGACAATAAATGAGGTGAGAGTAAATGACAAAAGCAGATACGATTTTTAAAGAAAATATTGAACGAATCCTCAAAGACGGTGTCTTTTCTGAGCAGGCTCGTCCCAAGTACAAGGATGGGACAGTTGCTAATTCCAAGTACGTAACGGGTGCCTTTGCGGAGTATGATTTGTCTAAGGGGGAATTCCCCATCACAACCTTGCGTCCCATTGCGATCAAATCTGCCATCAAGGAAGTGCTCTGGATTTACCAAGATCAGTCTAATAGCCTAGATGTTCTCAATGATAAGTACAATGTTCACTACTGGAATGACTGGGAAGTGGGAGATACGGGAACCATCGGTGAACGCTATGGGGCGGTCGTTAAGAAACACGACATCATTAACAAGATTCTCAAGCAGTTGGAAGCCAATCCTTGGAATCGTCGCAATATCATCTCGCTCTGGGATTATGAGGCTTTTGAGGCAACAGACGGCCTCCTTCCATGCGCCTTTCAGACCATGTTTGATGTCCGTCGAGTAGATGGGGAAATCTATCTGGATGCGACCTTGACCCAGCGTTCGAATGATATGTTGGTGGCCCACCATATCAATGCCATGCAGTATGTGGCTTTACAGATGATGATTGCTAAGCATTTTGGATGGAAGGTTGGGAAGTTTTTCTATTTTATCAACAACCTCCATATCTATGATAATCAGTTTGAACAAGCTCAGGAATTGCTCCGTCGTGAGCCGTCAAACTGCCAACCACGCTTGATTTTAAATGTTCCTGATGGGACCAATTTCTTTGATATCAAAGCGGAGGACTTTGAGTTGGTTGACTATAATCCGGTTAAGCCACAGCTGAAGTTTGATTTGGCTATTTAATAACATAAAAAGAAGTTGAGATTTCTCAACTTCTTTTGTTGCTTAATGTGATACGCGACGGCGAGCCGCTTTTTTACGGTTTTCTTCGATGAAAGCTGCTTTTTGCTCTTCTGGCTCAATCACTTTCTTTTTAATTGCGTACACTGCACCTGCAACGGCAGCGACAGTTCCTGCGACACCTGTTACAAGACCTTTAGCGAATCCTTTAGCCATGAGTCTTCCTCCTTTATCTTCCCGATCAGCCAGGCTCCTTAAGTGGTAGCATTTTTCTGACTGACCTTTTTGTGATATAATAATAGTAACGAAAAAATGGAAATTTTTCAAGGAAAAAAGATGAAAACAAAAATAATTGTGATTGTTGGACCGACTGCTGTTGGGAAGACAGCCCTTGCTATCGAAGTGGCCAAGCTCTTTGATGGAGAGGTGGTCAGTGGTGACAGTCAGCAAGTATACAGAGGGTTGGATATTGGGACGGCCAAGGTTAGCCCAGAGGAGCAAGTAGCTGTTCCTCATCATTTGATTGATGTCAGAGAGGTGACCGAGTCTTACTCGGCTTTTGATTTTGTTTCAGAAGCTAAGAAGGCCATTGAGGATATTCAAAACCGTGGCAAGCTAGCCATTATCGCTGGAGGCACAGGCCTTTATATCCAGAGCTTGCTTGAAGGCTATCATCTAGGTGGGGAAACACCTCATGAGGAGATATTAGCCTATCGAGCTAGTTTAGAGCCTTTATCAGATGAAGAATTAGCCAATCTTGTGGAGCAAGCAGGCCTTGAAATTCCCCAGTTTAACCGTCGTCGTGCCATGCGTGCCTTGGAAATTGTCCATTTTGGTCAGGATTTGGAAAATCAGGAAAGTCCTTATGAACCTTTGATTATCTGCTTGGATGATGAACGCAGTCAGCTTTATGAACGGATTAACCATCGTGTGGATTTGATGTTTGAGGCTGGATTATTGGATGAAGCCAAGTGGCTCTTTGAGCATTATCCAGATGTACCAGCAGCCAAAGGCATTGGCTACAAGGAACTTTTTCCTTATTTCCGTGGGGAGCAAACTCTTGAGGAAGCCAGCGATAGTCTCAAACAGGCGACTCGCCGTTTTGCTAAGCGTCAGTTGACCTGGTTCCGTAATCGCATGCAGGTCACCTTTTATCAGATAGGAGAGCCTGGTGTGCAAGACCGTATTTTAAGCCAGATAGAGGAGTTTTTAGATGATTGAAACGGAGAAAAAAGAGGAACGGGTCCTGCTCATTGGTGTTGAACTGCAGGGTATGGATAATTTCGACCTCTCCATGGAAGAGTTGGCCAGTCTGGCTAAGACAGCTGGGGCAGTCGTAGTAGATAGCTACAGGCAAAAACGGGAAAAGTATGACTCCAAGACCTTCGTTGGTTCTGGTAAGTTGGAAGAGATTGCGCGGATGGTTGATGCAGAAGAAATTACTACTGTCATCGTCAATAATCGCTTGACTCCACGGCAAAATGTCAATTTAGAAGAAGTTCTCGGTGTCAAGGTCATTGACCGTATGCAGTTGATTCTGGATATCTTTGCCATGCGGGCTCGAAGCCATGAAGGAAAACTCCAAGTTCATTTGGCTCAGCTCAAGTATCTCTTGCCCCGCTTGGTTGGTCAGGGGATTATGCTCAGCCGTCAGGCAGGGGGAATTGGTTCCCGTGGACCTGGTGAAAGTCAGCTGGAACTGAACCGTCGTAGTGTTCGTAATCAAATCACAGATATCGAGCGCCAGCTCAAGGTGGTTGAGAAAAATCGGGCGACAGTCAGAGAAAAACGCTTGGAGTCAAGCACCTTTAAGATTGGTTTGATTGGCTACACCAATGCTGGGAAATCAACCATCATGAACACCTTGACCAGTAAGACCCAGTATGAAGCAGACGAGCTCTTTGCGACTCTGGATGCGACGACAAAGAGTATCCATTTGGGAGGTAATCTACAGGTGACTTTAACTGATACGGTTGGCTTTATCCAAGATTTGCCAACTGAATTGGTGTCCAGTTTCAAGTCAACCTTGGAAGAAAGTAAGCATGTAGACCTTCTGGTTCATGTCATCGATGCCAGCAATCCTTACCACGAGGAACATGAAAAAACAGTCCTGTCCATCATGAAAGACCTGGACATGGAGGATATTCCTCGCCTGACCCTTTATAATAAAGCGGATTTGGTGGAGGATTTCATGCCTACCCAAACGCCGTATGCCCTCATTTCTGCCAAGTCTGAAGATAGTCGTGAGCAGTTGCAGGCTTTGTTTTTAGAGAAAATCAAGGAGATTTTTGAAGTCTTTACTCTGCGCGTGCCCTTTTCTAAGTCTTACAAGATTCATGATTTAGAAAATGTAGCGATTCTGGAAGAGCGCGACTATCAAGATGACGGTGAAGTCATTACAGGCTACATTTCTGAGAAAAATAAATGGAGATTAGAGGAATTTTATGACTGATATTAAAACTTTGGCTCTAAAGTATGGAGGCTATACAAGTCTGGATAAGATCTATCTGGATCAGCTTCTAGCTGGCAAAGCAGAGCAGGAGCAGTTAGCTCTCATCACACCTCCTCCGAGTGTAGTCAATGCCTACTTTGCTGAACTCTACCAGAAAAAGAGTCCTGAAGCTGCGACGGATTATTTTTCAGAACTCAGTCAGGAACTGAACCTCTACAATGCTGAGCCAAGTTTCACCTTTGAAAATAAGCCTTTTATTCGTCTTAATTTATCTGGCAAATCTTTTGGATTTTGCTATGAGAGTGAGGGGCTGGGGCGGATTTTCTCTGAAAATGAAGAGGAAATCTCGGATGACTTACTTTTTGAAATTGCGCAAATTTTCCCCCATCAACTCGTCTTTGAAGAGTCTGGAAAGATTTACATGAAGCCTGTCGGAGATGAGGAAGTTGTTAGTGTGGAGAGTCTCACAGATTTGACTGATTTGGAAAGCTTGGCGGATGGTCGTAAACGTCTCAAAGGCTACAGTCAAGAGGATTTACTGCAAGAAGCTGTTGCTTTTTCTGGCAGTCGCTATTTCCGATCGGAAAACCGCACAGCCATGTTATATATTGATTAATTAGAAAGTATCGAATGGATATTCAATTTTTAGGAACAGGGGCTGGTCAGCCCTCTAAAGCCCGCAATGTTTCAAGTCTCGCCCTGAAACTCTTGGACGAGATTAACGAAGTCTGGCTTTTTGACTGTGGAGAAGGAACGCAAAATCGTATTCTGGAAACCACGATTCGACCACGTAAGGTCAGCAAAATCTTTATCACCCACCTGCATGGAGATCATATCTTTGGCTTGCCAGGATTCCTTTCTAGCCGTGCCTTTCAGGCAAATGAGGAGCAGACGGATTTGGACATCTATGGACCGCAAGGAATCAAGTCATTTGTTTTAACCAGCCTTCGTGTGTCAAGCTCTCGTCTGCCTTACCGAATTCATTTTCATGAGTTTGAGCAAGATTCTCTAGGGAAAATCCTTGAGACCGATAAATTCACTGTGTATGCAGAGGAGCTGGACCACACTATTTTCTGTGTTGGCTATCGTGTCATGCAAAAGGACTTAGAAGGTACCTTGGATGCTGAAAGACTTAAGGCTGCTGGTGTTCCATTTGGCCCGCTTTTTGGAAAAATCAAAAACGGTCAGGACGTTGTTCTAGAAGACGGAACTGAAATCAAAGCTGCTGACTATATCTCAGCGCCACGTCCAGGTAAGATTATCACCATTCTGGGCGACACCCGAAAAACCAATGCTAGTGTGCGTCTGGCTGTCAACGCCGATGTCTTGGTTCACGAGTCGACTTATGGCAAAGGAGATGAAAAAATTGCCCGCAACCACGGTCACTCAACCAATATGCAGGCAGCACAAGTAGCAGCAGAAGCCGGTGCTAAGCGCCTCCTGCTCAATCATATCAGCGCTCGTTTCCTTTCAAAAGATATCAGCCAGCTCAAGAAAGATGCGGCAACTGTTTTTGAAAATGTCCATGTGGTTAAAGACTTGGAAGAAGTGGAAATTTAGAAGATTGAGAAAGGATAAGTATGCGTACTATTCTGATTACCGGAGCAAGCGGTGGCTTAGCCCAAGAAATGGTCAAACTCTTGCCAAATGACCAACTCATCTTGCTAGGTAGAAACAAGGAAAAACTAGTCCAACTATATGGAAATCATCCTCATGTGGAATTGATTGAAATCGATATTACTGATGACTCAGCCCTAGAAGCTCTGGTAGCTGACCTCTATCTCCGTTATGGCAAGATTGATGTCTTGATTAACAACGCTGGCTATGGAATTTTTGAAGATTTCGACCAGATTTCTGACAAAGACATTCACCAGATGTTTGAGGTTAATACCTTTGCTCTGATGAATCTATCTCGTCGTCTTGGAACTTGCATGAAGGAGAGGGGAAAAGGGCATATCATCAATATCATCAGTATGGCAGGTTTGATAGCGACTAGCAAGTCCAGTCTCTACTCAGCGACAAAGTTTGCGGCTATTGGATTTTCAAATGCGCTGCGCCTCGAACTGATTCCCTACGGTGTCTATCTAACGACGGTTAATCCAGGTCCAATCCGCACAGGATTTTTTGACCAGGCTGACCCAGATGGGACCTACCTCAAGTCGGTTGATCGATTTCTCTTAGAACCAGATGCAGTGGCTAGAAAGATTGTCAAAATCATAGGAAAAAACAAACGGGAACTCAATCTACCAGTTTTGTTGAACCTAGCCTATAAGTTTTATACCCTCTTTCCCAAATTAGCCGATAAGTTGGCAGGGGGAATCTTTAATTATAAGTAAAAGGAGTTCCTTACAAAAGGAACTTTTTTTATAATATTGAACTGAGTGTCAAAAATTTGTTTGTTTTTGTTCTAAATCTACATTCACTTTTTTTGAGTCTTCTACAAATTTTAGAAAAAACAATCAAAAATATGATTTTTTGTGTTTAGGGTATTGAAATTTCCTATATTATTTTATAAAATAAGGGTAAAAGGCTATGAAAAAGTAATACGCTTACAAATAAATGGAAGCGGTTACCAAAGGAGGATTTTATGGAAAAAGGCCATTGGAATCGTAAAAGAGTCTACAGCATTCGTAAGTTTGCCGTAGGCGCTTGCTCTGTCATGATTGGAACCTGTGCGGTTCTATTTGGAGGAAGTGTCATTGGAGAATCACCAGTTTTCGCGGATGAAACTCCAATTACTCACACTGTTGAACAAGCAAAAGAGGAAAGTCCGGCAGTGGAGGAAAAAGAAAATCAAGCTGTAACAGAGCACAAGGATGCTGCAAGTGTCGACCAAAGTCAAGCTGCTCCAATTGAAGCAAGCAAACCAGAGGTGAAAGAAGAGGAACCTGTAGCTCCAAAAGAGGAGAAAGCATCTCTAAAACCTGAAGAAACAGCTCCAAAGGTAGAATCTCAAGCTTCAAGTCAAGAAAAGCCTGTCAAGGAAGAGTTGAAAGCTGCGACAAATGAAGAAGTGAATCAAATGATTGAAGATAGAAAAGTGAATTTTAATCAAAATTGGCACTTTAAACTCAATGCGAACCCTAAAGAAGCTGTGAAATCAGATGCCGACGTATCAACATGGCAAAAATTGGATCTCCCACACGACTGGAGTATCTTTAACGATTTTGACCATCAGTCACCTGCCCAAAACGAGGGTGGACAGCTCAATGGTGGTGAAGCTTGGTATCGCAAGACCTTTAAACTTGATGAAAAAGATCTCAAGAAAAATGTTCGTGTCACTTTTGATGGTGTCTATATGGACTCTCAAGTCTATGTCAATGGCCAGTTAGTGGGGCATTATCCAAATGGTTATAACCAGTTCTCATACGATATCACCAAATACCTTCACAAAGATGGTCGTGAGAATGTGATTGCTGTCCATGCGGTTAACAAACAGCCAAGTAGCCGTTGGTACTCAGGTAGTGGTATCTACCGTGATGTGACCTTGCAAGTGACAGATAAGGTTCATGTTGAGAAAAATGGGACAACCATCTTAACACCAAAGCTAGAACAACAGCAACATGGCAAGGTTGAAACTCATGTAGCAAGCAAAATCGTCAATACAGATGATAAAGACCATGAACTGCTGGCAGAGTATCAAATCGTTGAACGTGGTGGTCAGGCTGTAACAGGTTTGGTTCGTACAGCGAGCCGTACCTTGAAAGCACATGAGTCAACAAGTCTTGATGCGATTTTAGAAGTTGAACAACCAAAACTCTGGACCGTTTTAAATGACAAACCTGCCTTGTATGAACTGGTTACGCGTGTTTACCGTGACGGTCAATTGGTTGATGCTAAGAAAGATTTGTTTGGTTACCGTTACTATCATTGGACTCCAAATGAAGGTTTCTCTTTGAATGGTGAACGCATTAAATTCCATGGTGTTTCCTTGCACCATGACCACGGAGCGCTTGGAGCAGAAGAAAACTATAAGGCAGAATACCGTCGTCTCAAACAAATGAAGGAGATGGGCGTTAACGCCATCCGTACAACTCATAACCCTGCAAGTCCACAGACCTTGCAAATCGCAGCAGAACTTGGTTTGCTGGTTCAGGAAGAGGCCTTTGATACGTGGTATGGTGGTAAGAAACCTTATGACTACGGACGTTTCTTTGAAAAAGACGCTACTCACCCAGAAGCTAGAAAAGGTGAAAAATGGTCTGACTACGATCTTCGTACCATGGTCGAAAGAGATAAAAATAACCCAGCTGTCTTCATGTGGTCTATCGGAAACGAAATCGGTGAAGCCGATGGAAAGGCTCACTCTCTTGCAACGGTTAAACGCTTAGTAAAAGTGATTAAAGATGTTGATACTACACGTTATGTTACTATGGGAGCAGATAAGTTCCGCTTTGGTGATGGTAGCGGTGATCATGAGAAAATTGCTAATGAACTGGATGCAGTTGGTTTCAACTATTCAGAAGACAACTACAAGAAACTTCGTGCGAAACATCCAAACTGGTTGATTTATGGTTCAGAAACATCTTCTGCAACCCGTACACGCGGTAGCTATTATCGTCCTGAAAGTGAATTAAAACATAGTAACGGACCTGAACGTCATTACGAACAGTCTGACTATGGTAATGACCGGGTTAACTGGGGTAAAACGGCAACAGATTCATGGACCTTTGACCGTGACAACGCTGGCTATGCTGGACAGTTTATCTGGACAGGTACGGACTATATCGGTGAGCCTACACCATGGCACAACCAAAACCAAACTCCTGTTAAGAGCTCTTACTTTGGTATCGTAGATACAGCTGGTATTCCAAAAAATGACTTTTATCTCTACCAAAGCCAATGGGTTTCTGCCAAGAAGAAACCGATGGTACACCTTCTTCCTCACTGGAACTGGGAAAATAGAGAATTAGCAGACAAAGTTGCTGACTCAGAAGGTAAGATCCCAGTTCGTGCCTACTCAAACGCTGCAAGTGTTGAATTGTTCTTGAACGGTCAATCTCTCGGTGTTAAAAAGTTCAACAAAAAACAAACTAGTGATGGTCGTACCTACCAAGAAGGTGCCAATGCTAAGGAACTCTATCTTGAGTGGAAGGTTGCTTACCAACCAGGTACCTTAGAAGCAGTAGCTCGTGATGAAGCTGGTAAAGAAATTGCACGTGACAAGATTACCACTGCAGGTCAACCTGCAGGTGTTCGTCTCATCAAGGAAGAACACGCAATCGCTGCAGATGGAAAAGACTTGACTTACATCTACTATGAAATCGTAGACAGCCAAGGAAATGTGGTACCAACTGCCAATAATTTGGTTCGTTTCCAATTGCATGGACAAGGTCAACTGGTCGGTGTTGATAATGGGGAACAAGCCAGCCGTGAACGCTACAAGGCACAACCTGATGGTTCTTGGATCCGCAGAGCCTTTAACGGTAAAGGGGTTGCCATTGTTAAATCAACTGAGCAAGCAGGTAAATTCACTCTAACAGCCCATTCAGATCTCTTGAAATCTGGTCAAGTAACGGTCTTTACTGGTAAAAAAGAAGACCAAGAAAAGACCGTTCTCGGAACAGAAGTACCAAAAGTACGTACTGTTATTGAGAAAGAGCCAAAAATGCCGAAGACAGTCGGTTTTATCTACAGTGATGGCAGTCGTGAAAAACGTCCAGTAACTTGGTCTTCAGTTGATGTGAGCCAAGCAGGAGTTGTGACTGTTAAAGGTATGGCAGACGGACGCGAAGTTGAGGCCCGTGTCGAAATTCTAGCAATCGCAAATGAGCTTCCAACTGTTAAGCGTGTTGCTCCAGGAACAGACTTGAGCGCTGTTGACAAATACGTTTCTATTGCTGTTACGGATGGAAGCGTACAAGAATACGAAGTTGATAAGTGGGAGATTTCGGAAGCAGATAAAGCTAAACTGTCAGTTGCAGGATCACGTATTCAAATGACTGGTCAACTGGGTGGTGAGACTATTCACGCTACCCTTGTGGTAGAAGAAGGTAATCCTGCGGCTCCTGCAGTACCAAATGTAACTGTTGGTGGCGAATCTGTCACTGGTCTTACTACTCAAAATCCAATGCAATATCGAACTCTTGCTTACGGTGCATCCTTGCCAGAAGTTGTAGCAAGTGCTGAAAATGCGGATGTTACTGTAGTCCAAGCAAGTGCAGCAAACGGCATGCGTGCAAGCATCTATGTTCAACCAAAAGATGGTGGACCTCTTCAAACATATGCAATTCAATTCCTTGAAGAAGCACCAAAAATTGACCACTTGAGCTTACAAGTAGAGCAAGCTGACGGTCTTAAAGAAGACCAAACAGTGAAATTGTCTGTCCTTGCACACTATCAAGACGGAACACAAGCAGTTCTACCAGCAGATAAGGTGACCTTCTCTACAAGTGGTGAAGGGGAAGTCGCAGTTCGTAAAGGAATGCTTGAGTTGCATAAGCCAGGAACAGTCACTCTCAAAGCAGAATATGAGGGGGCTACAGGTCAAATCGATCTTACGATCCAGGCCAATACTGAGAAAAAAGTAGCCCAATCTATCCGTCCAGTAAACGTAGTAACAGACTTGCATCAAGAACCTACTCTTCCAGCAACAGTGACAGTAGAGTATGACAAAGGTTTCCCTAAAACTCATAAAGTCACTTGGCAAGCCATTCCAAAAGAAAAACTCGACCACTATCAAACCTTTGAAGTTCTAGGTAAAGTTGAAGGAATTGACCTTGAAGCGCGTGCTAAAGTCTCTGTAGAAGGTATTGTTTCGGTTGAAGAAGTCAGCGTGACAACACCAATTGCAGAAGCGCCACAATTACCAGAAAGTGTTCGTACCTACGATTCAAATGGTCACGTTTCAGCTGCCAAGGTTGCATGGGATGCGATTCAATCAGAGCAATACGCCAAGGAAGGTGTCTTTACAGTTAATGGTCGCCTAGAAGGTACGCAATTAACAACTAAACTTCATGTTCGCGTATCTGCTCAAACTGAGAAGGGAGCAAACATTTCTGACCAATGGACCGGATCAGAATTGCCACTGGCCTTTGCTTCAGACTCAAATCCAACTGATCCTGTTTCAAACGTCAACGATAAATTGATTTCCTTTAATGACCGCCCAGCTAATCGTTGGACAAACTGGAACCGTACTAATCCAGAAGCTTCAGTTGGTGTCCTATTCGGAGATTCAGGTATTTTGAGCAAACGTTCAGTTGATAATCTAAGTGTCGGATTCCACGAAGACCACGGAGTTGGTGTACCGAAGTCTTATGTGATTGAATATTATGTCGGTAAGACCGTTCCAACAGCCCCTAAAAACCCTAGCTTTGTAGGTGAGGAAAACCATGCCTTTAACGATCCTGCAAACTGGAAAGAGGTAAGCAATCTCAAAGCACCAGCTCAATTAAAAGCTGGAGAAATGAATCATTTCAGCTTTGATAAAGTTGAGACCTATGCGGTTCGCATTCGTATGGTTCGACTTGATAGCAAGAAAGGAACGTCTATCACAGAAGTACAAATCTTTGCAAAACAAGTCGCAGCAGCCAAACAAGGACAAACAAGAATCCAAGTTGACGGTAAAGACTTAGCAAACTTTAACCCTGATTTGACTGACTACTACCTTGAGTCAGTAGATGGAAAAGTTCCTGCAGTAACAGCAAGTGTTAGCAACAATGGTCTCGCCACCGTCGTTCCAAGTGTTCGTGAAGGTGAGCCAGTTCGTGTTATCGCGAAGGCTGAAAATGGTGATATCCTAGGAGAATACCGTCTACACTTTACAAGCAATAAAGACTTGCTCTCTCGTAAACCAGTTGCCGCGGTCAAACAAGCTCGCTTGCTACAAGTAGGGCAACCGCTTGAATTGCCAACTAAGGTTCCTGTTTATTTCACAGGTAAAGACGGTTACGAAACAAAAGACTTGGCAGTAGAATGGGAAGAAGTTCCAGCAGAAAAGCTGACAAAAGCAGGTCAATTTACCGTTCGAGGTCGTGTCCTTGGTAGTGATCTTGTTGCTGAGTTCACTGTACGAGTGACAGACAAACTTGGCGAAGCTCTTTCAAATAACCCAGAGTATGATGAAAATAGTAACCGCGCCTTTGCTTCAGCCACTAACGACATTGATAGAAACTCCCATGACCGTGTGGACTATCTCAATGACGGAAATCATTCAGAAAATCGTCGTTGGACAAACTGGTCTCCAACACCATCTTCTAATCCAGAAGTATCAGCAGGTGTGATCTTCCGTGAAAATGGTAAGATTGTAGAACGGACTGTAGCGCAAGCCAAACTTCACTTCTTTGCAGATAGTGGTACAGATGCACCATCTAAACTCGTTTTGGAACGCTATATTGGCCCAGATTTTGAAGTGCCTACCTACTATTCAAACTACCAAGCCTACGATGCAGCTCATCCATTTAACAATCCAGAAAACTGGGAAGCTGTGCCTTATCGTGCGGACAAAGACATTGCAGCTGGTGATGAAATCAACGTAACATTTAAAGCTGTCAAAGCCAAAGCCATGAGATGGCGTATGGATCGTAAAGCTGACAAGAGCGGTGTTGCGATGATTGAGATGACCTTCCTTGCACCGAGTGAATTGCCTCAAGAAAGTACCCAATCAAAAATTCTTGTAGATGGAAAAGAGCTTTCTGGCTTCGCTGAAGATCGTCAAGACTACCAAATCACCTATAAAGGTCAACGTCCAAAAGTCTCAGTCGAAGAAAGCAATCAAGTAGCTTCAACAGTTGTAGATAGCGGAGACGATAGCCTTCCAGTACTTGTTCGTCTTGTTTCAGAAAGTGGAAAACAAGTCAAGGAATACCGTATCCAGTTGACTAAGGAAAAACCAGTTTCTGAGAAGACTGTTGCTGCTGTACAAGAAGAACTTCCAAAACTCGAATTTGTTGAAAACGATTTGGCCTACAAGACAGTTGAGAAAAAGGATTCAACGCTGTATCTAGGAGAAACTCGTGTAGAACAAGAAGGAAAAGTTGGTAAGGAACGGATCTTCACAGTGGTTAATCCTAGTGGAAGTAAGGAAGAAAAACTCCGTGAAGTGGTAGAGGCTCCGACAGACCGCATCGTCTTGGTCGGAACAAAACCAGGAACCTCTCTTCCAGAAGACGAAGTGAAGAACCTTGTCCTCGACAGACCCGAACTTATAGTCGAAGAAGAAACCATCGACTTCAAGGTTCAGGAGCGTAAGTCTGATAAGTTGTATCTAGGAGAAACTCGTGTCCTACAAGAAGGTCAAAAAGGTATTCGTCTTCACTTGATTGAAGTAGAAAATGGAAAACGTCAGCTTAAAGAAACTTACGATAAAGTCGCTGCTCAAGATCGTATAGTAGAAGTTGGCACTAAACCAGGAACTTCTCTTCCAGAAGATGAAGTGAAGAACCTAGTCCTTAACAGACCAGAACTTGTAATCGAAGAAGAAACAATTGATTTCAAGGTTCAGGAACAAAAGAATGATCAGCTTCCAGTAGGTCAAATTCGTGTTCTCCAAGAAGGTCAAAAAGGTATCCGTGTTCACTTAATCGAAGTTGAAAATGGCAAGCGAACTGAAAAAGAAAGCTATGATAAAGTCATGGCTCAAGATCGCATTGTAGAAGTTGGTACGGCTAGTGAAACAACTAAACCAGTACCTCAAGAATCTACAAAACCACAAGTATCAGAAAAAGCAGATACAAAAGAAATTGCTTTAAATGCAGCTAGTCAAGCTCAAGAAGAACAGTTACCAAATACAGGAAGTGCAGAAAGTCAAGCAGCTCTAGCAGCAGGCCTAGCTCTTCTTGGCTTGAGTGCAGGTCTAGTGGCCACTAAAGGTAAAAAAGAAGACTAGAATGAATAAGTATTTCTTCTAAATGTATCTCAGAAAGACCAGGGAAACCTGGTCTTTTTAATGGGTAGAAGTATTCTCTAAAGAGCAATTTAACGTTTATGAAATCAGATAACCAAAATGATAAAAACACTATCTGGTATCCAAAACGAGATGAACTTATTTTTTAAAAAATGGCGGTAAAATATACCAGATTTTGTTTCGATGATAGGAGAAGAAAAGATACAAAGCGGTTAATATACGGATGTGAAAAAGTCGATTTCAACCTGTAAGAAAAAATTGGATTTTTTTTATAAAAATTTGCTTGATAGTTCTAGCCTTTTTCTTCATAGTATGATAAAATGTGGATGTAATGTGGCTAATAATTTTCGCTTGAAAAAGGAGAATGGTGATTAGTTGGGGACAATCATTTAGTTTACTATTACATTGTACATTTACAACTGAATATTATAAGAAAGGAAGATTAAATGAACAAGAAAATAAGATCTTGGATTCAGATCCTTATTCTTTGTTTGGGAGTTATTCTCCAATCATTTGCTCCTCTTACGCAAGTACGTGCGGCAGAGTATAATGATGTGATCACTAGTGTTGGTGTTGAAAACAGATCTGGTGAAGCTTTAACGCAAGGGTTGGATATTTGGCAAGAATTCCGTCTTACTGCAGATTTTGTTTTGCCAGATAATACGGTGCATGAAGGTGATACAACAACACTTCAATTGCCATCAGAGATTACATTTTCAAACTCTTCAGACATTGAATTACGAGATGCTTCTAACAATCTTGTAGCTACTGGTCGTTTAGATGCAGCTAGCAAAACAATTACTCTCACTTACACAAAGTTTGTTGAGAATAATTCTGGCGTTAGGGGGAAATTCTTTGTCTATGTTCGAGTTGACCATGATGTTGTTTCAGAAGAAAAAGACATTGATGTCAATATTACTGTAGGACATAGAGTTCTATCTGCAGGGAAAATCCGTTACAACGGCCCTCCAGGGAAATACGACTCTAAAATTGAAAAGAGTTCCTTCCAATACAAGGATGACGAGAAAAATGTAATCCGTTATAACATTACTGTAAACCGCAATATGGCGAACTACAGTGATGTCACTATCAAAGATGCTTTCTCTTCTCCAAATATGACATTCCTACCAGATACTTTTCGTATTTATAAAGTAAACTGGAGCTGGAATAACGGAGACTGGAAATGGTCCGATGCTCAGGATATGACCGAAACCTTTAAAAACCAACTAGTGGTAAATGCGAATGGTGATGGTTTCACCCTTCCTTTAGGAGATACTAATGGTTTTGGTTATATGATCGAGTATCGAGCTAAAGCGAATTATGATCTAGTCGATGGTGAGGAAATCACGAACGTAGCCAACATGAGCTACAATGGTAGTGAGAATGAACAATCAACCAGCACACGTACCTACCAGATTGCAGGTGGTGTTGCGGAAGGATATGTTTTCACCATTAAAATTCATAAGGTAGACGAAGCAGGCCAACCTTTGCAAGGTGCAGTTTTTGAAGTGATTCGTGATCGTAACCAAGCTGTTGTTGGACGATTGACAACAGATTCTGATGGTAACGCTAGTGTAGGTAAATTGTTGCGAGACAACTATACAATTCGTGAAGTAACGGCTCCTTTTGGCTATGACAAACTAACTGAAGATATTAAAATTTCTCCAGATGAGTTTGGCTCAGACAAATCTGTAGAACGTCGAATTGAAAATAAGAAGACACCTCCGAAGACTCCAATTGAAAAAGAGATTACTTTCAAAAAGGTGGATCCAAATGGAAAAGAAATTCCAGGAGCGGAACTGAAAATCTATAGTGGAGATACAGTCAATCTTGAAGAGGCACCTGTTGCAGACTGGACTACTGTAGCTGACACTTCTAAAGTGATTAAGCTGGCACCAGGGACCTACACTCTAAGAGAGTTCGATGCTCCAGATGGGTATCAGTATGTTGATGATGTTACCTTCACGGTCAATGCTGATGGTTCTATTACAATTGTCAAAAAAGGTACAACAGATACTGTCGTAACAACTGGTTCTGTTTTGTCAATCACTGACAAAGAGGATACAACTCCAAAGACTATTACCTTCAGTAAAGTCAATCTTGGAGGAAATGAAATCGCTGGTGCTCAGATTAAGATCTACAAGGGCGACAAGGCAGAAGGAACAGCCGTAGAAAGCTGGACTTCAACTGACCAACCTAAGCAACTGAATCTTGAACCAGGCATCTACACTTTCCATGAGGAAGCAGCCCCAACTGGTTACCTCAAAGTAACGGATATCACTTTCCAAGTTAAACCTAACGGTACTGTTGAAGTGACAAAAGTAGGTGAAAAAGATTCTAAAGGTGAAGACAATCGTGTTGTAGCCCAAAATTCAACTCTGACAGTTACTGATAAAGATGACGATGTAGCTCGTAAAATCACGTTCAGTAAAATTAGTCTTGGTGGAGTTGAAATCGCAGGAGCACAAATCAAGATCTTCAAAGGCGATAAGGCAGAAGGCACAACTGTAGAAAGCTGGACTTCAGAAGCTGGTAAGTCTAAAGAATTGAGCTTGGCCCCAGGTACTTACACCTTCCATGAGGAAGCAGCCCCCCAGGTACTTACACCTTCCATGAGGAAGCAGCCCCAACTGGATACCTCAAAGTAACGGATATCACTTTCAAAGTTAACTATGATGGAACAGTTAAAGTGACGAATGTTGGTACTAAGGATGCTAAAGGCGAGGACAATACAGTCGTAACTGATGGTTCAACAATCAAAGTCACTGATAAAGATGACGATAGTCCACGTAAGATTACCTTTAGTAAGGTTAGCCTTGGTGGAACAGAAATCGCAGGCGCTCAAATAACTGTAACTGATAAAGATGATGACCTTCCACGTAAGATCACCTTCAGCAAGGTAAATCTAGCGGGTGAAGAAATCGCGGGTGCAAAAATCCAAATTTTCCGTGGAGAAAAAGTTGCAGGTAATCCTGTGGCTGAATGGACTTCAAAAGCCAATCAATCACATGTACTTGATTTGACTCCAGGAGTATATACTTTCCATGAAGAAGCCGCTCCAACTGGATACTTAGCAGTAACAGATATTACATTCCAAGTTAACTACGACGGAACTGTAACAGTGGTAAATGCTAGTGGAAATCAGGTTGAGTTTAAGGATGGTAAGTTAGTAGTAACGGACCAAACTGAACCAGAAAATCCTAACCTACCAAACACTGGAAGTGAATCTGGACAAGCTGCATTAGCAGCAGGTTTAGCTCTTCTAGCTTTAGGTGCAGGTCTTGTAGCAACTAAACGAAGAAAAGAAGACTAATCTCATTTAGTAGCCAATAAGTACAGTAAAGAAAGATCAGGGATAACCCCCTGGTCTTTTTTCTATGATTCAGAATAATGAAATATGATAAATTAAACTATTTACCAGTATGGTATATGACTATTGCTAAATCTCTTCTGATTTTTACTTATATAAAATAGTTTGGATAATTATTAAGGTGTATCAAACTTATAAATAAATGGAACGTTTTGTGCATTGTTCCTTTCTGTTTGTTTAAAAGAGAAGTTGTTCGTAAGTGTTCACTATACTTAAAGAAACTTCAGTCTGATGAAAGAATTAATTTTTATGGCAGTAATTTTACACTGTGTCAATATTTTCAAAAGACAATAACCTCATAATATTACAAAAAAAGTTAATTTTGTTTTATAATGAAACTAAAGGAGGTTTCTATATTAAAAATAGAACAAATATGATAAATATTGCACTCACATATAGTTATGAAACATGTTAATATGATGTAACTTATTCAATAACCCTCATGGATTTCAACGAATTCGAAAGGAGATGAGTGTTGAGGTTTTATAATCATAGTTTGTCGTTTTAATGTTTTCGGTAATTTAGAAAGGAAGATTATGAAGAACAAGAAATTTTGGTTGCCCATCCTAACTTCTCTGGCCTGTTTGCTAGGGATAATCTTTGCTCCAAATTCAGTTCAAGCAAAGGAACTGAAGAACGTTATCAGTAATATTGGAATTTGGGAGGTTGATAATGGTAAGTTTATAAAACCGGATGCGAATGGTGTTTATACACTTTCACCTGAACATCATAACTACTCAAATTATAAATTCACTGTTGATTACGATTTGAGCGCCTATGATGGTAAATTAGAGGACGGTGATACCTTTACCTTTACTGTTCCGAGCCCTTTAACTGTTAGAAATGAAACTTTTGATTTAAAAGATAAGGAAACAGATCTCGTTATCGGAGAAACTCAAATTGTATCAAACGGGGATAATAATGGTGGTAAGGCAACTATTACATTAAAAAATCTGAAAACCTATCTTGAGAAAAAAGGTGGCTATCAAGTCCAAAACGTTAAAGGAAATTTCTTTGTTGGTTTTAGTTCTAAAAATGAATTAAGCAATGAAACGCTCCGTTTTGATAAAACGGAAACCATAAATGAAATTACACACCAAATTAAGGTAAAAAGAGGTGAAGCATCTGATTATTCTGAAGGAATCGGTCGAGCTAATTTCAATAAATATCATGGTTTGATTTACAAAGAGGATTGGACATCAAAGGCTCTAAATAAGAGTGGAAAATACTTACACAGCTGGTATGTTCGTGTTAATCCGAAACAAGCAGCCTATAATAAAATTGAAATTCATGACTGGGTAGATCCAAACGCTTCGCCAATGCAGATGATCCCTGAAACATTTAGCGTCACGGCAGGTTGGTATGATCAATATTATTACTTTAAAGATGAGGTTGTCTTAGAAGCTGGTAAGGATTACCAAGTAAAATGGAATGATTCTTACACAGAATTTACTTTAACAATTAACAATGCATCTTCAATTCTTGCGAAGAACGGTAAACCAGCAGCATTTCGAATTAATTATAAAACAAGTGCTCCAGCTGATGGCACGCAAGTCCAAAACAATGCTGAAATGAAGGGTGATGACCAGATTCTAACATATGACGACTATAGTAATAAGACAGTCGTTAAGCAAATCGGAAACTCAGTCGTTGCTTCTGGTGGTACAATTCAGTTAGAAACTGGTTACCGTATCATTCTTTACAAGGTCGACGAGCTGACTCATGACCGTCTAAAAGGAGCAAAATTCAAGATTACTCCTCCGGCAGGAGCTACGGCTAAAGAGGAAATTGTAACGACAAATGATGACGGAATTGCTGAGTCATCTATTTACTCAGAAAGTGATATCAAGAAAGGGAACTTTACAGTAACCGAGATTGAAGCTCCTGAGGGATATGAGTTGAATCCTACTCCATTTGAGATGACTGTTGGACAAGATGGAGCTATCAAAACAGTTACAAATAAACGTAGCAAAGCTAAAGTTAAGATTAAGGCTAATAAAAAACTTACAGGACGTGAGTTGAAGGCTGAAGAGTTTGAATTCACTTTAACAGATCAAGATGGTAAGGTGAAAGAAACTGTGAAGAATGACAAAGACGGAAACGTTGCTTTCTCAGAATTGGAATTCGACAAAGCAGGAACTTATACCTTTAAAATTGCTGAAAAAGCTGGCAGTGATACAAGCATCAAGTACGACACTAAAACTGTTACGGCTACAGTTACTGTAGCGGACAAGGGTAAAGGTGCACTTGAAGCAACTGTTTCTTACGATGATGAAAAAGCATTCGAGAATACTTACACTCCAGCAAAAACGGAAGTTTCTGTTAAGAAAGTATGGAAGGACGAGAACAACCAAGATGGTAAACGCCCATCTTCTGTCACAGTTAAATTGCTTGCAGATGGTCAAGATACTGGTAAAACACTTGAATTGACTGAAGCAAATGGTTGGGCTGGAAGCTTCAAAGATCTTGATGCTGATAAAGGCGGAACACCTATTAAGTACACAGTAGTAGAAGTAACTGTTGCTGGTTACACTTCTGAAGTTACTGGTGACGCTGCATCTGGATTCACTATCACAAATAGCTATTTACCAGAAACAGTTGTTGTAAAAGCAACTAAGAACTGGGATGACGCGAACAACCAAGACGGCAAACGTCCATCCAAGATTACAATCAATCTTTTAGCAGACGGTCAGCAAATTGATTCGAAAGAAGTTCAAGCAGCTGCGGACGGAACTTGGACTGTCGAATTCACGAAATTAGCAAAATATAAAGCTGGTAAAGAAATCAAATACACTGTAACAGAAGAAGCCGTAGCAGAATACGAAGCGACTATTACAGACTTTACCATCACAAACAAATATGCTCCTAAAGAAATTGACTACAAGGTAACAAAAGTATGGAACGATGCGAACAACCAAGATGGTAAACGTCCTGAGTCCGTAACGGTTCAACTTTATAAAAAAGTTGGAGATGCAGATCCAGTAGCCGTTGAAGATAAGAAATTGACCTTAACAGCTAAGGAAAAGACTGATGATAACACTTGGGTAGCATCCTTCACCAATCTTCCACAATACGAAGCTGGAAAAGAAATCACCTATTCTATCAAGGAAGTGGATGTACCAGCTGGTTACGAAGCCTCTGTGACTGGTCAAGTAGTGACAAACACCTATAACCCAGAAACAGTTGTTCTTTCAGGAACTAAGGTTTGGAAAGATAACAACAACCAAGACGGCAAACGAACAAGATCTGTGAAAGTTCAAATTCTTAACGGCGACAAGGTTGTTCAAGAAATTGAAGTTTCAGAAGCAACTGGCTGGAAGTTTGAATCTAAAAAACTTCCTAAGTATGAGAATGGTAAAGAAATCAAGTATACTGTCAAAGAAACTGCTATGACAGAATACAAAGCAACCATCACTACAGATAAGGATGGCAAGTACACCATTACCAACGAACATACTCCAGAAAAAACAGCTGTAAAAGGTCATAAGATCTGGAAAGATGAAGATAACAAAGATGGCATCCGTCCAGCATCTATCACCGTAAAACTTCTTGCAGATGGTAAGGAAACTGGTCAGACAGCTACAGTGTCAGAAACAAGTGGCTGGACTTATGAGTTTACAGGTCTTGATCGTTATCAAGAAGGTAAGGAGATTGCCTACACTGTTGAAGAAGTGAATGTTCCAGATGGTTATACAGCTTCAGTAGAAGGTTACAACATTACAAATACACACACTCCTGAAAAACCAACACCTGGTAAACCAAATGAACCAGGTAAGCCTAAAAAAGGTGGGGAATTACCTAATACAGGAAGCGAGTCTAACCAAGCGACTCTAGTAGCGGGAATCGCCCTTCTTGGATTGGGAACAGGATTCTTGGCAAGACGCAAAAAAGAAGATTAAGTTTTTTAAACGGTATCTTTCACGAAATGTTGCAACGCAGTTTAAAAGTAGAAACAAGTGTCAATGGAAATTGGCACTTGTTTTTTTTGTAACTGACCCTGGTTCTACTACCGGATACAAGTGGATAGTTACCACTTACTGAAAAGCTATTGTTTTTATGATGAAATCCTCTATAATAGGTGACAAATAGAAAAGGAGATGTTGCATATGATTGAAACAAGATTACAAGATAAATTGAAGTCAGGTTTGGAGGTAGAAAATTTTCAAAAAGATGGGGCTATCTATCTGTCTCTTAATCCTGATTATCTATCTGGAGATAATGCTAAATACATGACTATGTATAACCGTTTGGCTCGCTGGTATGATATGAGTGAGAAATGGATAGGACCGCTTCTCCACGGCAAGGCAATTGACAAGTTGAGAAGGGATTTGATGGAGGAAATAGAATGGAAAGATAATTTATCTGTTCTTTATGTCTCTATCGGGACTGGTCAAGATCTCCGTTATATTCCTGAGACAATTGACCTGAAAAGTTTAGACTTTGTAGGGGTAGATATTTCTATCAGTATGCTAAAAAAATGCCAGAAATCTTGTGCTAAAAAGACCAATCTGCAACTTTTCCATGCTTGCGCGGAGGATCTCCCCTTTGCGGATAATAGTTTTGACATTGTCTACCATATTGGCGGAATCAATTTTTTCAATGATAAGGCCAAGGCTATGCAGGAAATGCTACGAGTGGCGAAGCCAGGAACCAAGCTTTTAATCGCAGATGAGACGGCTGACTATGTGGATCAGCAATATAAGAAAAATCATTTTAGTAAGGATTATTTTAAAGACGCTACTGTTGATTTGAGTGAAATTGAGAATGCTGTTCCAAGTGAAGTTAAGGAAAAGGAATTGAAACTTCTATGGGATGGCAAATTCTATGCCTTAACATTTAGGAAATAAGAAAAGTATCTTGGTAGAGCATAGAAAACGAGTTGTGAAGAAAAAAACATTCCCTCAGACGGCTGTCTGAGGGAATGTTTTTTTATGGGAGCATCATCAATTCGACAATCATAGCTATGTAGATGATTAAGGTAAGGAGAAAACCGGCTCTCCAGAAGAATTTGATGAATTTAGGGTAATAAAAACTTCGTTTTTTGACAAGGAAAAAGACTACAAGGAGGATTGCTAGGAGAGAAAGTGCGACTCCAAGTCGCGGTAGAAAGTTGTGGATAAAGGCTTTAGCAGTAATCAGATAGTACTCAAATACCAAAAGTGGAAAAGCTAGATCTGCGAAATTAAATCCTATTTTCCTAAGTCCAAAAAGCTTGGTGACAATAAAGCAAACCACCAAGGTTAATATCAATAATAAAATAGATGCTATTTTCATTAAAATCATACCCATATTGTATCATAAAAAAACGCTAAAGGAAATGAGAAACAAGGGAATTTGTAGGAAAGTCAGGCTTTTGAGATTGTAGGTGTTTTTTGTTATAATGAAAGTTATGAAATCTTATAATACCTTGAATGATTATTATCGAAAACTTTTTGGAGAAAAGACTTTCAAAGTTCCTATTGATGCGGGATTTGACTGTCCCAATCGGGATGGAACTGTAGCTCATGGTGGTTGTACTTTTTGTACGGTTTCTGGTTCTGGAGATGCTATTGTAGCACCAGATGCCCCTATCCGTGATCAATTTTATAAGGAAATTGACTTTATGCATCGCAAATGGCCAGATGTTCAGAAGTACTTAGTTTATTTTCAAAATTTTACCAATACCCATGAAAAGGTGGAAGTGATTCGGGAGCGATATGAGCAGGCTATCAATGAGCCAGGTGTAGTAGGGATCAATATCGGAACGCGGCCAGACTGTTTACCCGATGAAACCATCGAATATTTGGCTGAGTTGTCAGAGCGTATGCATGTGACGGTAGAATTGGGCTTACAGACTACTTTTGAAACAACTTCTGACTTGATTAACCGTGCCCATTCTTATGAATTGTATGTGGAAACAGTAAAACGCTTGAGGAAATATCCCAAGATTGAGATTGTTTCCCATTTGATTAATGGTCTGCCTGGTGAGACTCATGAGATGATGGTTGAAAATGTCCGTCGCTGTGTTAGGGATAATGATATACAAGGTATTAAGCTGCACTTGCTTCACCTCATGACCAATACGCGCATGCAGCGGGATTACCACGAAGGACGCTTGCAACTGATGAGTCAGGATGAGTATGTCAAGGTCATCTGTGATCAGTTGGAAATCATTCCCAAGCATATCGTCATCCACCGAATAACGGGAGATGCGCCTAGAGATATGCTGATTGGTCCCATGTGGAGCCTCAATAAATGGGAAGTGCTAAATGCTATTGAAACTGAGATGCGCCGTCGCGGAAGTGTGCAAGGATGCAAGGCTGTAAAACAGGAGTTTAAAAATGAAAAGACCACTTGAGATGGCACATGATTTTTTGGCGGAAGTTGTGACAAAAGAGGATATCGTAGTGGATGCGACCATGGGTAATGGTCATGATACCCTTTTTTTAGCCAAGCTAGCCAAGCAAGTCTATGCCTTTGATATCCAAGACAAGGCTTTGGAGAAAACCCAAGAGCGTTTGGATCAGGCTGGAATGACAAATGCCCAGTTAATCTTGCAAGGGCATGAGACGCTTGACCAGTTTGTGACAGAAGCTAAGGCAGGGATTTTTAATCTGGGTTATTTGCCTTCTGCTGACAAATCCGTCATCACTCAACCTCAGACTACTATCGAAGCCTTAGAAAAGCTTTGCCATTTGCTTGTCAAAGGAGGACGGATTGCTATCATGATTTACTATGGTCATGAAGGAGGAGACACCGAGAGGGATGCTGTGTTGGATTTTGTTTGCCAGTTGAACCAACAAGAGTATACAGCTACCATTTATCGGACACTCAACCAAGTTAATAATCCACCGTTTTTAGTTATGATTGAAAGATTAGAAAGGTATAGACATGGATAAACAATACCTTCGTGAGAAGCTTGAGGCAATGCGCCATAATTTTGTCGAGTCAACGCATCACGAGCGAGCCGTCGGGGTGCTCGACGAAGCACATATGAGCAAGAAAATGCTTAAAATCAAGAAAAAATTAGTGGCTCTTGAAATGGAACGATGCCAGAAAAAAATTGAGCACAAAGACTGTTCTAAGATTGATCAGAAAATCCAAGAGCAAAAGGAGATTTTTGAATCTTGTTGTAAAAAAGATTAAGGAGGAATTGTGTGGAATTACTCATTTACTTGATTCTATTTTTATTTGTCTTAATCATTTCAACTACGACCAATAAACTTCTGCCTTTTTTGCCCCTTCCTCTTGTACAAATTCTTTTGGGGATTGGGATTGGTTTATTTGTTCCCGATGCGGACTTTCATCTCAATACAGAGCTGTTTCTGGCCATGGTTATTGGTCCCTTACTTTTCCGGGAGGCAGAAGAAGCGGATATTACGTCCATTTTGAAGCATTGGCGGATTGTCGTCTTTCTGATCTTCCCTGTGATTTTTATCTCGACCTTAAGCTTAGGGGGCATGGCTCACTTCCTTTGGATGACTCTTCCTTTGGCTGCCTGTTTAGCAGTTGGAGCGGCACTTGGCCCAACAGATTTGGTTGCCTTTGCGTCTCTTTCTGAACGTTTTCGTTTTCCTAAACGGGTTTCCAATATCCTAAAAGGGGAAGGGCTCTTAAATGACGCTTCTGGTTTGGTTGCCTTTCAGATGGCTCTTGCTGCTTGGACAACAGGAACTTTTTCTCTCAGCCAAGCTGGGACTTCCCTAGCACTTTCTATCCTTGGTGGTTTTGTAGTCGGTTTTGTGACGGCTATGGTCAATCGTTTCTTGCATACCTTTTTACTGAGTGTGCGAGCGATAGATATAGCCAGTGAACTATTGCTAGAGCTAAGTTTGCCACTCATGACTTTTTTTATCGCAGAAGAGTTTCATGTTTCAGGGATTATCGCAGTAGTGGTTGCAGGTATTTTGAAGGCCAGTCGCTTTAAGAAAATTACGCTCCTTGAGGCTCAAGTTGACACCGTGACGGAGACCGTCTGGCATACCGTGACCTTTATGCTAAATGGATCAGTCTTTGTTCTCTTGGGAATGGAATTAGAGTTGATTGCGGAGCCAATTTTGTCTAATTCTATCTACAATCCCCTTCTTTTACTGCTTTCAGTTGTCGTTCTGACCTTCTTGCTTTTTGTGATCCGCTTTGTCATGATTGCTGGTTTTTACTTTGTGAGGACGCGTCGACTCAAGAAAAAAATTCATAAGTACATGAAAGATATGCTTCTTTTGACCTTCTCTGGTGTCAAAGGGACAGTATCTATCGCGACCATTCTCCTCATACCAAGTCATTTGGAGCAGGAATATCCTCTGTTGCTCTTTCTTGTAGCAGGCGTTACACTATTGAGCTTTCTAATGGGTTTACTTGTCCTCCCTCACTTATCTGAAGAACAAGAGGAAAGCAAGGATCATTTGATGCATATTGCGATTTTGAATGATGTAGCTGCAGAATTAGAAAAAGAACTGGACCATCACAAGAATAAACTTCCTCTTTATGCAGCTATTGATAATTATCATGGTCGAATTGAAAATCTCATCCTTAGTCTGGAAAATAAGAGAGTCCAAGAGGACTGGGAGTCCCTCAAACTTCTTATCTTGAGTATTGAGAGTGATGGTTTGGAGCAAGCCTACGAGGAAAATAGAATCAGTGAGCGTGGCTATCGAGTTTACCAACGTTACCTAAAAAACATGGAGCAGAGTATCAATCGGAATTTCGCTTCTAGAGTGACTTATTACTTCCTAGTCTCCTTACGGATACTGCGCTTTCTACTCCATGAAATGTTTACCTTTGGTAAGACCTTTCGCAGTTGGATGAATGAAGAATCTCGTAAACTACTAGCAGTTGACTATGATCAGATTTCAGAGTTGTATTTGGAAAATACAGAGCTGATTATCGAGAGTTTGGAAAACCTCAAAGGGGTTTACAAGAGTTCTCTGATTAGTTTTATGCAAGAGTCTCGTCTACGCGAGACGGCCATTATCGGAAGTGGTGCTTTTGTTGAGCGGGTTATCAATCGCATCAAACCAAACAATATCGATGAAATGCTACGAGGCTACTATCTCGAACGTAAGGCAATCTTTGAATATGAAGAAGCTAAACTGATAACAGCCAAGTATGCCAAAAAACTACGACAAAATGTGAATAATTTAGAAAATTATTCTCTGAAAGAAGCCGCAAATACTTTACCTTATGATATGCTAGATTTAATTAGAAGAACTTAGATGATGAAGAAAATGACGGAGGATGGAACATGAAAAAGTGGTGGAAAGAGCTGATGGACAGGCCCTTATTGAAAGCTTTTTTGCATTATTATCAAGCATCTGATAGTGAGTTGACCAGTGTTGCGGTTGCCTACTATTGGTTGATTTCAATCTTTCCTCTGCTAATGATAATGGTCAATATTTTGCCTTATTTTCAGATTCCGGTCTCAAATTTTTTACTGACAATCAAGGAATTCTTACCTGATACAGTCTATGATGTGGTCGCCAAGATTGTCCGAGAAGTTCTGACTCAACCATCAACTGGTTTGCTGAGTTTTGCCGTTTTATCTGCCCTCTGGACCTTTTCAAAATCAATGGATTTTCTCCAAAAAGCTTTTAACAAAGCCTATGGAGTGACCAAGAGTCGAGGAATTATCTCCCATCAGTTGATGAGTTTACTTGTTAGTTTCGGCTTGCAGATCCTTTTTGCCCTAGCCTTATTTTTGAGTATGTTTGGTCGTATGTTGCTCAACCTCCTCAAAACTTACTGGCAATCAGATAGTCCGCTATTTTCCTACTTGCAAGATTTTACAGGCCCTCTGGTCTATGCCTTAATCTTTGCCATTCTGGTTATGATTTATTACTTCCTTCCAAAAGTAAAAGCACCACGAATCCGCTATGTTTTACCAGGAAGTGTCTTTGTCTTGCTAACTCTTATCTTTTTATTGAATATCTTTTCTGTCTACGTCAATAGTTATGTCAATCATCTGGTTGACGTTCGATTTTTCAGTTCCATTATCGTGGTAGTCATGATGTTCTGGTTTATTCTCATTGCAAAGATTTTGATTATCGGAGCAGTTATCAATGCCAGTGTGCAGAGTTTGAAAGATCCAAAGTTTAGTATGGAATAATTAAAAAATCCCCATTAGGTTTCCTAATAGGGATTTTCTTAATAGATAAACATGGCATCACCGAAACTGAAGAAGCGGTAATGTTCTTGGATAGCATGGTGATAAGCATCTAAGACTAAGTCACGACCGGCAAAGGCAGAGACCAACATGACGAGAGTTGATTTTGGCAGATGGAAGTTGGTTGAAAAAGCATCCACAACCTTCCAGTCGTAGCCTGGTTTGATAAAGATATTGGTCCAGCCAGAATCAGCCTGGATTTGCCCATTAAACTTGGAACCGATGGTTTCCAGTGTGCGGATCGAAGTGGTTCCGACAGCGATGACGCGTCCACTATTTTCCTTAACAGAGCGAAGAGTGGCTGCTGCTTCCTCAGAAAGTTGGTAGAATTCGGAGTGCATTTCGTGTTCGTCCAGATTGTCAACAGAGACAGGTCTAAAGGTTCCTAGTCCGACATGGAGAGTGAGATAGACCAGATGAACACCTTTAGCTTGGATTTCTGCTAGCAGTTCTTTGGTGAAGTGCAATCCAGCAGTCGGTGCTGCAGCAGAGCCACTTTCTTTAGCGTAGACCGTTTGATAGCGTTCACGGTCATCTAGTTTTTCGTGGATGTAGGGTGGTAGTGGCATTTCACCGAGACTTTCCAAAACTTCTAGGAAAATTCCTTGGTATTCAAAGCGGACAATGCGGCCCCCGTGGGTCAATTCTTCCGTAACGACAGCGCTGAGACGACCATCTCCAAAGCTGACACGAGTACCGACCTTGAGGCGTTTGGCAGGTTTAGCCAGAACTTCCCACTCATCACCACGAATATTTTTGAGCAGGAGAAGCTCCACATGGCCTCCTGTCTCTTCCTTTTGGCCATAGAGGCGGGCAGGGAGGACGCGAGTGTCGTTCATGACGAGGGCATCACCGGGTTCCAGCATATCGATAATAGAGTGGAAGTGTTTATCCTGCATTTCTCCCGTTTCACGATTGACGATAAGGAGTTTGGAGGAATCTCGTTTTTCAAGGGGCGTTTGGGCAATCAATTCCTCAGGCAAGTGGAAATCAAAATCAGCTGTATTCATATATCTGTTCATTCTTTCTAAGTTCTAATCCTATCCATTATAACATGTTTCAAGTTTGGACGCTCTTTTTTTAGAAATTAAATCGTTTTCACTTGACAAAAATTGGTCTATACCATATAATGAATATAGAAATATGGAGGATATAAAATGAAAGTTATAAAAGTTGAGAATCAAGTCGAAGGTGGAAAAGTAGCTTTTGAGATTTTGAAGGAAAAATTGGCCAATGGTGCTCAAACGTTAGGACTTGCGACAGGAAGTAGTCCACTTGAGTTTTACAAGGAAATCGTTGAGAGTGACCTTGATTTTTCAAATTTAACCAGTGTAAACCTCGATGAGTATGTAGGGCTTGATGGGGACAATCCACAGTCTTACCGTTACTTCATGCAAGAAAACTTGTTTAACCAAAAACCATTTAAAGAAAGTTTCTTACCTCGTGGAGTTAAGGATCATGCTGAAGCTGAAGTAGAACGCTACAATCAAATTTTGGCTGACCATCCTGTCGATTTGCAAATTTTGGGAATTGGTCGCAATGGACATATCGGCTTTAATGAGCCAGGTACTCCATTTAACAGTCAAACACATTTAGTAGAACTTGATCAATCTACAATCGAAGCGAATGCTCGCTTCTTTGACAAGATTGAAGACGTCCCAACTCAAGCCATTTCGATGGGAATTAAAAATATCTTGGATGCCAAGTCAATTATTCTCTTTGCTTACGGTGAGTCGAAAGCAGAAGCCATTGCCGGAACAGTGTCTGGCCCAGTGACTGAGAATCTCCCAGCAAGTAGCCTACAAAACCACTCTGATGTGACAATCATCGCAGATGCAGAAGCGCTCAGCTTACTCGAAAAATAAAAATTACACGAACCACTTGCTCTTTGGAGTGAGTGGTTTTTTATTCTTTATAAATAACAGTAATTTTTTATTATATTCTAAGAAAGGTTAATTTAGTTTGTAAAATAGTTTATTTGATTGATGAAACATTAGTATAAATATTCTCAAAAATCAACATAAATAACTTTTAACATAACAACGTTTAAAAATTTTGCTTATTTAATAGAAAAAAGTTAATTTTCGGGGATAATTTAGTGGCTAATTCATAGAAAATAATGTATAATATCTTAAAAAATAATTTTAGGAGATTTTAATGGGAAAAGAATTATTTAATCCACACCTTCGTAAGTTTTCTATTCGGAAACTAAACGTGGGTGTTTGCTCTGTGCTCTTGTCTACCTTGGTTCTATTGGGAGTGACGTCTCAAGTTAGCGCTGATGAAACAAGCGCTTCTGGTGTCCAAAATGAGATTTCTCGAACGGATCTTAATGAACCATCAGCAACTTCTACAGCACCAACAAATTCTGAAGCTTCTGTAGTTGCTTCAGCTACTGAGGCTCCTCAATCCGCTGATAGTACTAAACCAACAAACTCAGCTTCAGAGTCTATTGAGAAACCAAAGGATGAACAGTTAATTGTTTCTGAAACGCCTCAACCTTCTGTTGAGAAACCAGTTACTTCTCCAGAAGATAAATCTACAGAGAGTGCTAAACCAGAAACTGCAGTTGCTCCAATAATTGCTGAGCCTACTGAGACGTCTAGTGCTACTGAACAATCTACACGTTCTCGTAGAGTACGTCGTGACACACAGGCAACTACAGTTGCACCAGCTAGTTATGCAGGTGCGGACGATGCGACTCCTGTACCACGTACATCTAAACCAGAATTGTCTGAATCAGAGAAGAAAGAAAGTACCCAATTAGCAAAACAAATTAACTGGATTGATTTCTCTGATACAGCAAGCTTGAAAAACTTAGATCCTCAGGGAGGGTTTAAGATTGGAACTACTTATACGAAGGAAATTTCGCCTGGCTATGTAGTGACACTTACCGTTACAGAGCTCAAACCATTTCAATCAACTGAAATCTATAAAAAACGGGTTGAAGGAACTTCATCTGCTGGAACTTATGATCCAAATGCAACAAACAATTATTTAAAAAATTGGAAAGATTATGGAAAAACTCCACCTCCCGTATCAGGTCAACCTCAAGATAAATGGAGTACTATTGGTGGACAAGGTTTTGATACAAAAGGCCATAAAACACAAATTATCGTACCAGTTGATGGTGTAAACTGGGGGGTTAAATTTAAAATAGAAGCCACTTATCGTGGTAAAAAAGTAAAACCAGCAGTTGTTATGGCTGATGGAGAAGATGCTAACCCTGGTGAATATGGTATTTTTACCACTAACGGTGAAGGTTGGGAATACGTAGGAGAATGGATGAAAGGTCCTCGTGCAAAAGGTCCTTACACTGTTACGACCGAAGAACTTGTTAAGCAGGCTGACAAGACAACAAGAGGTGGTCTACTAATCCTAAAAGATAAGACTGTCGATTGGAATAAGTTTTTGAGTCCTGATACAGTTACAGGTGGTCTAGGTAGTCAAGTATTTGGACCAATAGTTTCAGCAAGTAAAGCAGTGCCAGTTGTAATGACCCGTGGGGCTTCTGAGGTAGGTTTTTATGTTGCGACCGCAGGGCAACAGGCACTTATGATGGGATTCTTGGTAGTTGATGGTGGTGATGCGCCAGAAAGTTACGGTGAAGCTCACCATACTATCTCTACACGCGATTCGATAACAAATGCTCAAATAAAGCAACCTTACTTAGGTTCTACAGAAGCAGATATCGATGTGGATTCTAAAAATAACTGGACTTCTGATGATCGTGAGGATGTTTCAGATGAAGGTTCACAGCAATTGCTAACTGCTGATCAATATAGCAATACTAACGACCTCTTGGATTTAAATAAAGCTAAGAATGGCACTTATACTCTTAAGATTAAGGCTAATCCAAATGGTAATGCTAAAGCATATGTCAAAGCATGGGTGGACTTCAATAATAACGGGAAATTTGATGATAATGAAGGCAGTGTAGTTAAAGAAATAACTGCTAATGGAGATCACACTTTAACATTTAATGCAATTCCGAGTCTTAGTGGTGGATTAGTTGACCAACTTGGAATGCGTGTGCGTATTGCGACTAATGCAGGTGATATTGAGAAGCCTACCGGGATGGCATTTAGTGGTGAAGTAGAGGATATGTTGGTTCGTCGTACTTATCCACCTCAAGGTGAAAAGAAAGAAACAACTGGTCTTCAAGGTGAAACACAAAATGCTACAGTTCACTTCACACCTAAAGGACCAG